>NZ_CAMLJP010000001.1 GCF_946480385.1 uncultured Azospirillum sp.
ACGACCCCGCCGATGCCCGTGACTGTTCGCGGCGCCAACAAAATCATCGCCCTAGGGCGTCGAATTCCCACAAAAATCGCAAGATTCCCCGCCGGCAGCGGTCGATTTTCAGTGCGAGTGCGACTCATTCGCATTATAACCGCATCGGGGTATCCGCTCCGGAGCATAGCGCCGGAGTGCCAACGGGATTTTTGATTTTCGCAGCGCGCGTGCCGGACACGCGCCGAGGGGGAGTTGGACCGCCATGCCGACATCGTTTCGCCACCGTCCTGCGCTGGCCGCCGCACTTGCCGGTGCCGGGGCTCTGATGGCCGGCGCCGCCGCCCGCGCGCAGGAGGCCGCAGCGCCCGCCGCCGCGCCGCCGCTGGATGGAGCGATGCAGGGGGCGGCGCAGGCCGCTCCGGACGCGGCGGCTGCCGCTCTCGCCTCGCTGCCGCACGACCTGTCGCCCTGGGGCATGTTCGTCACCGCCAGCCCGGTGGTGCAGGCGGTGATGGTGGGGCTGGCGCTCGCCTCCGTCGTCACCTGGACCATCGCCATCGCCAAGACGGTGGAGCTGTCGTCGGCCAAGCGCAAGGCGCGCGCGGCACTGGCGATGCTGGAGGAGTCGCGCTCGCTGTCACAGGCGGCGGAGCGGGTCGGATTCAGCCAGGGCACCGCTGCGGCGCTGGTCCGCGCCGTTGTCGCCGAGACCCACCTGTCGGCCGACGCGCCGTCGCGCGACGGGCTGATGGACCGCGCCGCCTCGCGGCTGGAGCGGATCGAGTCGGCCGCCGGCCGACGCATGGCGCGCGGCACCGGCATCCTTGCCACCATCGGCTCGACCGGCCCTTTCATCGGCCTGTTCGGCACGGTGTGGGGCATCATGACCAGCTTCATCGGCATTTCGAAGGCGCAGACCACCAACCTCGCCGTGGTGGCGCCGGGCATCGCCGAGGCGCTGCTGGCCACCGCCATCGGCCTCGTCGCCGCCATCCCGGCGGTGGTGGTCTACAACGCCTGCAGCCGCGCCATCGGCGGGCACAAGGCGCAGTTGACCGACGCGTCGGCGGCGGTGCTGCGCCTGCTGAGCCGCGACATCGACCGCCATGCGCTGCCGCGTCCCCACGGCAATTCCCGCGCGGCGGAGTGACGGCGATGGGTGCGCGCCTCGGCTCCAGCGGCAGCGACGACGATCTGACCGAAACCCATGAGATCAACGTCACGCCCTTCATTGACGTCGTCCTCGTCCTGCTGATCATCTTCATGGTCGCGGCCCCGCTGGCAACGGTGGATGTGCCGGTCGACCTGCCGGCCTCCACCGCCACGCCGACGCCGCGGCCGGACAAGCCGCTGTTCCTGACCATCCAGGCCGACAAGACCCTGTCGCTGGGCGACACCACGACGACCAGGGAGGCCCTGGGCGCGGCGCTGGACGCCGCCACCCACGGCGACAAGACCCAGCGCGTCTTCCTGCGCGCCGACAAGACCGTGGATTACGGCGCCCTGACCGAGGTGATGAACAGCCTGCGCGCCGCCGGCTATCTGAAGATCGGCCTCGTCGGGCTGGAAGCGGCGCCGGCGCCATGAGTGCGGCCTTCGACCAGGATGCGGCGGGCTGGTCCGCCGACGGGGCGGAGCGTCCGGCGCGCGGGGCTTTCCGCTGGGGCGGCAGCCTGATGCTGGCGTTGGGCGTCCATGCCGCGGCCGGCGTGGCGATGGTGGCGTGGCATGTGCCGATCACGCCGTCGGAGGCCGACCCGCCGGCCGTGCTGCTGGAACTGGCGCCGCTGCCGGTGGCGCCGCCGGAGCCGACACCGGCCATCGACATTCCCCTGCCGGAACCGATGCCGGAGCCGGTGATCGAACCGCCGCCGCCGGAGCCCGAACCCGAACCGGTCATCGAGGAACCGCCGCCGCCGCCGGAGCCGCCCCCCGTGGTCGAGCCGGAGGTGGTGCTTCCCAAACCGCCGCCCGAACCGCCGAAGCCGAAGCCCAAACTGGAAAAGCCCAAGCCGGAGAAGCCGAAGCCGCCCCGGCCGGTGGCCCAGCCGGTGCAGCCGGCCCCGGTGGCCGCTCCGCCGGCGCCCGTTCCGGCTCCCGCACCGGCGGCGCCGGCCCCCTCGGCCGCGCCCAGCCGGGCGGTGCCGAGCTGGCAGGGACGGCTGCTGAGCCATCTGGAACGGCACAAGCGCTATCCGCGCTCTGCCCAGGCCCGCCGGCAGGAAGGGGTCGCCCAGGTCCGCTTCACCATCGACCGCGACGGGAATGTGCTGTCGGTCCGGCTCGACCGCAGTTCCGGCGTGCCGGCGCTGGACGAGGAGACGGTGGAGATGGTCCGCCGCGCCTCCCCCCTGCCGGCCCCGCCGGAGGAGATGGCGAAGGACCGCATCGAGCTGGTGGTCCCGGTTCAGTTCTTCATCCGCTGATCCGCAGCCCCCCAACGCCTTTCCGTCCAGAGTCCATTCGATGGCCAACGCCAGCACGCCGCGCAGCCGGCGCCTGTGGTACCGCACGCTTCAGACCGTTCATCTGTGGGTCGGGCTGATCCTCTGTCTTCCGCTGGTGGTGCTCGGCATCACTGGGTCCATCCTGGTGGTGGACGAGGAGTTGCGCGGCCTGACCGCCGATGCGACGGCGCGAGACGCTGGTCGATGGGCCGATGCAGCCGGTCTCGGCCATCCTGGCCGCCGCCCGCGCCGCCGCACCGGCCGGGGCCCAGCCCGGCTTCGTGACCCTGCCCGACGAGCCGGGCCGTCCCGCCGTGGTGCGCCTCTTCGCCGCGCGCGGGGGAGAGAAGGGCGGGGAACGGCCGCAGGGACCGGTGGGCATGCTCAGCATCGATCCGGTGTCGCTGGCGATGGTGGGCGGCGCCAACCCGGCGCAGGCGTCCGGCGGATTCCTGCGCACGGTGCACTTGCTGCACGGCAATATGCTGATCCGCGACCGCAGCGGGCGGGAGATCGTCGGCTGGCTGGGCGTGGCGATGCTGGTGCTGGGGGGCAGCGGGCTGGTGCTGTGGTGGCCGCGGCCGGGCCGCTGGAAGGCCGCTTTCACCGTCAAGGCGGGGGCGCGCGGCGTCCGCCTGTACCGCGACCTGCATGGTGCCGTCGGCATCTGGTCGCTGGTGGTCTTCATGATCGTCAGCTTTTCCGGCGTCTATCTCGCCTTTCCGCAGACGTTGGGAGCGGGCGTGTCTTCGGTGCTGCCGGCCCGCGATCTGCGCGCCGCGGTGACGGTGCAGCCGGTGAAGGGCGCCACCCCCATCGACGTCGACCGCGCGGTCGCGCTGGCGCGTCAGGCGATGCCGGGGGCCGAGCTTCGCTCCGTCTCGCCGCCGGCCCGGCCGGATCAGGCTTACCGGATCGGACTGGCGCCGGCCGGGCAGGCGCATGGCGCTCCCGCCGCGACGGTGTTCGTCGATCCCTGGACCTCCCGCATCGCCGAAATCCGCGATCCGGCCGGCTACAGCGCCGGCGAGACGGTGATCGCGTGGCAGCGCCCGCTGCATGCCGGCGAGGGGCTGGGGCCGCTGTGGAAATGGGCGGTTTTCCTGTCCGGCAACCTGCCGCCGCTGTTCGCCGTCACCGGCACGCTGATGTGGTGGCTGAAGCGCAAGGCCCGCCGGGCCAAGGACGCGGAGCGCGCGGCGGCGCTGGCCGCGGCGGAGTAGGGCCTAACGCAGCAGGGGAAAGCCCCTCAGTCCAGCGTAGGTTCCGCCCGCTGGCCGACGCGGCGCTGGGAATCGACGGCGGCGCGCAGGCGGTCGCGGGCCGCGCCCCGGCTGGAGCCGTTATTGGAGCCGGTGGTGGCCGCCGGGCGCAGGCCGTTGAGGGCGGCCAGGAAATTGGTGCCGGCCCGCCCCTTCGGCTCGCGGCCCTTCGGTTCGGAGATGCGCCAGGCCGGCAGCGCCGGAATCTCCTGCGTGACCTCCTCCCGGTCGATCACTGTGTCCGGCGTCGCGGCGGCCTTCGCCTGGGCGCGGGTCTGCTGCGCTTCCACCCGCGCACGGGCGACGATGCGTTCGCGCAAGTCGACATCCAGCGTGCGGAACACGCGCGACGCCTCGGTCAGTTCGCGTTCCCGGCCGCTGTCCAGGGTGCGTTTCAGCGCGTTCGCCAGCAGGCGGCATTCCAGGACGCCGGGCACCCGCTCGCGCTCCACCGCGCGGGCGAGGACGCCGACGGCTTCAAGGGTTTCGCGGTCGAGAGTGCCCTGAGGCATGGTGCGGCCTGATCCGAAAGGGGTAGGGTCGACACTATCGGCGGGCAAGCGTCCGTATTCAAGCCGCTTGTTAACCTTTTGTGCGATGCACCGCGCTTACCGTCCTGCCGTCGCTTCCGGCCGGTCCTGCTCCACCGCACCGCGGCGCTGCAGCCATTCGGCGACCATCCAGCACAGCGCCGCCCAGGCGGCACCGACGCTCCAGCCCGCCAGCACGTCGGTCGGCCAGTGGACGCCCAGATAGACGCGGCTCGCCCCGATGATGAGGGTCAGCACCATCGCCCAACTCAGCAAATAGGCCTTGGTCCGCCGGCCCTCGACGAACTGGGTCAGCAGTGCGCCAAGCGTCAGGTAGACGACGGCCGACTGCATGGCATGTCCGCTGGGGAAGCTGGCGGAGATCACCTGATCGCCATGCGGCACCAGATCGGGACGGGCGCGGTCGAACAGCATCTTCAGCACGGTGCTGAGCGCCCCGCCGCCGCCGACCGCCACCAGAACCAGCAGGGCCGCCGCCCGCTTGTGCAGAAGCAGCAGGAAACCAAGAGTCGCGGCGGTGAGGATGGCGAGGATGGTGGTGCTGCCGAGCGAGGTGATGTCGCGCGCCATCCGGGCCAGCCACCAGGGGCCGCCGGGCAGGTCGGGGTTCAGCGGATCGCGGAGCGCCAGCAGGATGTGCTTGTCGAAGGCGGTGGTTTCGCCTTCCATCACCTCACCGGCCAGCTCGACGAAGCCGAACAGCAGGCCGGCGATCACCGACAGGCCGACCAGCATGCCCAGTTGGTGCCGGCTCAGTTTCGCCCAAAAACCGCTTCTGCTGCTGCCCCCGACCGCTTCGTTCCGGCTCACCCGCACCCTCCATCCCCTTTGCCTGTTCAGGCGGGAGAGAGAAGCCGCACCGGTGAGCCGGCCGTCCAGGCCAGGATGTCCTCCAGAGCGTCGCGGTAGAACACCGCGTAATTCTCCCGCGTCACGTAGCCGAGATGGGGCGTCAGCACGGTGTTGGGAAGGTCAAGCCAAAGGCTGTCTTTCGGCAGAGGCTCGATGGGGAAGACGTCTATCCCGGCGCCGCCGATATGGCCGTGGCGCAGCGCATGGACCAGCGCCGCCTCGTCCACCAGCCCGGCGCGCGAGGTGTTGACGAGGAAGGCGGTCGGCTTCATCGCGCCGATCTCGTCCGCCCCCACCACGCCGCGGGTGCGCTCGCTCAGCACCAGATGGACGCTGACCACGTCGGCGGTGGCGAACAGGTCGCGCTTCTCGACACGGGTCACCCCGGCCTCGGCGGCGCGCTCGTCGGTCAGGTTGGGGCTCCAGGCCACCACCTCCATGCCGAAGGCCTGCCCGACCTTGGCGACCTTGCTGCCGAGCTTGCCCAGGCCGACCAGACCCAGCCGCTTGCCGCCGAGATCGTCGGTCAGGCCGGTCTGCCAGCGGCCCTCGCGCAACGCCCGCTCTTCGGCCGGGATGCGCTTGGCCAGCGCCAGGATCAGGCCCCAGGTCAGCTCCGCCGTCGGCGCGCCGACCATGCGGGTGCCGCTGACCGGGATGCCGCGGGCGGCGCAGGCCTTCAGGTCGATGGCGTTGTTGCGGGCGCCGGTGGTGATCAGCAGCTTCAGGTTCGGCAGCCGGTCGATCAGGGATGCGGGGAACGGCGTGCGTTCCCGCATGATGACCAGCACGTCGAAGGGCTCCAGCGCCGCCGCCACCGCGCCCAGATCGCCGTGGGCATCGCCGAGCGGCTGCTCGAAGACCGTCAGGTCGCTGCCCGGCGGCAGCTGCGACCAGTCGGCGAGGTCGCGGGCGACCCCCTGGTAATCGTCGAGGATGGCGACGCGCATGGAGCCCGCTCCCGCTTACTTGGTGAAGTAGGGCGCCAGGTTGGCGCGGATGCGGTCGAGGATCGGGACGGCGGTGGCCGGCACCTCGAACGGGCGGCCGGTGATGGTCTCGCCGGCTTCGATGTAGACGCGGGCCGCTTCCAGCACCACCTCGGCGGGGATTTCCGGGATGTCCTGAGTGTAGGGATCGCAGCGGGCGACGACCCAGTTGCGGACGAAGTCCTTGTCGAAGCTCTCCGGCTTCCCGCCGGACTCGAACCGCTCCTGATAGCTGGCGGCGAACCAGTAGCGCGAGCTGTCGGGGGTGTGGATCTCGTCGGCCAGCAGGATGTTGCCGTCCTCGTCGAAGCCGAATTCGTACTTGGTGTCGACCAGGATCAGGCCGCGCTCCGCCGCCATCTTCTGGCCGCGGGCGAACAGGGCCAGCGCCTTGTCCGACACCTCGTCCCATTGGGCGCGGGTCAGCAGGTTGCGGCCGACGATCTCGGCCGCGGTCAGCTCCTCGTCATGACCGGCGTCGAAGGCCTTGGTGGTCGGCGTGATGATAGGGGTTTCCAGCCTCTGGTTCTGGCGCAGCCCGTCGGGGAAGATGTGGCCGTACATCTCGCGCCGGCCCTGCTTGTACAT
Source organism: uncultured Azospirillum sp. (assembly GCF_946480385.1). The sequence goes on from NZ_CAMLJP010000001.1 coordinate 6,672, forward strand.
CGACCAGATCGAGGTGCCGGTGGTGCCGGCCATGTAGTCGCGGACCACGACCTCCACCGGCATGATGGTCAGCCGCTTCGCCACCACCACGTTGGGATCGGGGTATTCCAGGACGTGGTTGGCGCAGATGTCCTTCGTCGCCTCGAACCAGAAGCGGGCGGTCTGGGTCAGCACCTGTCCCTTGAAGGGGATGGCGGTCAGGGCGCGGTCGAAGGCCGACAGACGGTCGGTGGTGATGAGGATGCGCCTGCCGTCCGGAAGGTCGTAGTTTTCACGCACCTTGCCGCGGTAATGATTGGGCAGCTCCGGGATGAAGGCGTCGCGAAGAACGTTGGTCAGGTGCGGGGCGAGCAGGGCGGTGTCAACCATGGGATCCTGGTCCGGATGCAGGGGCGGATGCGAGAGGCGCGCATGATACCCGAAACCCCTGCCGGAGCCAGGACGCTAAATTGTGAGGGAGGATCGCTGTCCGATGCATGACGGGACCATCAGAATGCCCGCAGCCGGAACCGCAACGGAGGGCGCCGGCGACCATGTCCCGCCGCCCGGAGTCGTCCGCGTCTGGTTCGCCGATCTGGCCGCTCTATCAGCCCACAAGGCGGCGATGCGCGCCCTGCTGTCGGAGGATGAGGTGGAGCGTGCCGACCGCTTCATGATGGAACGGCTGACCGAGCGCTTCATCCTGCGGCGCGGGCTGTTGCGGCTGCTGCTGGGGCGCTGCACCGGCCGCGATCCGGCGGGGCTGGTCTTCGACTACGGCACCCACGGCAAGCCGGCGCTGGCCGGCGGCCCGGCCTTCAACCTCAGCGACAGCGAGGATTCTCTGGCCATCGCCGTGGCGGCGGAGGGGCGGATCGGCGTCGACATCGAGCGGCTTCGCCCGATCGAAAGCGCCGACGGAATCGCCGACCGCTTCTTCCACGCGACCGAGCGTGCCGCCCTGCAGACGCTGGGTCCGGAGCAAAGGGACGAGGGCTTCCTGCTGGCCTGGACCCGCAAAGAGGCCTTCATCAAGGCGGCCGGTGTCGGGCTGTCGATGCCGCTCGACCAGTTCGCGGTGGAGGTGACGCCCGGTGCGCCGCCGGCCCTGCTGGAGATCGACGGGCGGCTGCGCGGGGATGTCGGCGTACCGGCCGACTGGAGCCTGTTCGACCGCCGGGTGCTGCCGGGCACCATCGCCGCCATCGCGGCGCATGGCACCGGCTGGACGGTGGAGAATCGGGTGATGGATTCGGAGTTCGTGGGGTAGGGTGACCCTACCTCACTCCCCGCCGGCCAATGTCCCGGTCAGGCGGTTGCGGATGGCGGAGACGGCGCATTCCAGCGGGCGGTCGTCGTCGGGCTTGGGGGCCTTGTCCATCACGTCGGGGCACATGTCCTGGGCCAGCCACACCTGCGGCTTCGGCGGAACCGGAGCGTTGGGGTCGCAGGTGGCCGGGTCGGGGTGGGTTTCCTCGGTGCTGCCGTGGGTCGGCTTGACCTCCAGGTTCGGCGAGACGCCGAAGCAGTCCACCAACGCCCCCGACGGGCGGTAGTAGCGGGCGGTGGTCAGGCGGATGCCGGTGTCGACGCTGAGCGAGGAAATCGTCTGCACCGACCCCTTGCCGTAGGAGCGGGAACCGAACAGCAGCGCCCGGTGATGGTCCTGCAGGGCGCCGGCCACGATCTCCGACGCCGAGGCCGAGCCGCTGTTGATCAGCACCACAACCGGCAGCCCGGCCAGCAGGTCGCCGGGAGTGCCGCGGTAGTTGCGGGATTCCTCCGGATCGCGGCCGCGGACGGAGACGATGTCCACCGTTTCCAGGAAGCGGTCGGCCACCTGCACCGCCTGCTCCAGCAGGCCGCCGGGGTTGTTGCGCAGGTCGATGACGGCGCCGGTCAGCCGGCCCTTCGCCTGACGGCGCATCGACTCGATCGCCGCGTCCAGCGCCGTGGAGGTCGACTGGTTGAAGGTGGCGATGCGGACATAGGCGACGTTGCCCTCCAGCCGGTAGCGCACCGGCTGGATCTTCACGATGGCGCGGGTCAGCGAGACGCGGGTGTTGGCTTCGGTCGAAGGCGGGCGGCGGATCGACAGGGCGACGGAGCTGCCGACGGGCCCGCGCATGCGGGCGACGGCGTCGTGCAGGTTCAGCCCCTTCACCGCCATGTCGTCGATGCGGGCGATCAGGTCGCCGCTGCGCAGGCCGGCGCGGGCGGCGGGCGAGCCGTCGATGGGGGAGACGACCTTGATGAGGCCGCTTTCCTCATCCATCGTCACCTCGATGCCGAGACCGCCGAACTCGCCCTGCGTCTGTTCGCGCAGATAGCGGTAGCGCTCGGCGTCGAGGAAGCTGGAATAGGGGTCGAGCGAGCCCAGCATGCTGTCCAGCGCCGCCTCGGTCAGCATGCGGTCGCTGGCCTTCGGGTTCTCCGCCTTCTTCTTCTTCAGCCCGTCCTCGGCCTTGTCGATCAGCACCTGCGGATCATAGGCCTTCACATGCTCCGTCAGGACGCGGCGCATGGCGTCGGAGAAGAGGACGTAATTGCGGTCGGCGGTGGACAGCGAGCCATAGCCGCGGATCTTCGCGAAATCCGTCCGGTAGCGGTCGAGCGCCGCGACGGTGTCGGCACGGCTGGTGGGCGCCACGGCGCAGGCGGGCCCGATCGCCACCATCATCAGCAGCAAGGCAGCCAGCAGCTTCGCCATCCTTGGACCCTCTTGACTGGCCGATCCGGCCGGCGGTCTTACGCGCATCGTTCACTTATACCAGTGTTTCGCCGGTTGCCGCGACCCTAGCACGTCGTCCGCCCATTCTCAAAATCCATCCCGATTTCGGCAAGAGGGTCATGCCCGGGAAGGATCGGCCGAACCGCGCAGGAGGGCGGACTCCAGAGATAGGGCGCACAAACGGCGATGTCGCGCGCCCCGATGGAACGCGCGACCTGTCCGAACGGACGAACGCTTTTGGAGAGCGGGCGGAGGGGCGTCAGTAGGCGCCGCTGCCCTTCACCACGACCCGCACGGTGCGCAGCATGATGCCGATGTCGGCCCAGAAGTTCCAGCCGACGACATAGGCGGTGTCGAGCTGGACGCGGCGCACGTAATCGACGTCGCTGCGGCCGCTGACCTGCCACAGCCCGGTCAGGCCGGGGCGGCAGCGGGTGTAGAAGGGGAAGCAGGCGTGGTAATAGGACACCTCGTCGTCGATGATCGGGCGGGGGCCGACCAGGCTCATGTCGCCGCGCAGGACGTTGATGAGCTGCGGCAGCTCGTCCAGGCTCGACTTGCGCAGGAAGCGGCCGACCGGAGTGATGCGCGGGTCGTTGCGCAGCTTGCGCGCCGACAGCCATTCGGCGCGCGCCGTCTCGTCGGTGGCGAGCAGCCGTTCCAGCACCTCGGCCGAGTTGACCACCATGGAGCGGAATTTCAGGCAGGTGAAGGGGCGCCCGTCGGCGCCGATGCGCCGGTGGCCGAACACCGCCGGGCCGCCGTCGCGCGCCACCATCCAGGCGAGCACGAGCATCAGCGGCCCGAAAACCGCAAGCAGTCCCAGCGCGCCGACGATGTCGAAGGCGCGCTTCACGCGGTGCCTGTGCAAGGGTGGGCAACCGGGAAGCCGGTCCATCGCCTGCATCGCCGACCGGGTTCCGGCCATCCGGCCGGGGTCCAGACGGGGAGCGCCCAGAAGAGCGATGTTGGACAACGCCATTATATTCTCTCGTCGCTGATCGTCTCGGGTCAGAGCATAGGACCATCCGAGAGAGGCAACGGCCAGCGCGCGAAAGGGGTCCCGCCAAAGGGACGGCGCGATTGGAAAGGGTGAGTTAGCCCGCCGGTACGGGTCAGCAGATCCGGGGAAGCTGTTCCCCGGTCAGCCAATCCACGATCCGGCGGCCGCCGAAACGGGTCTCCATCTGAACGAAGCGGTGGGGGTCTTCCACCACACATCCGATGCGGGCGGCGTCCCGTCCCAACGGGTGGTCGCGCATGACGGAGAGCAGACGGTCGCACTCCTCTTCGGCGCAGATCGCGATCAGCTTACCTTCGTTGGCGGCATAGAGCGGGTCCAACCCCAACAATTCGCAGGCCGCCGCGACCTGCGCCCGCACCGGAATGTCCGATTCGCGCAGCCGCATGCCGACGCCGGACTGGTGGGCGATCTCGTTCAGCGTCGTCGCCAGCCCGCCGCGGGTGGGGTCGCGCAGCACATGCACGTCCGGCACCGCCGCCACCATCGCCGCGACCAGCCCGTTCAGCGCGGCGCTGTCGGACAGGATCGCCGTCTCGAATCCCAGATTGTCGCGGGTCGACATGATGGCGACGCCGTGGTCGCCCATGGTGCCGCTGACCAGGATCGCGTCGCCCGGCCGCGCCCGGTCGCCCGAGGGGGCGACGCCCGGCGGCACCATGCCGATGCCGGTGGTGGTGATGAAGATGCCGTCGCCCTTGCCGCGCTCCACCACCTTGGTGTCGCCCGACACGATGGCGACCCCGGCCTCGCGCGCCGCGGCGGCCATGCTGTCGACCACCCGCTTCAGGTCGGCGAGCGGGAATCCTTCCTCGATGATGAAGCCGGCGGTCAGGTGCAGCGGCACCGCGCCGGCCATGGCGACGTCGTTCACCGTGCCGTGGACCGCCAGCGAGCCGATGTCGCCGCCAGGGAAGAACAGCGGCGAGACGACGAAGCCGTCGGTCGTCATCACCATGCGCCCGCCCGGCACGTCGAAGGCGGCCTGGTCGTTGCCCTGGTCGAGGTACGGGTTGGCGAAGGCGGCGGCGAACAGCTCGCGCACCAGCTGCGCCATCGCCTTGCCGCCCGACCCGTGGGTCATGTCCACCGCCCCGCGGGCGATGTCGAGCTTGCGGGTGAAGAGGCGGCGGTCGGTCATGGGCGTGGGGTCCGGGTGGTCGGCGGGGTGTGGGGGAGGGGCGTCAGGCCGCGGCGTCGGCGACTTCGGCCAGCAGGGCGAGCGTTCGCTCCGCCTCCTCGGCGTCCAGGCGGGACAGGGCGTAGCCGACATGGACGATCACGTAGTCGCCGACGGCGACCCCATCCACCAGCTCCAGCGAGCAGGTCGAGGTGACGCCGCCCAGGCTGACGGTGGCGCGGTCGTCGGGCAGCAGGGCGGTGACCAGAGCGGGGACGGCAAGGCACATAATGACGGTCCTCCGGTCAGACGGCGGCGGTGGCGGAATGGGAGGCGCGGGCCTCCGCCAGCCCGTCGGCGATCCAGTCGTACCACTCCTCCAGCCCCTGGCCGGTGGTGGCCGACAGCTGGATCACCGCCAGCGACGGGTTCAGGCGCTGGGCGTAGCCGATCATGCGCTCGACGTCGAAGGTCAGGTGCGGCAGCAGGTCGATCTTGTTGACGACCAGCAGGTCGGCGCGGACGAACATGTCCGGGTATTTCAGGGGCTTGTCCTCGCCCTCCGTCACCGACAGCACAACCACGCGGTGGGTCTCGCCCAGGTCGAAGCCGGCGGGGCAGACCAGGTTGCCGACATTCTCGACGAACAGCACGCCGTCTTCGGTGAACTGGCCCTCGGCCGCCAGCTTGTCGGCGGCCTGCGCCACCATGGAGGCGTCGAGGTGGCAGCCCTTGCCGGTGTTGACCTGCACCGCCGGGGTGCCGGTGGCGCGGATGCGGTCGGCGTCGAAGCTGGTCTGCTGGTCGCCCTCGATCACCGCGACCGGGAAGCGGCCCTTCAGGTCGGTCAGGCTGCGGGTCAGCAGGGTGGTCTTGCCCGATCCGGGGCTGGACATCAGGTTCAGCACGAACACCCCGCGCTCGGCGAAGCGGCGGCGGTTGACGGCGGCCAGACCGTCGTTCTTCGCCAGGATGTCGCGTTCGATGGTGACCAGCCGCGGCTGGTTCAGCGCGGCGCCGCCGTCGATGGCGTCGGCACGGTCGGGGTGGTGGTGGTCGTGGTCGTGGGTGTGATGATGGTGGCCGTGGTCGTGCCCATGGCCATGGCCATGGTCATTGTGGCTGTGGCGGAACACCGTGCCGTCGGGCGCGACATGCTCGTGGGTGTCGTCATGGTGATGGTGGGCGTGGTGGTGCGCCTCGCCATGGCGGTGGCGGTAGACCTTGCCGTCAGGGCCGATATGCTCATGCTCGGCATCGGCGGCCTTGCCGTCTATCCGGGTCTCGCCCTCGCCGCATCCGCAAACCGTGCACATCACGCGCTCTCCCGCTCTTCGATCCGCAATCCGTCCGCCCTGCCCATCATCGGCCTGCCCGCAGGCTTCGGCAAGCGCTCGTCATTCGTGTACATCTATGCCGCAGGCGACGCAGGGGTCCAGCATCGCGACCAGCAGCCGCACCCGCTCCACCGCGTCGTCTCGGTCGCGTACCGCCGCCCCCGCCAGCCCGTGCGCCAGCGGGCCGTCGGCGGCAAAATTCCAGTCGGTCGGCGCCACCATGCGGGCGTCGGCCAGCCGTCCGTCGCCGTCCAGCCGCAGCCAGTGGGCCAGCCGTCCGCGCGCCGTCTCCGCCACTCCGCAGCCTTCGCCCGGACCGGGCAATCCGGCACTGGCGGGATCGGCGGGGCGAAGGTCGGCGATGGCCGCCTCCATCCGCCGAGGCAACTCCGCCAGATCGGCGAGCCGCGCCGCGAACAGCCGGGCGAGCCCGTCGCCGAACCGCTCCGTCACCGAGACGACCAGCGGGTGGCCGGCCTGCCGCTCCAGAGGGCCGGTCAGGGCCGGGGCATCCTTGTACCGGGGATTGGCGGCGAAGGACGGGTCGCCGCTCAGCGCCGCCGCGAACCAGCCGGGCGACCGTTCGATCAGCAGCGCCACGCCGCAGGCTCCCCAGCCGGCCAGATCGGGCGACAGCAGCCGGGCGGCCAGTCGCGCCGCGTCGCTGGCGCCGCCTGCCGCCCAGCGGGCGAGGTCGTCGGCATCCCGCGGCGGCGGGGCGGCGAAGACGGTCGTCTCCAGCCAGCCGGTTATCCGTGCCAGCGCCTCGCGCAGGGCCGTCGTGTCCGGCTGCAGAACGCCGCCGCCGGGGCGCAGCCCGTCCTTGGCGGGATAGAGCGCCGGCATGATCGCGGAAACCGCCGCCCGCAGATCGCGCAGGGCCGTCGGCCGGGACGGGGCACCGAGGCGCGCCGGCCATTCCACCACAGCTTGCCAGCCGTGGCTGTCCAGCGCCTCCGCATCGGTCAGCAGAGCGCGGGCGGTCTCGTGGGGAGTGGCGTCGATGCCAAGCGCCGCCTCGCAGGCGCGGGCGACGGCCAGCCCCTGGGCGCTGCCGCACAGGCTGAACAGCAGGGGCGCCAGCCGCACCGCTTCCTCCGCCTTGCGGCCGACCAGCGCGGCGACGGCGCGCGGGCGGCGGGTGGCGACCTCGACCCGGCGGATGGCTCCGTCATCCAGCCACAGCCGGACGGATACCGAACCCTCTCCCGGAAGCGTGGCTGTGGACATCGGAAAATCCTGGGGCATTGGTGGAGCGCATCGTGACGGATCGGGGGGGCAACTCATTGACCTGCGTCAAAATACGTAGATCCGGCGGGGTGGAGCCGCCGTCTCGACCATGGCCGGGCTGACGCTTTCTGCTACACTTCGCCCCGACAGCGCCACACCGCCGGTCTCCGATGCGTCGGGCCGGAGACTCCGGGCGGCAAAATCCCGGGGCGATCCCGGGGGCGCGACACGACATCAGAGGATGCTGGTCAATGAAACGTTTCCCCCTCGCCTCGGCGGTGCTGCTGGCCGGGCTGGTGCTGCCCGCGGTCGCCGACGCCCACACCTTCGGCGCCCATGACGCCGGCTTCGCCCATGGCTTCCTGCATCCGGTCGGCGGCTGGGACCATCTGCTGGCGATGGTCGCGGTCGGGCTGTGGGCGGCGCAACGCGGCGGGGCGGCCCTGTGGGCGCTGCCGGCCGCCTTCGTCACCGCCATGATCGGCGGCGGCCTGCTGGGCATGAGCGGTATCGCCCTGCCGGCGGTGGAGCTGGGAATCGCCGGGTCGGTGATCGCGCTGGGCGCCCTGGTCGCCGCGCAATCGCGCCTGTCGCTGCCGCTGTCGATGGCGGTGGTTGCGCTGTTCGCCCTGTTCCACGGCCATGCCCATGGCGCCGAGATGCCGGAGGCGGCGCAGCCGCTGCTCTATGGCCTTGGCTTCGCGCTGGCGACCGCGCTTCTGCATGGTGCCGGCGTCGCCGCGGCCCTGTCGCTGCGCGGGATCGCCCGCGGAACCGGGGCGGCCCTCGCCCTGCGCGGCCTGGGTGCCGCCATTGGTTTGGGCGGCGTGGCGCTGGCCGCGCTGGCCTGATCGGGCGCCTTGCGACCCCAAGTTCATGACGAAGGCCGGGCGGGAAACCGTCCGGCCTTTTTGCTGCGCATCTGCTGCGTATTCAGCGGCCGCCCCACGCGGTACCGCGACATTTTTCCACCTGCGCCGGGAGACAAGGTTGCGCCGCCGCGTGTTCACGCGCTATAGGGCAGGCCTTCCCCGCCCGCATCTCCTCAACAGAAAATCGACGGACAGACCGTGGACTCGCTGATTCCGGAATTGATCGCGCTTGCCCAGGTGGTGTTCATCGACCTGGTGCTGGCTGGTGACAACGCCATCGTCGTCGGCATGGCCGCCGCCGGGGTGGCACGCGAGAAACGCGCCCGCGTGATCTTCTGGGGCATCGCCGCCGCGGTGGTCCTGCGCATCGGCTTCGCGCTGGCGGCGACCCGGCTGATGGACATCATCGGGCTGACGCTGGCCGGCGGATTGCTGCTGCTGTGGGTGTGCTGGAAGCTGTTCCGCGAGTTGCGCAGCCAGCGCGAGGAGGCGGAGGCAGCCGCTTTGATGGACGAGGAGGGCGACGATGCCGCCGCTGCTCCCGCCGGGGGCGGCAAACCGGTGAGCACCGCCATCTGGGAAGTGATCATCGCCGACGTGTCGATGTCGCTCGACAATGTGCTGGCGGTGGCGGGGGCGGCGCGCGAGCATCTGTGGGTGCTTGCCATCGGCCTTCTGCTGTCGGTGGCGCTGATGGGCGCGGCGGCGACTGTGATCGCCCGGCTGCTGAACCGCTTCCACTGGATCGCCTATCTGGGGCTGGTGGTCATCGTCTATGTCGCCGTCCGCATGATCTGGCAGGGCAGCATGGAGGTCATGGCGTTCGCCCAGCATGCGACCTGATCGGTCGGGTTGACTGGATGGGTTCCCGGCCGGCTTGGCCGGAACAATCGGCGTCTCCTGGTGTTGCAAGCCGGCAGCCCCCACAGGAGACGCCCGGCATGACCCATCACAACGACGCCATTCCGTCCGCCGCTCCGTCCGATGCGGCCGCCACAGCCACCTCCCCCCAGGGCCGCCGGCCGGAAGAGATCGAGCACGAGATCGAATCGATCCGCGCCCGCATGGACTCGGTGATCGACGAGATCGAGTTCCGCCTGTCGCCCGGCCAGATGTCCGGCGGCGTGGTGCAGGTGGTGCGCGACGTGATCCAGGGCGGCGGCGACGGCCTGTCCGGCCGCATCGCCCGCGCCGTGCGCGCCAACCCGATCCCGGTGGCGCTGATGGGCGTCGGCGCCCTCTGGCTTGCCGTTGCGGTGGCCCGCACGCCGGAATCGACCACCGAGTTCGACGATTACGATCCCCATGGCCGCCACCTCGACCCGCGCAGCCGCCATCTGCTGACCGACCTGATCGCCGCCTGCCGTGACGGCTCGGAAGCCTTCCGCCGCGCCGACATGACCATCGCCGATACCGCCCTGTCCGCCCGGCTGGAGGATCTGGCCGACCAGCTCGACCGCAGCGCCATGGCTCTGGACACCGAACTGCGCACCGGCGGCGGCTGGATCGAGACCGCCGGCGAGGGTGCGCGCGTCTGGTCGCCCATGCATGGACTGGCCGAGGCCAGTGCCCGCAGCGTGATGGCCGGGGCCGGCGGGCCGGGCGCGCGCGGCGACCTGCTGGCCCGGCTGGAAGGCGGGCTGGACGGCACGCTGTCGCTGTTCCGCGATGCCCTGCGCGACACGCCGGACGACCATCTGCAGGTCGTCATCGGCGCCCAGTTCCACGCCATCGAAACGGCGCGCCATCGCGTCGGCGCGCTACGGGAAGCCGTGGTCTGAGGAGGGCGGGGCATGCTGGGGCTGAGCCGACGCCATTACTACGAGCACCGCAACCGTACGGGCGGACGTGCCGCGAATGACGGGAGCCGGAGCGGGGGCGGCCGCGGCCGGTCGGCGGACAGCCCGTCGGACATCCCCAAGCGCGGCTGGAAGGACATCCTGCTGCGGGTGTGGGACGAGCAGAGCAAGGACAACGTGTCGATGCTGGCGGCCGGCGTCGCCTATTATGCCCTGCTCGCCATCTTCCCCGCCATCGCGGCGCTGGTGTCGATCTACGGCCTCGTCGCCGACCCGGCGATGATCGAGACCCAGTTGAACCAGCTGGGCAGCCTGCTGCCGCCGGAGGCGCTGTCCATCGTCAGCGATCAGGCGCGCAAGGTGGCGACCACCCCGTCGCAGGGGCTGGGTTTCGGCCTGATCTTCGGCCTGCTGCTGACGCTGTGGAGCGCCTCGCGCGGCACCAACTCGATGGTGACGGCGCTGAACATCGCCTATGGCGAGAAGGAGACGCGCGGCTTCCTCACGCTGGCGGCGCTGTCGATGGGGCTGACGGTGGCGGGGCTGCTGTTCGTCATCCTCGCCATTGCGCTGATCGTCGCCGTCCCGGCCGCTATCACCATCATCGGGCTGCAGGATACGCCGATCGGCTGGATCGCCAGCCTCGCCCGCTGGCCGATCCTGGCGGTGACGATCATGCTGGCGCTGGCCGTCTTCTACCGCTATGCCCCCGACCGCCGCGAGCCGCAATGGCGCTGGGTCACCTGGGGATCGGCGGTGGCGACCGTGGTCTGGCTGTTGGGGTCGCTGGGTTTTTCCGTCTATGTGTCGAACTTCGGCAGCTACAATGAGACCTACGGCTCGGTCGGCGCCGTCGTGATCCTGCTGCTGTGGTTCAACCTGACCTCCTATGTCGTGCTGATGGGAGCGGAGCTGAACGCGGAGATCGAGCACCAGACCGCCCGCGACACCACCGACCGCGACGGCCAGCCCTCCCGCCCGATGGGCCGGCGTGACGCCTATGTCGCCGACACGGTGGGCGAGCGGAAGGCCGGCTGACCGGCAAGCATCCCATTTGGCTAAAATCCTTCTTGGCAGGGCGGCAGCCGCGCGCTATGGTCGCCCCATGCAACAGATGCTTTCCATCACGTCCTCTGGACGTTCCCGATATTTTGGCCGCTGGTTTCGTTCGGCGGCCTAGGAACGCGCATCTGTCGCTCACTCCAGAAGCCGCCCGGACCGACCCGCGGCGGCTTTCGTGTTTGTGACCCCGGCCCTTGATGGGCCTCACATCCTGAAAATCCGAACACGGGCGACCCGGGCGGCCTCACCACCAGCCGAGAGAGGTTGTCATGTTCGATTTCGATGTCGTCACCGGCCCCACCCAGCCGCCCCACTGCCCGATTGTTGAAGACTCCGCCGCATCGGGGATCGCCGAGTCGTCCCCGCAGCCGGTCGCCCTGGCCTCAACGGCCGGAAGCATCCGGTCCGATTCGCCGTCAAGTAAGGGGGAAAAGCCGCGGTCCTGAGCCGGATGGGGCCGCCGACCATGGCGTGCAGGTCCCGCATCCCAGCTTTCGACCAAAAAAATCACGAATCCTGCCTATGTTCCGCCGGCTGTTGTCGTATACTCCCTTAGGGCAGACGTGTCCGGGTTACGGCTCAGCCGGCCGTACCTCTTGTTTGGTGCTCCTCAGCCGGTGTCCGGATCGGTTTTTCGGGCGTGGTGATCGGATCGGAAGAAGGATGACTGATCATGGCGGATGATGCTCTCTCAAGCGTCAACTCCCTGGTGTCCAGCCTCAACGCCTCGATCAACAATGCGGTCGAGGCGATCAAGAAGTCGCAGAGCAATCAGGCGGTCGGCGACGTCAAGGAATATTCCAAGACGGTGAAGAAGTCGGCGCTGAACACCAATGCCGGCGCGACCGACATCGGCGTGATCTCCAAGAACACCACCCGCCTGAACGTCGCCAGCACGCTGGCTGCGAACGACAAGGTCGATTTCTACAAGTTCAAGGTCGTCACCAGCGGCGAACTGACCATGGGGCAGGTCGGCGACGACGGCGTGCATGTCCAGCTGATGAACCGGCTTGGCCGGGTGATGGCCGACAGCGATCCGAAGGCCGGCGACAATTACACCGCCTTCAAGAAGCTGCAGGCCGGCAACCTGACGGTCGACAAGGGCGACTATACCCTGCGCGTCACCCGCGACAAGGGACAGTCCGACAAGGACCCCAAGAACTACGCCATGCAGCTGGTTATGGGCAATTACAGCCAGGACTACGACACCGTGGCCAAGCAACCGGCCAAGGGCGATACCGGACTGGCGCTCACCGCCGGCCAGCAGGCGACGCTCGATGGGTTGAATCAGGCCATCAGCAGCATGAACTCCATCCCCACCGGCCAGACCGGCACGCAGAAACTGATGGGCAGCTTCAGCCTGTTCGTGTGAAGCCGGGCTGTCGGCTGTGCTATGACCGGGCGGAACCGATCCGTTCCGGAGCAGACCCTTGCAGTCCAAAGACCCGTCCGTCACGCGCCTGACCCCGGCCGACCATCGCCGCGTTCCCTGGAAGAATGGCGGCGGCGTCACCACCGAACTGGCGGTGGAACCGGCCGCCGACGGGCGATTCGTCTGGCGCGTCAGCATCGCCGACGTGGTCGAGCCCGGCCCCTTTTCCGCCTTTCCCGGCTATGACCGGCTGATCGCGGTGGTGGAGGGCGACGGCATGCGCCTGTCGGTAGACGGCGCGACGCCAGTCGAACGCCGCCGCCTGGATCCCGCCTTCGCCTTCCCCGGCGAAGCGCCGGTCTGGTGTGAGCCGACCGCCGGCCCGATCCGCGACGTGAACCTGATGCTGGACCGCGCGTCGGCCGCCGGCACCCTGACCCTGCTGGCGGGCGATGCCGGCCACCGGGCCGCCGGCGACGTGCTGCTGGTCCATGCACTGGCCGGTACGTTGACCGTCATCCCGGATGGCGGCGAGGCGCTGACGGTGCCCGCCGGCCACAGCCTGCTTCTGCGCGACACGGCAGCGCTGGTTGAGGCACCGGACGGGGCGGAGGGCGTCTGCGCGGAGGTGCGGCGTCGCTAAGCCTTCGCCGCCCGGATCAGATCCGCGTACCAGCGCGCCGAGTCCTTCGGCGTGCGGGCCAGGGTCTGGAAATCGACGTGGACGATGCCGAAGCGCTGGCCATAGCCGCTGCCCCATTCGAAATTGTCCAGCAGCGACCAGACGAAATAGCCGCGCACGTCGGCGCCCTGGGCCATCGCGTCGCGCATCGCGGCGTTGTAGATGGTCAGGTAGTTGATGCGGTGCGGGTCGTGGACCCTGCCGTCGGGGCTGACGGTGTCGCTGCCGCCGCAGCCGTTTTCCGTCACCACGATGGGCAGGCGGTAGCGGCGCTGGATGGTCAGCAGCTCGTCGCGGAAGGCGTCGGGGAAGATCGCCCAGCCGACGCCGTGGGTCGGCGAATCGGGCGGCGCGTCACCCCAGCCATAGCCCCAGGTCCGGGCCGGGTCGGCCTTGGCGAAGATCGGGCCGTAATGGTTCAGCCCGAACCAGTCCACCGGTCGGGCGATGCGCGCCATGTCGCCGGGCTGGACATAGGGCTCGATTGCGGCGGCGGTCTGCGGCGGGTAGTGGCCGAGGATCTGCGGGTCGCAGAAGACCAGATTCCAATGCTCGTCCAACAGGGCGGCGGCGGCGCGGTTCTCCGGCGTGTCGGTCTCCGGGATCACGACCTGACGGTTGTGGATGGCGCCGATCGAGGCCCCCGGCACCATGTCGCGCAGCACGTCCACCCCGGCGCCATGGGCGAGGTTGACGTGGTGGATGGCGCGCAGATGCTGCGCCCGGTCGACGATGCCCGGCGCCGCCCAGGGGATGGCATAGCCGAACAGGGTGAAGACCGAGAACTCGTTGAAGGTGATCCAGCGCTTCACCCGGTCGCCGTAGCGCCGGGCGCAGAGCGCGGCATAATCGGCGTACCAGCCGGCGCAGTCGCGGGTCGACCAGCCGCCCAGATCCTGCAGGGCCTGCGGCAGGTCCCAATGGTAGAGGCACAGCCAGGGCTCGATCCCGGACTCCAGCAGCCGGTCGATCAGCCGGTCGTAGAAGTCCAGCCCGGCCCCGTTCACCGCCCCCTTGCCGCGCGGCATCACCCTGGGCCAGGAGACGGAGAAGCGGTAGGCGTCGACGCCCAGCCCCTTCATCAGAGCCACATCCTCCGGCATGCGGTGGTAGTGGTCGCAGGCGACGTCGCCGGTGTCGCCGTTCACCACCCCGCCCTGGGTGCGGCAGCGCACGTCCCAGATGCTGGGGCCGCGCCCGTCCTCGGCCGCAGCCCCTTCGATCTGGTAGGCGGAGGTGGAAACACCCCAGACGAAGCCGGGGGGATAGGGGGAAGTCCGGTCGGTCATGGTCAGGCTGCGATCTGGTTGATGCTGCGGCAGCGGCTCTCGAATTCGTCGGAGATGAAGTCGGGCCGCTTGTAATAGCCCTTGATCCAGCTCGCCAGCAGACAGAGTTCCTCCAGCTTCACCAGCTCGTCCAGCGTCCCTTCGGGAAAGCGGATGGCGAAGCTTTCCGAGATGTATTCCAGGACCTGCTCAACCTGATCGATCGACAGCTGGATGTCGGTCTCCAAGGTCGCATTGCGGGTCAGCAGAGCCTCGTCGACCCCATATTCGTCGCGGATCAGCTTCACGATCCAGCGGAACATGTGCATCCAGTTGGATACACCCTCGATCGACTTGCTCATCGCGACGCTCGGCTTTGGGTTGCACGAAAGGGGTAGACAACAGCGACTGTACGCACCGATCGTTAAAGAATAAAGCAGTCAGCATCGGGGCCTCCCGCCGGGCGCGGCAAAAAACCGCGCTGGATTTGCCACCTCCGCGGGCAGGGATCACAGGAGTGTGCCCAGACATTGTGCAGGATCGGAGGGAGCCGGGGCCGGATCCTTTACCGGATCCGGGGCGGGTAGGAACGGCACGCCCCATGCAGAACGACGCCGATCCACCGGACAGCGAGGCTTCCGCCATGACAAGCGCCGCCATCACTCCTGACGTCCATCCCGTCGACGAGGTCCTGCCGCCCTGGCGGCTGCTGGCGCTGGGGCTGCAGCATGTGCTGGTGATGTATGCCGGGGCCATTGCGGTGCCGCTGATCGTCGGCGGGGCGCTGAAGCTGCCGAAGGACCAGATCGCCATGCTGATCAACGCAGACCTGTTCGCCTGCGGCGTGGTCACGCTGATCCAGGCGGTGGGGGTCTGGCGCTTCGGCATCCGTCTGCCGGTGATGATGGGCGTCACCTTCGCCGCCGTAGGTCCCATGGTGGCGATGGCGACCAACCCGTCGCTGGGGCTGCTGGGGATTTATGGCGCGGTGATCGGGTCCGGCATCTTCGCCATCCTGGCGGCGCCGCTGGTCGGCCGGCTGCTGCCGCTGTTCCCGCCGGTGGTGACCGGCAGCGTCATCGCCATCATCGGCATCTCGCTGATGCGGGTGGGGGTGGGCTGGGCCGGCGGCGGGGTCGGCAACCCGCGCTTCGGTGATCCGGCCTTTCTGGGCGTGGCGGCCTTCGTGCTGCTGGTGATCCTGGCGCTGATGAAGCATGGCCGCGGCTTCGTGCGGAACGTCGCGGTGCTGCTGGGGCTGGTGGCCGGCATGGCGCTGGCGATGGCGCTGGGCATGGTCGATTTCAAAGGGCTGGCGGAGGCGCCGTGGGTGGAGGCGGTCCAGCCCTTTCAGTTCGGCATGCCGGTGTTCGATCCGGTCGCCATCCTGACCATGTCGCTGGTGATGATCGTGGTGATGATCGAGTCGACCGGCATGTTCCTGGCCGTCGGCGACATGGTCGGCCGCCCGGTGAGCCGGGAGGATCTGGTCCGCGGCCTGCGCACCGACGGGCTGGGCACGCTGATCGGCGGCGTGTTCAACACCTTCCCCTACACCTCCTTCTCGCAAAATGTCGGGCTGGTCGGGGTGACGGGCGTGCGCAGTCGCTGGGTCTGCGCGGCGGGCGGGCTGATCCTGCTTCTGCTGGGACTGCTGCCGAAGCTGGCCCATGTGGTGGCGTCGGTGCCGGCCTTCGTGCTGGGCGGGGCCGGGCTGGTGATGTTCGGCATGGTGGCGGCGACCGGCGTGAAGATCCTGGCGCAGGTCGATTTCGCCAGCCGGCGCGAGAACCTGATCGTCGTGGCGGTCAGCATCGGCGTCGGGCTGATCCCGCTGGTGTCCGACAAGTTCTTTTCGCAGATGCCGGCCTTCCTGTCGCCGCTGC
Source organism: uncultured Azospirillum sp. (assembly GCF_946480385.1). The sequence continues at coordinate 23,031 of NZ_CAMLJP010000001.1, forward strand.
TGCACAGCGGCATCCTGCTGGGCACCCTGACCGCGGTGGCGCTGAACTGGTACTTCAACGGTCTGCAGAGCGCCGACCTCGCCAGTCACGAGGTGGCCTCGGCGGCGCATGGGGTGGAGGCCTAGGCCTTCCGCCGCAGCAAGTCCTTGCTGGCAAGCAGCGAGCCACCGGCGATCAGGGCGCAGGATACCCAGATGATGCCGGAGTTGGGGGCGAGGCCGAACAGGACCAGCAGCAGGGTCGACAGCAGCGGCGCCAGATAGGACAGCGCCCCCAGCGCCCGGATGTCGCCGTGTCGCACGCCGTAATCCCAGACGAAGAAGGCGGCGCCCACCGGTCCCAGCCCCAGCAGCAGCATCGCTCCCCAGCCGGCGGCGCTCTCCGGCCACACCGTCTGCTCCAGCGCCAGATGGCAGAGCAGCGACAGCAGCGCGGTGACGAGGCAGAAGGCGCTGACCGCGTCGGTCGGCGCCTCGCCGATCTGGCCAAGCCGGCGGCGCAGCACCGAATAGCCGGCCCAGGTGACGGCGCTGCACAGGGCGATGGCGTAGCCCGGCAGATGCGCCGGATCGATGGAGAATCCGCCCACCGAGGTGCCGCTGCCGCCGCGCGCGATCAGCAGAACCGTGCCGGCCAGACCGGCCAGCGCGCCGCCGATATGCCAGGAGCGCAGCCGCTCCCCCGGCAGCAGGGCGGAGAACAGCACGATCAGCAGCGGCCACAGATAGTTGATCAGGTTGGCTTCCACCGGCGGCGCCAGCCGCAACGCCATGAAATAGAGGAAGTGGAAGCCGAACAGCCCGCCGACCCCCAGTGCCCAGGCCGCAACCGGCTGGCGGAAATAGCGCAAGGGATTGTCGCCGCGCGAGGCGGTCCAGCCGCTGCCGACCAGGAAGGCCAGGAAAAAGGAGGTCGCCACCAGCTGGAACGGCGGCACCATGGAGGCCAGCGTAGCCAGCGGGGCCAGGGTCGCCCACAGCAGGATGGCGGTGAAGCCGACCAGCGTGGCGCGGTTGACGGATCGGCGGTCGGGCAGGGTGGCGGAAACGGTCATGGGACTTGTCGGTCGGTTGGCGCGAGGGAGGCGACCATAGCCGGCAGGCGGCGGCCTGTCTTGACCGGACCTCCGCCGCGCATTGACCGAAACTCCGGCCTTACGCGGTCATCGGAAGCGCCTCGTTGCGGGCGAAGGCGGTCATCACCATCGCTTCCGCCGCCTCGGCCGCCAGCGGGCGCGAGATCAGGAAGCCCTGCAGGCAATCGCAGCCGGCCTCCGCCAGCCAATGCCGCTGTTCGGCGGTCTCGACCCCCTCCGCCACGGTCGACAGCAGCAGCCGTTGCGCCAGCGCGATGACGGTGGAGGCGATGTCGGGGGCGTGCGGCAGGTCGTTGACGAAGCTGCGGTCGATCTTCAGCACATCCACCGGCAGCTGGCGCAGATAGGCGAGCGAGGAATAGCCGGTGCCGAAATCGTCGATGGCGATGCGCACCCCCAACGCCCGCAATCGGTTCAGCGTCGGCAGATGGTGGCGCACGTCCTTCATGATGACGGTCTCGGTGATCTCCAGCTCCAGCAGGTGGGGTGGCGTGCCGTGGCGCTGCAGCACCTGCTCGACCAGCCGGGCGAAGCCGGGATCGACGAGCTGGCGGGCGGAGACGTTGACCGCCACCGGCACCGGACCATGGTCGAGCGCCCAGCGGGTCGCGGTGCTGCAGGCCTCCTCCAGCACCCAGCGGCCGATCTCGATGATAAGGCCGGTGTCCTCGGCCACCGGGATGAAGTCGGCGGGGGAGATCGCCGCCCCCTCGTGCCGCCAGCGGATCAGCGCCTCGAACCCGGTCAGCCGGCCGCTCGCCGCCTCGATCTTCGGCTGATAGACCAGCTCGAAGGCCCGCGCCGCCACCGCCTCGCGCAGGCCGGATTCCAGCCGCAGCCGGGTCTCCGCCCGGTCGGTCATGTCGCGGGTGTAGAAGACGAAGCGGTTGCCGCCCGCCGTCTTGGCCGCCTGCATCGCCGAATCGGCCATCCGCATCAGGCCAGTGCTGTCGGGTGATTCGCCGCTGTCCTGCTGGGGATGGACGGCGATGCCGATGCTGGCGGTGAGATGGACGCGATGCTCCCCCACCTCGCGCAGGGAGGACAGGCCGTCGAGCAGCCGTTGCGCCACCATGGCGGCCTCGTCGCGGTCGGCGACGCGCTCCAGCACCACCAGGAACTCGTCGCCGCCCAGCCGGCCGACGGTGTCGCAGCGGCGCACGCTGGCGCCCAGCCGCTCCGCCACCCGGCAGAGCAGCAGGTCGCCGACTCCGTGCCCCAGGCTGTCGTTGACCCGCTTGAAACGGTCGAGGTCGACATACAGCACCGCCAGCCGGCCGGCGTCCGGTTCGCGTGCCCGGTTCGCCAGCTCGATGGCGTGGTCCAGCCGGTCGAGCAGCAGCGCCCGGTTCGCCAACCCGGTCAGCGGACAGCGCGTCGCCAGCCGCCGCAGCTCGTCATGCTCGCGCTCCAGCAGGGTCAGGGTGTGGTTGAAGCGGGCGATGACGAAGCCGAGCTCGTCGTCGGCATGGCCGCGCGGCACGGCCAGCGGCTGGCCATAGGGCTTTTCCGGGTCGATCCGCGCCACCGCGCGGCCGATCTGCAGCAGCGGCCGGGTCAGCAGCCGGTGGAACACCGCCGCCATCGCCAGCCCGATCAGCAGGTTGCGCAGGGTCCCCGCCAGCAGCGCCGCCGAGACATAGGCGAGAAAGCCGGATGCCGCCCGCCCGGCGTCGATGCCGACGATCAGCGTGCCGATCCGAGACCCGTCAGCGGCCCTCGGCCCGTTCGCCGGAGTCATCAGGTCATGGGTCACCACCGGCCGGTCGATGAACAGAAGCGCCGTCGCTGCACGCTCCAGCAGGCTTGCCGATCTGGCCGGGCGTTCGCGGCGGGCGAGCAGGGTGCCGTCGCCCAGCCGGATCTCGGCCCAGGCCGCATTGGCGCGGACCATGCCCTGCAGCACCTGCCCGGCCAACTCCGCGTCGATCAGCCAAGCGGCGCTGGCGGCCGGCCCCTCCACCAGTGCGACGGCGTCCGCCACCTGGGCCATGGCCACGGTCCGCTCACGGCTGGCGGTCCAGGCGAATTCGGCCGCGGTGATGGTCAGGCCGATGACGAAGGCGGCGAGAACCGCGTGAATCGCCTGCTTCAGCGTCAGGCTGCGCAGGACTGGGATCGCCATCGCACCGTTCCTCGGCCGCATGTTTCGCACCGCCGCATCTGTCGGGCTTAAGCCTTTCGGCAGAGGCGGCAAAGCGAAGCATTAGTGGGACGGGCGATGACCGCGGCGCGGCGGTTCTATGAAATTTTTGTAACCGGGGACGGGCTCTATTGCTGACAACGCATATTGCTGCATGGGCCTATTCCCAAGGCGCATGGCTACCATTCAGCATTGGTAATACCAGTTCGTGTGCGCCGCAGCATATCTTGGCCTTGCCCATTCTCGGGGCGTTTCCTCCCTAAACTTCAGGGCCGCGCGATTGCGCGGCCCTTTTTCTTTTCGGGGATGGAGAACGGGGCCTTGCGGGTCAGACCCGGCGGGCAAGCGCCAGCAGGCCGCCGGCGCCGATCATCAGGCCGCCGGTCAGGCGGTTCAGCGACTTCGCCGCCGACACGGTGGTCAGCTTCGCCGCCAGACGGTCACCGCCGGTGGCATAAGCCATGATCCAGCCGAACTCGATCACCACCATGGTGGCGACCAGCGCCATCAGCTGCGGCGCCAGCGGCGCGGCGGCGTCGATGAACTGCGGGAACAGGGCGCCCATGAACACCAGCGCCTTCGGGTTGCTGAAGGCGACCAGCGCGCCGCGCAGGAACAGGCGGGCGGGCGTGCCCTCCCCCGACGGGGCGGCGGCGGTGTCACGTTCGCCGGGCTGTTCGACCGGCGCCAGCCATGCGGCGATGCCGAGCCAGGTCAGATAGGCGACGCCGGCCCAGCGCACGATCTCGAAGGCCAGGACGGAGGTGGAGAGCAGGGCGCCCAGCCCGAAGGCCGACAGCGCCGCCATTACCGCCAGCGCTGCGCACATGCCGGCGCCGCCCCAGGCGGCGCGCTTTGCGCCGAAGCGCAGGCCGAGGCTCATCGCCAGCAGCATGTTCGGCCCCGGCGTCGCCGAGATCACGAAGGCGGTGGCGAAGAAGAAGGCGAGAGTCTGCCACATCATGATTGGGAAGCCTCAGAGCGGGGATGGCGGGGGTATGCAGCAATCTGCCGCACCACAGCAACATGTGCCCGGCTCCGCCGCAAGCGGCTCCGGCGAAACACAGCCATGCTCGGCGGCGAGACGGCCGGTCCGGCTCAGTGCGCCGCCGCTTGCACCTGCCAGGCACGGAAGGCGAGGTTCGCCGAATCCTGGTCCGGCCGCTTGTAGGAGGCGAAGCGGCGGTCGCGGATGCGGCCCTGCGCCTCGCGCCACACCCCGTTCCAGTCGATGGCGCCGTCCGCCAGCAGCCGGTTTTCGATGATGCCCAGCAGGGCTTCGTTGACGGTCGACACGCCGATGTTCTGCGTCGCCAGCACCAGCGCGTCGGGCGCGCGTTCCAGCGTGGCGCGCAACCGCGTGTGCCCGCCGCAGGACCCCCAGAAGACCAGCGCCGTGGCCGGTGCGATCTCCGTCATGGTGGAGTCCTCGTGATAGCTGTGCCCGCGATGGATGACGATGGACGGGGTCAGCCCTTCGCGCGCCATCCAGTCCCAGGCGGCGGCACGACCGGCGTCGCTGGCGCCGGGCTCGTCGGCGACGATGACGATCCGGCGTCCGTGGCGGTCCGGGCTGATGGCGACGGTGAAGCCCGACTGGCTGTGGAGCGCCCAGCCCTGGGCACGGTGCTGCCGCAGGAAGCCGCGGAAGGAGGCCCGGCCGTCGGGATCGTCGTAGAAGGTCATCCGCTGGACGTTGATGCCGTTGCGGAACAGGCGCTGCCCGGTCAGGACGGGCAGGGCGGCCGGCGGATGGCGCTGGAGGAAGCGTTCGGCCTCGAAAGCCGGGGTGGCCGGGCGGCCCGACAGGCGCATCGCATGCAGGCTGCCGGCAAGTCCGGCCATGATCCGGGCCGGCGTCTCGCCGGTCCCGCTCCGGGCCGGCGTTTCGCCGGTCCCGTGGTACCACGCCGCCAGCTCGTCCTCCAGGGCGGCGCGGACGGCGTGGTTGTCCAGATCCATGGCGTCGGCCAGCGCGCCGATCACCATGGCGGCGTCGGCTCCGGGAACCGGCGCGTCCGGGGCCGGCAGCAGGGCCCGCAGGCTCTCGCGCATCAGCTCCCGCGCGATGGCGGGATTGGTGCCGAACAGGCTGGCCGCCCGGCCGCCGCCGACCGTCGCCACGAAGAAATCGGCCCACAGCGGCCGTGTCCGCTCTGCGCGCGCGAGGTCGAGAAGGCTTCGCCGCTCCTGCTTGAGCTGGATTTGCAGGATGTTGACCAGCCCGTCGAGCGAGGAGGTGTAGAGCTGCGGCCCGATCCGCGCGATCAGCCCGAGCAGATCCTCCGCCGACAGCGCCATGGCGATGCGGAAGCGGTCGGCCGGCGGATCGTCCACCATGTCGTCGAGCAGCGCGCCGATCTTCGGCGCCATCGCGGCCGGATCGCGCGCGAGCGAGGCGGCCAGCGCCTTCGCCGCCTGGATCTCCAGCGCCCGCAGATCGGGCTTGCCCAGGCGTTTGCGCAGTTCGTGCCGCGTTTCGTAGAAGGGCAGCCCGGTGTCGAGTGCCCGCGACAGCAGTCGGAGGTCCAGCGCGAGGGCGATGATCTCCGCGCCGCCGGGACGGCCGATCATCTGGTCCGCGGCTCCGACCGCGTCGAAGGGCGCCAGCGCCGCCGCCCCGCGCAGGGCGGCCAGCGCCGCCGCGCCGGGGAACAGGCTGGAACAGCGGAAGGCGTCCGCCGGCGACCGGCGGGCCAGTTCGGCGAACGCCTCGTCCCCGCCGGACAGGGCATCGAGCACGGCCTGACCCGCCGGTTCGTGATCGGCGCAGGTGCCGGGAGCGTCGGCGGGACGCGCGGCCGATGGCTGCCCAACCGGGGCTTGCGGCTTCGGCGGAGCGGGTACGGTCAGCCCGGCGGACTGCAGCGGCGGGGGCAGGGTCTGGGCCGCCGCCAAGACGGTCCAGCCGGCCACCAGCGCCGCGCCGGCGATCCATGACAGCCGGTGCGCCAAGCGCCGTGGCAACGGAACCGTGGGGTGGCCGGGAGGCGAGCAACCGGGGTGCACGTCGATGGCTGCCTCGAACCTGGGATGGAACAAGGGTGAGCGGGATGGCTCCGCCTTACGGGCTACCCCTTAAGACCTAAACTATGCAGGCAATCGAGGATTTGTCACGCTCCCTGAGGGTCCGAGCCGCAGATTGGTATGAATTGCCGTAAATTGTCGGAAAACCGGCCGGCCGAGGGTCGGACGGCAGTGGCGGAGTACCCCGCACTGGCCGTTCGCGACTGCCGGAATAGCCCGGCGGGGCATGGACAGAGAAGCTTCGCATACCAATCCTCAATCCTTCGTCCGGCGCGGCCCTTCCTCCGGTGTGGCAGCCAGGACACCGGTGGCGAGAAGGAGGGTGCGTATGCGTGCATACCGTCTCTTGGCCCATAGCCGTGCCTGCCTCCTCGCCTCCCTGCTTGTCGTCGCTCCTTTATTCTTATCCTTATCCGCGGTACCGGCCGCGGCGCAGACGCCGGTGGACCTGGAACTGGTCCTGGCGGTGGACGTGTCCGGCAGCGTCGACCCGGACGAGGCGAAGCTGCAGCGCAACGGCTATGTCCAGGCCATGCTGAACCCGAAGGTGCAGGCGGCGATCCGCGGCGGCCCCTTCGGCCGGGTCGCCGCCACCTATGTGGAATGGGCGGGCGAGAGCCATCAGCACATCGTCGTCGCCTGGACCGAACTGAGCGATCCGGCCAGTGTCGAGCGTTTCGCCGCCATGGTGGCGGAGGCGCCGATGATGACGGAGCAATGGACCTCGATCAGCGCCGCCATCGACTATGTCGTCCCGCTGTTCGACAACAACGGGTTCGAGGGCATGCGGCGGGTCATCGACATTTCCGGGGACGGCGAGAACAACCGCGGCCGCCCGGTGGAGGAGGCGCGCGACGCCGCGGTCGCCCGCGGCATCACCATCAACGGGCTGCCGATCCTGAATGACCGACCCAACCCCTGGGGCGGCGCGGCGCCGAACGACCTGGAGGGCTATTACCGCGACCATGTCATCGGCGGGCCGGGCGCCTTCCTGGTGCCCGCCCGCGACTTCGACGCCTTCGCCGACGCCATTCTCAGCAAGCTGCTGCTGGAGGTGTCGGGCATCCAGCCGGCCGGGCTGGATTTCGCGGCACGCTGAGCGGAACGGGGTGTCAGTCCACCGCGCGGTCGATGGCGCGGCCGGCCTTTTCCGCCGGACCCGGCGGGTCGATGGCGTCCTTGATGCTCTGGCCGGCGTTGTCGATGGACTCGCCGGCCCGCTCGGCCGGACCGTCCTTGTGGCAGGCGGCCACGGCGACCAGCGGCAGGACCAGGACGGCGGTGCGCAACAGCGTCAGCATGACGGTCTCCTTCTTGTGGCGCGCGGCGTCCGGTGACGGGCGGCGCGCTGCGGTGCGATAGGGAACGGCACGGCCGGGCTTTGGGTTCGGCGGCCTAGCCGATTGCTCCGCTGACGGTCACGCTTGGGCTTGGGCTTGCGCGGATGGGCTATCTCCCAACGCGGATCCCCGCATTTTGTGTTCTACGGTCAACTGCCCGCCGCGTTGCCCGTGCCACTCTCGTCCCAGGATGAGACGGGCGGGAGGCCGGCATGGCTGGGTACCATTGCGATCTGGGGCGGCAGCGCCACCGTTTCGACGATCTGAAGGCGGTGATGGCCTGCGCCTCGCCGCGTCGGTCGGGGGACGAACTGGCGGGCATCGCCGCCGAAACCGACGAGCGGCGGGTGGCGGCGCGCATGGTGCTGGCCGACCTGCCGCTGAAGATTTTCCTGACCGAGGTGCTGGTCCCTTACGAAACCGACGAGGTGACCCGCCTCATCATCGACCGCCATGATGCCGAGGCCTTCCGGCCCGTGGCGCACATGACGGTCGGGCAGTTCCGCGACTGGCTGCTGTCCTATGACGCCGACAGCGCGGCGCTGGCGGCGCTCGCCCCCGGGCTGACGCCGGAAATGGTGGCGGCGGCGTCCAAGCTGATGCGCAACCACGATCTGGTCTGCGTCGCCGCCAAATGCTCGGTCGTCACCAGATTCCGGACGACGGTCGGGCTGCCGGGGCGGCTGTCGAGCCGGCTGCAGCCCAACCACCCGACCGACGACCCGACCGGCATCGCCGCCTCGACGCTGGACGGGTTGCTCTATGGCATCGGCGACGCGGTGATCGGCATCAACCCGGCGACCGACAACGTCCCGGCCTGCATCGCGCTGCTGGAGATGCTGGACGCCGTGCGCGCCCGCTTCGACATTCCGGTGCAGTCCTGCGTGCTGGCCCATGTCACCACGACGATGCAGGCGATGGAGCGCGGGGCGCCGGTCGATCTGGTGTTCCAATCCATCGCCGGCACCGAGAAGGCCAATGCCGGCTTCGGCGTCACCCTGTCGCTGCTGGCCGAGGCGCAGGAGGCCGCCAAATCGCTGAAGCGCGGCACCATCGGCGACAACGTGATGTATTTCGAGACGGGGCAGGGGTCCGCCCTGTCGGCCGACGCCCATTTCGGCGTCGACCAGCAGACGGTGGAGGCCCGCGCCTATGCCGTCGCCCGCGCCTTCGACCCGCTGCTGGTCAACACCGTGGTCGGCTTCATCGGCCCCGAATATCTCTACGACGCCAAGCAGATCACGCGGGCCGGGCTGGAAGACCATTTCTGCGCCAAGCTGCTGGGCGTGCCGATGGGCTGCGACGTCTGCTACACCAACCATGCCGAGGCCGACCAGGACGACATGGACGTCCTGATGACGATGCTGGCCACCGCCGGCGTCAATTTCCTGATCGCGGTGCCGGGCGCCGACGATGTCATGCTGAACTACCAGAGCCTGTCCTATCACGACGTGCTCGGCCTGCGGCATCTGCTGAAACGCCCGCCGGCGCCGGAGTTCGAAGCGTGGCTGGACAAGGCCGGATGGCTCGACGAACAGCGTCGCCTGCCGCCCTGGCCCGACCAGAGCCTCGTCGTCTCCGCCCTGCTGGGGAGTGCGGCCTGATGAGCGAGACCCAGAAGGATCCGTGGGCGCGCTTCCGCAGCGCCACCCGTGCCCGCATCGCGCTCGGCCGCAGCGGCGATGCCCTGCCGACCAAGGCTCTGCTGGAGTTCCAGCTGGCCCATGCCCGTGCCCGCGACGCCGTGCACAGCGCGGTCGATTTCGACCGGCTGGCCGCCGACCTGTCGCCGCTGGAGACCATCCGCGTTCACAGCGCGGCATCCGACCGCCCAACCTATCTGCGCCGGCCCGATCTCGGCCGCCGGCTCGATCCGGCCAGCGCTGCCGCCTTGCCCGCCGGGGAGTGGGACCTGCTGTTCGTGATCGCCGACGGGCTGTCGGCCGCCGCGGTGCAGGTCAACGCCGCGCCGCTGGTCCATGCCTGCGTGGCGCGGCTTGGGCATCTGCGCATCGGGCCGGTGGTGCTGGCCGGACAGGCGCGGGTCGCTCTGGGCGACGAGGTGGCGGCGGCCATGGGCGCCCGGCTGGTGGCGCTGCTGGTGGGCGAGCGGCCCGGCCTGTCGGCCGCGGAGTCGCTGGGCGCCTATCTGACCTGGGACCCCAAGCCCGGCCGCGCCGATTCCGAACGCAACTGCATTTCCAATATCCATGCCGACGGCCTGTCGATCCAGACGGCCGCCGACAAGCTGTGCTGGCTCGCCACCGAGGCGGCGCGGCTGAAACTGACGGGGGTCGCCCTGAAGGAGGACGCCCCGTCCCTTGCCGATCCGGACAACGAGAAAAACCAACGGATCGGCAATTCCTGAGAGAGCGCCGCCAACGGCATCAACGCCTTGAATTGCAAAGCCTTGAACAGGGGCAGGAGGCAACATGTCTGGGAACACGAAACCTGAATTGAGCAAGAGCCTGAGCGGGCTCCATCTGTGGGGCATCGCCGTGGGGCTGGTGATCTCCGGCGAGTATTTCGGCTGGAGCTACGGCTGGGCGGCGGCGGGGACGCTGGGCTTCCTCGTCACCACGATCCTGATCGCGGCGATGTACACCACCTTCATCTTCAGCTTCACCGAGCTGACCACCGCCATTCCCCATGCCGGCGGTCCCTTCGCCTACAGCTATCGCGCCTTCGGGCCGACCGGCGGCTTCGTCGCCGGCTTCGCCACGCTGATCGAGTTCGTCTTCGCGCCGCCGGCCATCGCGCTCGCCATCGGCGCCTATCTGAACGTGCAGTTTCCAGGGCTGGACCCGAAGACGGCGGCGGTCGGCGCCTACATCGTCTTCATGGGACTGAACATCGCCGGCGTGTCCATCGCCGCCACCTTCGAGCTGTTCGTCACCATCCTGGCGATCATCGAGCTGGTGGTGTTCATGGGCGTGGTCTATCCCGGCTTCTCCTGGGCGAACTTCACCGCCAACGGCTGGGCCGGGTCGCCCAGCTTCAGTATGAACGCCTTCGGCGGCATCTTCGCCGCCATTCCCTTCGCCATCTGGTTCTTCCTGGCGATCGAGGGCGCGGCGATGGCGGCGGAGGAAACCCGCGATCCCAAGCGCACGGTGCCGCGTGCCTATATCGGCGGCATCCTGACGCTGGTGGTGCTGGCTTTCGGCACGATGATCTTCGCCGGCGGCGTCGGCGACTGGAACGCGCTGTCGAACATCAACGACCCGCTGCCGCAGGCGATGAAGGCGGTCGTCGGTGAATCGAGCGGCTGGCTGCACATGCTGGTGTGGATCGGCCTGTTCGGGCTGATCGCGTCCTTCCACGGCATCATCATGGGCTATTCGCGCCAGATCTTCGCGCTGTCGCGCGCCGGCTTCCTGCCGCCGGTGCTGGCCCGCCTGCACCCGACCCGCAAGACCCCGCATTGGGCGATCCTGGCCGGCGGCGTCATCGGCATCGCCGCCATCTACTCCGACGAGCTGATCAAGATCGGCGGCCAGCCGCTGACCGCCAACATCGTCACCATGTCGGTGTTCGGCGCCATCGTCATGTACATCATGAGCATGGCGGCGCTGTTCCGCCTGCGCACCACCGAACCGGCGCTGGAGCGGCCCTACCGCGCGCCCTTCTATCCGGTGTTCCCGGCGATCTCGCTGGTGCTGGCGGTGCTGGCCCTGGTGACGATGGTCTATTACAACGCGCTGGTCTTCGGGCTGTTCGTGGCGCTGTTCGCGCTGGGCTACCTGTTCCACGTCGCCACCGCCGGCATGCGGGTGAAGGCCGGAGGCGCTTCGGGGCTGACGCACATGGATGCGTTCACCGAGGCGCGGACGATGGTGGATTAAGAACGCTTGGTTGATTGATGCCAGAGAAGGGGGGCGCCGGTTTTCGGCGCCCCTTCCGTTTTCACTGCCCGTCGTGGCTTTGGATGAAGCTGCGGATTTCCGGCAGGATGCTTTCGCGCCAGCGGCGGCCGTTGAAGATGCCGTAATGGCCGACGCCCTTCTGGAAATGCGTCTTGCGCATCTCGTCCGGCAGCGACGAGCACAGCCGCTGCGCCGCGATGGTCTGGCCGGGGGCGGAGATGTCGTCCAGCTCGCCTTCCACCGTCATCACTGCGGTCTTGGCGATCGCCGCCGGCTCCACCCTGCGGCCGCGGGACATCATGGTGCCGTTGGGCAGGGCGTGCTTCTGGAACACCGTCTCGATGGTCTGCAGGTAGAATTCCGCCGACAGGTCCATCACCGAGAGATATTCGTCGTAGAAGCGGCGATGCTGCTCGGCCGAGTCGCCGTCGCCGCGGACGAGGTGGCGGAACAGCCCGACATGCTCGTTGATGTGGCGGTCGAGGTTCATCGACATGAAGCCCGACAGCTGGATGAAGCCCGGATAAACGCGGCGGAAGGCGCCCGGATAATAGACCGGGACCGTGGTGATGACGCTGCGCTCGAACCACTTCAGCGGGCGTTCCATCGCCAGCTTGACCGGCACCGTCGGGTTGGCCATCGGGTCGATCGGGCCGCCCATCAGGGTCATGCTGCGCGCCTGCACCGGCTCGTCCGCCGCCGCCATCAGCGACACCGCCGCCATCACCGGCACCGCCGGCTGGCAGACCGCGATGACGTGGGTGTTCGGCCCCAGGAAGCGGATCAGCTCCGCCACCGTGTCGATGTAGTCGTCCAGGTCGAAGCGCCCGGCCGACATCGGCACCAGCCGCACGTCGATCCAGTCCGTGATGTAAACGTCATGGTCGCGGATCAGCGCTTCCACCGTGCCGCGCAGCAGCGTGGCGTGGTGGCCCGACATCGGGGCGACCAGCAGCACCTTCGGCTGGCGCGGCGTGCCTTCCGGCTTGGCGAAGTTCAACAGCTTGCAGAAGGGGGACTGCCAGACGAAACGCTCGGTAACCGGCACCGTCTGCCCATCGACCACCGTTTCCGCCAGACCGAATGCCGGCTTGCCGAAGCGGCGGGTCGTCCGTTCCACCAACTCGGCCCCGGCGGCGACCGCCCGGCCCAGCTTGGTGTAGGACAACGGCATCAGCGGGTTCTGGAAGGTGTGCTGGGCGGCTTCGGCCCAGAAACGCATCGGCCGCATGGCGGCGTGTTGCATGTCGTACAGATGGTACAGCAAATCAGATCCTCACGTCACGGCTGCCCCCGGTCGGCCAGGGTCGGTTATTCCTTCGATCAGCATATTGATCGTATTACCAACCATATCCTTCGTCAGGGGTCGCGTATAGGTCAAGAGCTTCTTCGCATTTGCAAAGCTCTGTTGTTAAAAGAACATTGCGCTGCACAAAAAATTATCAACCGCAACAATCCCGCTATGACCAACGCGCGTGACTCCGTTGGTCATACTGACGTTTTGGAATGGCTGCTGACGTTCAGGGAACGGCGAGCACCGCGCGGACCGGCAGATGGTCCGATGCCCGACGGGTGAGGATGGTGCGGATCACCTCGAAAGCGGGGATTTGCAAGCCCCCCGTCACATAGATGCGGTCGAGCCGCAGGGTCGGCATGCGGGCGTGGAAACTGCGCGGATTGGCGACGTCGGCGAAGGAGGAGGCGAGCTGGCGCAGCCGGGGGGAACTGGGCGTCCATTCGTTGAGGTCGCCCATGAACAGGGTGGGCAGTTCCGGCTGGCTTTCCACCCGCGACACTATGTCACCGACCTGTTTGGCCCGCTCCCAGGGGTCGAGTCCGAGATGGGCGACGATCACCCGCACCGGGCGGCCTTGCACCTCCACCACCGCGTCGATGGCGCCGCGCGGCTCGCGCTTGCCGACGGACAGGTCCATCGTCTCCATCGACCGCACCGGCAGGCGGGTCAGCAGGCAGTTGCCGTAATGGGCGCGCTCGCTGTGCTTGGTCGGGCCGGCATAGGCCGTCAGCCCGGTGTGCCGTTCGAGGAAGGCGAACTGGTCCATCCCCGATTCGCCGCGATGGTGCCAGCCGACCTCCTGCAGGCCGATCAGGTCGACGTTCAACTCGCGGATCACCTGGGCGATGCGGTCGGGGGCGAATCGGGCGTCGAGCCCGACGCAGCTGTGGATGTTCCAGGTGGCGACGCTGAGCGCCGCCATGCCGTCGGGAACGGGGGAACTGCGGCGGTCGGCACGGCGGGGACGGCGGGCACGGGCGGCGCGCAACGCGGCGGCGATGCGCTGGACACGGTCACGGCTGAAACGGATCACGGTTCCAAATTCCTTCCCTTTGGCCTTTCGTCTGACCTGTCGTCTGGCCGGTCCTGCTTGCTCTTGCCCGGACCATTGTCCCGGCCGGATCGGCCGAGAAGGCGGCTGGTCACCCAGCCCAGCCCGATCGCCACCGCCGCCATCCCCACCAGCAGCGCGATGTCGCCGGCTCCGGGGTTGGTGATGGTGCGCTCAAGCTGGTGCCCGAGCAGATTGAAGGCAAGGATGCCGGGCGCAAGACCGACCATGGTGCCGATCACATAGTCGCTGAAGCGCAGCTTCGACGCGCCGGCGGCGAGGTTCACCACCGTGTAGGGCGCCACCGGCACGGCGCGCACGCCGGCCACCGCGGCGATGCCGCTGTCGGCCAGCTTCTCGTTGATGCGGGCGATCAGCGGGCCGCCGTGACGGTCCAGCAGGTCGCGCCCCGCCATCCGCCCTGTCCAGAACATCGCCACCGCCGAGGCGACCGCCCCGGCCATCGCGGTGGGAAAGCCCCACCACGGCCCCATGACGATGGCGGTGGCGGCGATCATCACCGTCAACGGGAACATGACGTAGCCGCCGGCGACATAGGCCAGCATCAGCCACAGCGGCGCCAGCGGGCTCTCCCCCAGACTGTGGAAGACCGTCAGCACGGAGCTCAGCGTCGCCCATTCGCTGAACGCGGTGTAGCGCCACATGCCCCACAGCCCCAGCAGCGCCAGGACGCCGGCCAGCATCAGCCAATGGCGGGTACGCGGAATGCGCGACGGCAGCACCCGGCGGACGATGTCCACCGCGCCCACCGGATGTTCGGGATCGAAGACGCGGGCGTCGGCGACGGCGGCGGCCAGCCCGTCGGGCTCGGGGTCGTGCAGCGGTTCCAGCGTCCGCCCGATCGGCTTGCGCAGCGACTCGATGGCGGCGGCGAGCGAGCCCAGCCGCCGGTGCGCCGCCGCGACCTCGGCCGCGGTGGAACCCAGATGCTCGGCGATCAGGTCGTCGCGGGTGTGCCGGATGGCGCGGCGGGTCTCCGCATGCTCCGGCCCCGGCCCGGCTTCCAGCGCCAGGTCGCATTCGGTGTCGAGACCCATCGAGCGGTTGTTGAGGTTGGCCGAGCCGATGCGCAGCAGCCGGTCGTCCACCACCATCACCTTTGCATGGACGGTGATGCAGGCGCCGCCGTCGGTCAGCGCGGCGAACAGGCGGAAGCGGCCATGGCGGTCGGCCTCGCGCAGCTCGCGGGTCAGGCGGGCGCGGGCGCCCAGCATGACGGTGTTCTCCAGCCAGCTGGTGGTGCGCACCGGGTTGACGACGATCACCTCCGGCCCGTCCGGTTCCTCCAGCCGCGCCTTCAGCGCCTCGGCCACCGCGGTGGAGGCGAAATACTGGCTTTCCAGATAGATGACCTCGCGCGCCTGGGCGATGGCCTCCAGATGCAGTGCTTCGACCTCGCGCACCGCCTCGCGCCCGTTGTAGGCGGGATCGGTGCGGGCGATGCCGACGCGCACGCCGCGCAGCATCGGCTCGAAGCCCGGCGGCCAGGGGTCGGCGGCCAGCGGGTGGCGCCGCGGCGGCCGGCCGGGCGAGGGGGCAGGGGGCGTCAGCGTCTCGCCGGTCGCCCGCGCCCAGCGGTCGCGGAACATCTCCCCCAGCGCGCGGGCGGCGTCGCCGTCCACCGCCATCATCACGTCGTGGAACGGTTCATAGGGCTTGCCGTCGGGCTGGCGCCGGCGTGGGTCATGCGCGTGATGGGCGCGCGTGTCCCAGCGGTTGGCGGTGACGTCCAGCCCGCCGCAGAAGGCGACCCGGTCGTCGATCACCAGCATCTTCTGATGATGGCAGGCGCCGGTCGGATGGTCGCTGTCCAGCCGGTATTGCAGGCGCCGGTGGGTCAGCCAGTTGCGCAGCATGAAGGGGTGCGACCAGCGGGCGAGGTCGAACAGCTCGGCATAGTCCCATTTCAGGACATGGATGTGCAGGTCGGGCCGGGTGGTCGCCAGCCAGTTCAGCAGCGTGCCCAGCCGGTCGGGCCGGCGCGGGCGGCGGGTCTGCGGCATCAGCCGGATGCGGGCGTCGAAATCCCAGGCGGTCATGTAGATGCTGCGCCGGGCGCGCCGCATGGCCGCCTTGGCCAGCGCGAAATAATCCTCCGCATCGACGATGACGCCCAGCCTCGCGCTGTCCTCCACCCGCCAGCAGGTCCGCCCCGGCTCCAGGATCGGCCGCAGCACGCCGGTGGCCCCGGTGGGGTCGGGCGGCGATCCGGCTGACGGGATTGGCTGGGGCGAATGGGCGTACATGGCGTCCGATCGGCTGCGTGTCCTGGGTCATAACATGTGGGAAGGCCTTTCCTTCCCTGCCCTTCGCCATTTGGTGAAAGCCGGTGGGAATTGCAGCAACCCGAACCGCGCCGCCGGTCGAAAAATCCGCCGATTGACCTCGCTCAGTGCGGGCGGGGATCAGGCGTGGCAGGACTGCGCCGTCGCCGGGCACCACCCTATAAGGGGACCGCAGAGCATGAAGATCGCCGTCGGCACCAAGGATTTCGCCACCATCGCCACCCATGGCGGCCGCACCCGCCGCTTCCTCGTCTATGAGGCCGATCTCGCAACCAATCCCGGCACCGACCCGGTCGAAACCGGGCGGATCGAATTGGGGGAGGAGGAGGTTCTGCACCTCTGCGGCGACGGCCGGCCCCACCCGATCGACGCGGTGCGGGTGGTCATCACCGGATCGTCCGGCGCCGGATTCGTCGCCCACATGAAACGCCGCGGCATCGAACCGGTGACGACGACGGAGACCGACCCGGTGCGGGCCATAAAGGGCTGGCTTGCCGGCACGCTGGAGCCGGCGCCGGAACCGGCGCATCCCCATGAGCACCATGACGGGCATCACGACGGTGATGGACACCGGCATTGAATCCCCTCTCCCCCCGGGGGGAGGGGGAATTGAGGATCAAACCGGGAAGCTGACGCTGGCGGTCGTGCCGGCGGCGTCGCTGTCGGTGGACAGCGTGTCGCCGAGCTGGCCGGCCAGCGCCTCGGCCAGCATCATCCCGTCTTCTGACGTGGTGTCGAACCCGGCGGGCAGGGCGCGGCCGTTGTCCTCCACTGTCAGGCGGGCACGGCCGCTGTCGCCCTGCTGCCGCACGGTGATGCGGATCCAGCCGTCGTCGGGGAAGGCATGGTGCAGGCAGTTCGTCACCAGCTCCGCAGTGATCAGGCCGAGCGGCATCGCCTCGTACAGGCCGATCTGGATCGGGTCGGAATTGACGGTCACCGGCACGCGCGACAGGGCGCCGGGCGTGCCTTCCCGCACCGCCTCGCACAGGGCAGTGACGTAGCGGCCGAGGTCGACATGGGTGCCGGCGCCGCTCTCGTGCAACTGACGATAGAGGATCGCCAGCGCCTCGATGCGGACCATCGTCTGCTCGTAGGCGGCGCGGGCGTCGGGATCGCGGATGCGGCCGGCCTGCAGCTTCAGCAGGCTGATGACCAGCTGCAGGCTGTTCTTGGCGCGGTGCTGCAGTTCCCGCAGCTCCGCTTCCAACTCCTGGATGCGCGCCGTCAGCCGGTCGGCCAAGGGCATGCCGCCCGCGCCACCCGACACGCCGGACGCGGCGCCGTCGCCGGTCTGGTCCGGAGGAGAATAGGCGGTCTGCGACCGCGGAAGCATCGGCATGGGAACGGGCTCGGCTGGATCGTCATGGATAGGCATCGTCGAAAACATTCGTCAATCTAAGCGCTTGTCCCGCCGACCCCATCGGTTCTGAGGGAGTAATCCGCCGCGCCTAGCCGGTATGATGGATGTGCCGTAACGGTCGCGCCACAGGTCGCCATATGCACGAAAGCATCCTCAAAAGAAAGATTGTGTCTCTCGATTGCACTGACAAGAGTCGCGCGATGACGATACGAAAAACAGTGGTATGGAGCCTGCTGCTGGTGGCCCTGTCCGGCGGCTGCGCCGCCGTGGTCGGTGCCGGCGGAGGGGAGCCCGAATCGGTCAAGGTCGCCGCGGTTCCGCTCGACCGCGGGCGGCCGGACAAGCTGGCGGTCGGACCGCTGCGCTTCCTGGGCGGGCTGGACATCGCCGGGGGCGACCGGGTTGGCGGGCTGTCCGGACTGTGGATGGACCCGGTCGGCGACCGCTTCGTCGCCATCGGCGACACCGGGCTGGTGGTTGACGGCCGGCTGCAAACCGATACCGGGGGGCGGTTGACCGGCCTGTCCGATGTCCATTCCCGGCCGCTGACGGTGGAGGAGGGAACCTCCCACAGCAAGCGCCGCACCGATGCGGAGGATCTGACGCGGCTGCCCGACGGCGGCTGGCTGGTCTCGCTGGAGCGCGACCACCGCATCCTGCGCTATAAGGGCGGCGACCGCGGGCCGGAGGGCACGCCGACGCCGATTCCACTGCCGCCGGGCATGAACAGCGCGCCGGAGAATGGCGGGCTGGAGGCGCTGACCCGCCTTCCCGACGGACGGCTGCTCGCCATCGAGGAGGGGAGGGATGAAGGCCGCCGCGAGCGCCGCGCCTGGATCACGAGGCCGCAAATCGCGGGAGACGGGGTTCCGCGCAGTGCCGCCGACTGGCAGCCCTTCACCTACATTGCCGCCCCACGCTACCGCCCGACCGCCGTCGCCCCGCTGCCGGACGGCGGCGTCGTGGTGCTGGAACGCTGGGTGTCGCTGCTGGGCGGCTGGTCGTCGCGGCTGGTGCGCGTGGCGCCGCGGCAGCTGACCGCCGGTGCCGTCGTGGACGGCGAAGAGCTTGGGCGCCTGGAGCCGCCGCTGGTGAACGACAATTTCGAAGGCATCGCCACCCGGCCGGGACCGGCGGGGGAAACGCTGGTCTATCTGATCTCCGACAACAATTTCAGCTCGCTCCAGCGCACCTACCTGCTGCTGTTCGCCTTGCCCGGCCCGTCCTCGTGACCCGGCTTCCATGACCCGGCTTTCCGACCAAAGTCGGACGGGAGCGGTCCCGCTGGGCATTTGACAGGGCGGCGGCCCTGCGGCTAGCTGGGCGGGATTTGGTTGCAAGGAAAACAATCATGGCGGCGAGCAATAAGATGGGGGCTGTTCCGGCGCCACACCCGGCCATTCCCGGCGCCGGGCGTGCGGCGCTGCTGACCCTGCTGGCGATGCTGGCCTTCGCCGCGAACTCCATCCTGTGCCGGCTGGCGCTGACCCAGACCGACATCGACCCGGCCGGCTTCACCCTGGTGCGCATCGCGTCCGGGGCCGCCAGCCTGTGGCTGATCGCCCGCGCCACCGGCCATGCGAAAGCGGGGGCCGGCAGCTGGCGCGGGGCGGCGGCGCTGCTGGCCTATGCCGCCGCCTTTTCCTTCGCCTATCTGACCATGACGGCGGGAACCGGGGCGCTGCTGCTGTTCGGGGCGGTGCAGGCGACCATGATCCTGGTTGGGCTCTATCGCGGCGAAAGGCTGGTGCCGCTGCAATGGGGCGGGCTGGCGCTGGCGCTCGGCGGGCTGGCGCTGCTGCTGGCGCCCGGCCTGTCGGCGCCGGACCCGCTGGGGGCGCTGCTGATGATGGCGGCCGGAGCGGCCTGGGGCGCCTATTCCCTGCTGGGGCGCAGCAGCCGCGACCCAATCGCGACCACCGCCGGCAACTTCCTGCGCGCCGCGCCGATGGCGGCGGTCCTAGCGCTGCTGGCGGCGCTGGCCGGTCCAATGGTGGGAGGCCCGATGGGAGGTGGCGTGCGCTGGGACCAGGGCGGGCTGGTCTATGCGGTGCTGTCGGGGGCGCTGGCGTCGGGCGTCGGCTATTCCATCTGGTATGCGGCGCTGCCCGCCCTGACCGCCGCCCGCGCCGCCTCGGTCCAGCTGAGCGTCCCGGTCATCACCGCCTTGGTCGCGGTTCTGGCGCTGGGCGAGCGGATCACGCCGGTTCTGGCGCTGTCGTCGGTCGCCGTGCTGGGCGGCATCGCCCTGGTCATCGTCGGCAGGGCGCGGCGGGCCTAGGGAGACGTCACGCCGGGGCGGCCTGCACCCGGTCCAGGGCCGGATGGTCGTCGTGACAGGTGCGCAGCCGCGACTGCGGGAACAGCACGGTGGCGGTGGTGCCGCGCCCCAGCACGCTGGACAGCACGAAACGGCCATCCTGCAACTCCACCAGCGACTTGACCAGGGGCAGCCCCAGCCCGGTCCCGGCATAGCGGCGGGTGTGGGAATTGTCGACCTGATGGAAGGGCTCCATCACCTGTTCCAGCTCCACGGCCGGGATGCCGATGCCGGTGTCGCTGACCCGCAGGCGCAGGCTGCGCGCCGCCCTGTCCGCCTCCACCGCGATCCGCCCGCCTGGCGGGGTGAACTTCACCGCGTTGGACAGCAGGTTCAGCAGGATCTGCCGCACCGCGCGGGCGTCGGCATGGAGGATGGGCAGGGAGGCGGGCAGCGCCGCCGTCAGGGTCACGCCCTTTTCCACCGCCAGCGGCTCCATCTGGCGCAGGCATTCGCCGATCAGCTCGCCGACCGCCAGATCCTCCTGGTGCAGCACATATTTGCCAGATTCGATCTTGGTGGTGTCGAGGATGTCGTTGATCAGGCTCAGCAGATGCTGGCCCGACCGGCGGATATCGCCGACATATTCGGTCTGCTTGCCCGACATCGCGCCGAAGATGCCGCTTTCCAGCGCCTCGGCGAAACCGATCACCGCGTTCAGCGGCGTGCGCAGCTCGTGGCTCATGTTGGCCAGGAACTGGGTCTTCGCCCGGTTGGCGGCGTCGGAGACCTGCTTGGCGGCGATCAGCTCCGCCTCGATCCGGTGGCGGGCGGCGATGTCCTGGATCAGGCGCTGCTGACTGTTGCGCAGAGCCTGTTCGCTGTTCTGGAGGTCAGCGATGGCCCGTTCCCGCCGCTCAGCCTCGCGCAGCAGGGCCAGCGTCATCGCCGCCAGCACCAGCGTCCCGGCAAGGTCGGCCGCCGCCAGCGTCATCGCCTTCGACCACCAGGGAGCCAGCACCGCGTCCTGCGACGAGGACACGGTGACCACCAGCGGCATCTCGGCGGAGGCGCGGTGGCTGAGGATGCGGCGCGGTCCGTCAACGGTGCCGTCCAGCATCGCGGTCCCCGCCCGCGCCGTCTTCAGCAGGTCGGTGAACAGCGGCAGGAATTGGGCGGAGCGGCCGATGAAGCCGTCATGGTCGGGGAAGCGGGCGATCACCGTCCCGTCGGCGTGATAAAGCGTCACCACCGCGTCACCGGCCAGGGGAAGCGACTGGTAGAAGCCGCGGAAGGCCATCGGTTCCAGCACGGCGACCACCACGCCGGCGAAATGGCCGTCGGGCGTGTCCAGCCGCCGGCTCATGCTGAAGAACCATGTGCCGGAGGTGCGGCCGCGCACGGGATTGCCGACGAAAATTCCGCCGTCGGGAACCAGCCGGTCGCGATGGGCCATCAGGTAATCGCGGTCCGACAGGTCGATGTTCGCCGGCTCCAGCGTCTCGGTGTCGTGGATCAGCCTGCCGTCGGCGGACACCACCAGGATGGCGCGGACCAGCGGCGACAGCGAGGCCTGACGGCGCAGAAGGGCGTGGATGTCGGCATCGCCGCGGATCCAGCTGTCGGCCCTGACGGCCAGCACCTCCACGGCGCCGGCAAGGATCTTCGACACGCCGGACAGGGAGTCGCTCGCCTGGCGTTCCAGCACCAGCGCCATCGATGCGGTGTCCTCCCGCGCTCGGGCGATGGTCTGGTCACGCTGGTGCAGCAGGTCGTAGCCGACCATGGCGTTGAGGCCAAGGATCAGCGCCACACCGAATGCGCCCATTCCCCCTTTGAGACGCGAGATCAAGCAATGCCCCGCCGTGTCCGGTCATGGATCGACCGATCCTACACCGTGCTCCGGGCAGCCGGAAGTCGCCTTTTCGTGGAATAGGGCGTCCTGATATTCTCCTAGAGACGGACGGAGGTGCTGGAATAGCGCTCCGCGGTCGAATGGCCGGCGGCGTTCAGCGCCGCAGCCGCGCCCAGCGCGATCACCGCCGCGGCGGCGAAGCCGAGGATCATTGCCTTCATGTGGTCTCTCCCAAACAGGCGTCCGAAATCACTCGCATAAAAGCAAAGCCGCCGGTGCCGCGCAATCCGCGCTTTCCCGGAGGGCGGAGCCCCAACCCCCGATGCCGGACCTCAGATCGCGTCCGGATCGACCACGGTCAGCGAGATGACGTCGGAGTCGATCAGCACCTTGCCCGCATGCTCGAAATTCACCGTGATGCGGTTGCGGATGGCCGACTGCACCTGTCCCAGCCCCCAGTCGGGCTGGTCCGGGTGGCGCACCCAGGCGCCGGGCACCAGCGAATCGTCCATGTCGCGTCCCATCCATGCCGCTATTCTACATAGGAAATGCGACCGCCTGTGCGGCGGCGCCCGGAGAGTATAGAGTCTCCGGCACCGCGCCGTCGCCGTTCCTTTTTTCCCGGAGTCCGCCCTGTGACCGATTCGCCCTTCCGCCCCGTCAGCGTCGACATCCGCGTTCTGGAACTGCTGGCGTCGAAGCTCTGCCACGATCTGGTCAGCCCGGTCGGCGCCATCCGCAACGGCCTGGAACTGATCGAGGAGATGCAGGAGGACGATGAGGGCGGCCCGGCCGGCGGCGGTTCCATCGGCGGCTTCCTGGGCGAGGCGGTGAAGCTGATCGACCATTCCTCCGGCCAGGCCGACCGCCGGCTGCGGGTGTTCCGGCTGGCCTATGGGCTGGCCGGGCGCGATCAGAAGGGATTCGGCGACGCCCGCGCCGCCGCAACCGGCTATGTCGAGGGCGGACGCACCCGGCTCGACTGGCCGGAGCGGGTTCCCCACGACATGACCGCCCAGCGCCGCGGCGTGGTGAAGCTGGTGCTGAATCTGGTGATGCTGGCGGACGAGGCGCTGACCCATGGCGGGCTGGTCTCCGTCGCCGCCGACGGCGACGAGACCGCCGGGCGCATCACCGTGACCGCCGCCGGGCGGCCGGGCACGCTCAACCCGGAGGCTGCGGCGGCGCTGGCCGGCACGGCGGGGGCCGAGGCGCTGACCCCGCGTACCATCCACGCCTATCTCGCCGGCCGGCTGGCCGAGAGCGACGGTTTCCGCATCGCCGTCGCCACCGAAAGCAGCGAGCGGCTGGTCTTCACCGCGGAATGGTGAGGCTTCCTACAGCTGCTTGAAGATTCGCGGCTCCAGCACGACCTGCTCCACCCCGCCGGTGGTCTGGTGGGACGTGGTGCGCAGCGTGACCGCCAGATTGTGGCGCGCGGCCTCCGCCAGCGCGGCGTTGAGGTGTTCCACGGCTTCGCGCACGGATTGGGCGAGTTCGGCGTCGGTCATCGATCCTCCCTGTGACAATGAAACCCCGATCCTACCGGTGGAAGCTCCGGGAGGACTCCCTATCGGAAGAGGTAAGGTTCTCTTAATCAGTGTTTGACAGGCTCCCACCCTACCTGGACTGGAGCGCAACCGGCGGCCGGCTAAGCCGTCCGTTCGAGCCGCAGGCCGGCGCGGACCATAAACATTGGGCCTGGGGAATGCGACATGGATGATCTGCTGTCCGAATTTCTGACGGAAACCAACGAAAACCTCTCGGTGCTCGACGTCGAATTGGTCCGGTTGGAGCAGAACCCCAACAATCCGGAACTGCTGTCGAACATCTTCCGGCTCGTTCACACCATCAAGGGCACCTGCGGCTTCCTCGGCCTGCCCCGCCTGGAAAAGGTGGCGCACGCGTCCGAGAACGTGCTGGGCAAGTTCCGCGACGGTGAACTGACGATCAATCCGGAAGCGGTGTCGCTGATCCTGCAGGCTCTGGACACCATCAAGAGCCTGCTGGCGGTCCTGGAAGCGACCGAGGCGGAACCGCCGGGCGACGACCTGCCGCTGATCGAGCGGCTGAACCTGTGCGCCGAAGGCAAGCTGGGCGGTCCCGCTCCGGCCGCCGCCGCTGCTCCGCCCCCGCCGCCGCCGCCGACCGCCCCTGCGGTCGCCGCGTCGGAGTCCCGTCCGGTGACGCTGGACGAGCTCGAGGCACTATGGAACTCCACCCCCGGCCCGAACGACATTCCGGCCCCGGCCGCCGCTCCTGCCGCCGGCACGGCGGTCGCCACCCGCGCGCCTGAGCCGGCTGAAGAGCCGGCCCCGTCGCAGGACCTCGTCGTGCCCGATGCCGAGCCGGCAGCCGCCAAGATGCCGGCCCCGGTCGCCCCGATGGCGAATGCCGGCGGTTCGGCCGGCGGCGGTGCCGCCGATGCGGGGGCCGAGGCCGCGACCAAGGAATCGGCGGTCGCCGCGCAGACCATCCGCGTCAACGTCGACCTGCTCGAAAACCTGATGACCATGGTGTCGGAGCTGGTGCTGACCCGCAACCAGCTGCTCCAGATCCTGCGGTCGCAGAAGGAGAGCGAGTTCGCCGCCCCGCTGCAGCGCCTGAACCATGTGACGTCGGAGCTGCAGGAAGGCGTCATGAAGACGCGCATGCAGCCCATCGGCAACGCCTGGGCCAAGCTGCCGCGTCTGGTGCGCGATCTGGCGCATGAACTGAACAAGAAGATCGACCTCCAGATGCTCGGCGCCGACACCGAGCTGGACCGTCAGGTGCTGGAGCTGATCAAGGATCCGCTGACCCACATGGTGCGCAACAGCGCCGACCATGGGCTGGAGATCCCGGCGGAGCGCCTGAAGGCCGGCAAGTCGGAGACCGGCCGCATCACGCTGAACGCCTATCACGAAGGCGGCCACATCATCATCGAGATCCAGGACGACGGTAAGGGCCTTGCCATCGACCGGATCAAGCAGAAGGCGATCCAGAACGGGATGGCGTCGGAAGGCGAGCTGGCCTCGATGACCGACCAGCAGATCATCCAGTTCATCATGAAGCCGGGCTTCTCCACCGCCGCCAAGGTCACCAACGTGTCGGGCCGCGGCGTCGGCATGGACGTGGTGAAGACCAACATCGAGAAGATCGGCGGCACGATCGAGATCAAGTCGGCCCAGGGCAAGGGTTCGACCTTCGTCATCAAGATCCCGCTGACGCTGGCCATCGTCTCGGCCCTGATCGTGGAATGCGCCGGCGAACGCTTCGCCATCCCGCAGATCAGCGTGGTCGAGCTGGTGCGCGCCGCGTCGGACAGCGAGCACACGATCGAACGGCTGAAGGGCACGCCGGTGCTGCGCCTGCGCAACCGCCTGCTGCCGCTGGTGTCGCTCCAGCAGCTGCTGCGGCTGGACGACCGCGAGGGCGTGACGAAGACCGAGGACGAGACCTTCATCGTCGTCACCCAGGTCGGCACCTACACCTTCGGCATCATGGTCGACCGCGTGTTCGACACCGAGGAAATCGTGGTCAAGCCGGTGGCGCCGATCCTGCGCCACATCGAGATGTTCTCGGGCAACACGATCCTGGGCGACGGCTCGGTCATCATGATCCTGGACCCCAACGGCATCGCGTCGGCCACCGGCGAGATGGCGATGGGCGAGGCTGCGGGCAAGGAGACCACCGCTGTCCAGACCCAGCGCCAGGAGGACAAGATGGCGCTCCTGCTGTTCCGCGCCGGCGAAGGCGCGCCCAAGGCGGTGCCGCTGTCGCTGGTCGCCCGCCTGGAGGACGTCGATCTCGCCACGGTCGAGCTGTCGAACGGCCTGCCGGTCGTCCAGTACCGCGGCAAGCTGATGCCGCTGGTGCCGATCGACCCGAACTTCGTCGTCGCCAACGAAGGCCGCCAGCCGGTCCTGGTCTTCGCCGACGGCGACCGCTCGATGGGCCTGATCGTCGACGAGATCGTCGACATCGTCGAGGAGAAGCTGAACGTCCAGCTGGCCGCGGAGCGTCCCGGCCTGATGGGGTCGGCCATCATCGCCGGCAAGGCGACCGAGGTGATCGACGCCGGCTTCTTCCTGACCCAGGCCTATAAGGACTGGTTCGGCTCCTCCACCCAGGAGGGGTTCGAGGAGGAGAAGCTGCAGCGCGTGCTGCTGGTGGACGACAGCCCCTTCTTCCGCAACCTGCTGACGCCGCTGCTGTCGGTCGCCGGTTACGATGTGACGGCGGTGGAGAATGCCAACGACGCGCTGGCGCTCTGCGAGGCGGGCGAGGACTTCGACGTCATCGTCTCCGACATCGAAATGCCGGGTATGAGCGGCTTCGACTTCGCCGAAGCGGTGCGCCACGGCACCCGCTGGCAGGGCGTACCGATGGTGGCGCTGTCCAGCCACGCCAGCGCCCGTGACCTCGACCGCGGCCGGATCGCCGGTTTCAACGACTATGTCGCCAAGTTCGACCGTGACGCGCTGCTCTTCGCGCTGCAGCAGACGCTGACCGAACAGAAAGGTGCCGCATGAGCAACGCCAAGCTGCCGTCCACCGTCCGGAAGTCGAAGGGCGACGATCTCGTCGTCTCCGGCAACCAGGACTATGTGACCATGACGATCGCCGACCAGATGTTCGGCATCCCGGTCCTTCAGGTGCAGGACGTGCTGGGCCATCAGCGGATCACCCGCATCCCGCTGGCCCCGCCGGAGGTCGCCGGATCGCTGAACCTGCGCGGCCGCATCGTCACCGCCATCGACGTCCGCCTGCGGCTCGGCCTGACCGGCCGTCCGAAGGACAAGCCCGGCATGTCGATCGTCGTCGACCTGCGTGGCGAACTGTACAGCCTGATGGTCGATTCGGTCGGCGAGGTGCTGAGCCTGACCAAGGAGGACTTCGAACGCAACCCGGCGACGCTGGATCCGCGCTGGCGGGAGGTCTCGACCGGAATTTATAGGCTGAACGGTCAGTTGATGGTTGTGCTGGACGTGCCCCGTCTGCTCAACTTCACAACCATCGAGACGGCCTGACGGCATTCGGCGCTTTTCCTGGTGAGGGGCGCCGTTCCGGCCGGCCGGCTATTGCCGACGAACAGATGACCTGAGGCCCTGCCGCAATGAAATCCTGCCTGGTGGTCGATGACAGCCGCGTGGTCCGCAAGGTCGCGCGCAAGATCCTGGAAGAGCTGAACTTTGCCTGCTCGGAAGCGGAGGACGGCAAGCAGGCGATGGAAGCCTGCGCGGCGCAGATGCCCGACGCCATCCTGCTGGACTGGAACATGCCGGTGATGACCGGGATCGAGTTCCTGCGCCGGCTGCGAAAGATGAGCGGGGGCGACCAGCCCAAGGTGGTGTTCTGCACGACCGAGAACGACCTTGCCCACATCCAGGAGGCGCTGTCCGCCGGGGCCAACGAGTACATCATGAAGCCCTTCGACAGCGACATCATCCAGACCAAGTTCGCGCAGGTCGGCCTTCTCTGATCCCGGCCCCATTCCCGGCCGGGGTGCCGGGAAAAGCCGCCCAGGAAAAAGCCGCGTTGACTATGTCGAGTTGAAAGGCGAATCGCCGTTATGTCGGACAGTTTTGGCAGAGGCCCCCTCACCACCGCGCGACCGGCCAACCCGGATCCCGTCCGGGTCATGGTGGTGGACGACTCCGCCGTCATCCGTGGCCTGCTGACCCGCGCGCTGGAAGGGGATCCGGACATCCGCGTCGTCACCTCCGTCGGCGACGGCCAGATGGCGGTCAATTCGCTGCAGCGCAATTCCATCGATGTCATCGTGCTGGACATCGAGATGCCGGTGATGGACGGGCTGACCGCCATCCCGAAGCTGCTGGCGGTGGCGCCGCAGGTGAAGATCATCATGGCCTCTACGCTGACTCTGCGCGGGGCCGACGTGTCGATGCGCTGCCTGTCGGCGGGTGCGGCCGACTACATCCCGAAGCCGACCTCCACCCGCGAGATCGGCGGGGCGGAGGACTTCAAGCGCGAGCTGGTCGCCAAGGTCAAGGCGCTGGGCGCCGCCGCCCGGCGTGCCGGTTCGCGAAGCCGCGGTGAAATCCGCCCGCTGACCCCGGCGGCTCCGGTCGGGCTGCTGAAGCGCGAGGTCGGGCCGATCACCACCCGTCCGGCCCCGGCCGGCATCGCGGTGAAGCCGGACGTGATCGCCATCGGCAGCTCCACCGGCGGCCCGCAGGCCCTGTTCGAGGTGCTGTCGCACCTGAAGACCGGGGTCAGCCAGCCGATCCTGATCACCCAGCACATGCCGGCGACCTTCACCACCATCCTGGCCGAGCACATCAGCCGCCAATGCGGGATCGACGCGCGCGAGGCCAAGGACGGCGAGCCGGTCGTGCAGAACCGCTGCTATATCGCGCCCGGCGACTTCCACATGCTGGTGGCGCAGCGCGCCGGCACCAACGTGATCACGCTGAGCAAGGATCCGCCCGAGAATTTCTGCCGCCCGGCGGTCGATCCGATGATGCGGTCGATCCTGAAGGCCTTCGGCGGCCGCAAGATCCTGGCCTGCATCCTGACCGGCATGGGGCAGGACGGGCTGAAGGGCTGCACCGACGTGGTCAACGGCGGCGGCACCCTGATCGCCCAGGACGAGGCGTCGAGCGTGGTCTGGGGCATGCCCGGTGCGGTGGCGCAAGCCGGCATCTGCAACGCCATCCTGCCGCTCAAGGAAATTGGTCCCCACATCCGCAAGCTCGCTTCGAGGGCAGCATGAGAGTCGAAGATTTCGACATGTTCTCCACGCTGCTCAAGCAGCGTTCCGGACTGGTCCTCACCCGCGACAAGGCATACCTGCTCGAATCCCGGCTGATGCCGGTGGCGCGCAAGTGGAACATGAAGGGGCTGGAGGAGCTGGCGACCACCGTCCGCACCCGCAAGGACGAGGCGCTGCTGCGCGACATCACGGAAGCGATGACGACCAACGAGTCGTCCTTCTTCCGCGACCAGAAGCCCTTCGACCAGTTCCGCCAGCTGGTGCTGCCGAAGCTGATGGAGGCGCGGGCGGCCAAGCGCAGTTTGCGCATCTGGTCGGCCGCCTGTTCGTCGGGCCAGGAAGCCTATTCGCTGTCGATGATCCTGAACGACGAGGCGGCGAAGCTGGCCGGCTGGCGCATCGAGATCGTCGGCACCGACATCTCGGCGGAAATGGTGGAGCGGGCGAAGTCCGGCATCTACACCCAGTTCGAGGTGCAGCGCGGCCTGCCGATCACCATGCTGGTGAAGCATTTCAAGCAGAACGGCGACAAGTGGCAGATCAGCCAGCAGCTGCGCCAGACGGTGTCGTTCCGCGAATGGAACCTGCTGGGCGACCTGTCGGCGCTGGGCCAGTTCGACATCGTCTTCTGCCGCAACGTGCTGATCTATTTCGACCAGCCGACGAAGGCGAAGGTGCTGGAGTCGATTTCCCGGCAGATGCCGCAGGACGGCGTGCTGTATCTGGGCGGCGCGGAAACGGTGCTGGGCATCACCGACAAGTTCAAGCCGGTGGAAGGTCAGCGCGGTCTCTACAGCATGGGCGGCTTCTCCGCCGCCGGCGCCAAGGTGGCGTGAGGCTGTCCGCAGGAGCGACGGGGGCGGGAGAGCCGCCCCCACTCGAACGAAGCAATATCAGGCGAAGCGGCGTCAGGCCGACGGCGTGATCGACTTGATCGGGCCGCGCGGGTTGCCGGACATTTCCGCGATCTTGCGGTCCTGCGCCTCGATGAAGGTGCGGATGGAGTTCTCGCGGTCGAACTGGTCGATGTCGGCGGTCGGCACCTTGCGGTTCGAGGTGCGCGCACCATCCTGGTAGATCACGTCGAAAAGCGCGAAGCCGCTGTCGACGGGTTGTTTCTTCTGACGGGCCATGGCCTGTCCTCCGTAGTGTCGCGGTCGGCCGCGCTTGCGGTCGCCCGGTCAGGCATTGTTGGTGTCGGTTTTGGTCTCGGTGTCGGTCGCCAGGGTGTCGTCCTGGGTCTCCGTCCCGTCCGGTTCGCCGGCGCGGCGGGCGGCGACGCCTTCCTCGCGACGCTGAAGCTTTTCCTGCTTCTTCTGTTCCTTGGCCCGGTTGCGCTCGGCCCGCTGCTGGTTGTAGTTCGGTTTGAAAGCCATAGCGGTTCTCCTCTGGGCAGAGCCCTTGCGTCTGGGCAACAGGGACTTGTGCAACACGGAAAAAGGGCACCGGTTTCCCGATGCCCCTTTTTCCGCAGGTCGGCGGTCAGGCGGTCAGACCGCCTTCAGATTTTCCGCCGAGGTCTTGCCACGCTTCGGATCGCGCTGCTCCTCGTAGGAAATCTTCTGGCCATCGACCAGGCTGCGCAGCCCGGCGCGTTCGACAGCGGAGATGTGAACGAACACATCCGGGCCGCCGCTTTCCGGCTGAATGAAACCGAAGCCCTTGGTGCTGTTGAACCATTTGACGGTGCCGACGGGCATGTCTGTCTCCCATAACGCGAAGGGCGCCGCACCACCGGTGCGGCGCATCAGACTGGGTGTGGGAATGGCGGCCCCCAAATGCCCGCTAAGGCATCCTCGCAATGGCGAAAAAAGGGGGGCTGAGCGTGGAGGCGTTTGAACGCCCCGCAGTCCGAAGCAGAATGACCCACCAGACATGGGAACGCCCGGTCCCGCTTTCAAGGTGAAAGACGGCCGGGCGTTCGATGGGCGGACGAAAAAGAAATGCCGGCGTGATGTCAGCCGGCGGCCTGCTGCTGCGGCACGCGCGGCGGCGGCGGGGGATTGCCCTCGGCGACTTCCTCGTGCGGGTCGCGCAGCACATAGCCGCGGCCCCACACCGTTTCGATGTAGTTGTCGCCCTGGGTGGCGGCGGCCAGCTTTTTGCGCAGCTTGCAGACGAAGACGTCGATGATCTTCAGTTCCGGCTCGTCCATCCCGCCATAGAGATGGTTCAGGAACATCTCCTTGGTCAGCGTCGTGCCCTTGCGCAGGCTCAACAACTCCAGGATGCCGTATTCCTTGCCGGTCAGGTGCAGCGGCGACTGGTCGACCTCCACCGTGCGGGTGTCGAGGTTGACGGTCAGGCGACCGGTGCGGATGATGCTGTCGGAATGGCCCTTCGACCGGCGGACGATGGCCTGGATGCGGGCGATCAACTCGCGTTTGTCGAACGGCTTGGTCAAATAGTCGTCGGCGCCGAAACCCAGCCCCTTGATCTTGTTGTCCATCTCGGTCAAACCGGACAGGATCAGGATTGGGGTGGTGACGCGCGCGGCGCGAAGGCGGCGAAGTACCTCGTACCCGTCGATGTCCGGCAGCATCAGATCAAGAATGATGATGTCGTAGTCATAGAGTTTGCCGATCTCCAGCCCGTCTTCACCCAGGTCGGTAGAGTCGACGATGAATCCTTCCGTGTTCAGCATCAGCTCGATGCTTTTGGCGACGGAGGAATCGTCTTCAACCAGCAGAACCCTCATGGCGATATCCCGACGTTTGATGGCGCGCTTTCGCTACCCGACTCTGGTAATGGTCCCCGATCCTTGATGATCGATTTCAACCATCCCGTTTACACAAGTTAACAGACGATTCAGCTTAACGCCAGTGCCAAGCGCTTACACAACGTTAATCCTTCCATCGCAAGATGCGATCATGGTGGTTAACGTCGCCTCCGTCCACAGAACTACCACTTAATAGGAGCGCGTTCCGTCTTGGGAACGCCGGTATCCGATCCATGCCGTTCGATATCGATCAGTTGATCCGCGACATCGACCAGATTCCCGACTGCAGCCGTTACGGCCGCGTCACCGCCGTGTCCGGCCTGATGGTCGAGGTCGGCGGCATCGAAAAGGAATTGTCGGTCGGTGGCCGCTGCATCGTCGAGACGCGCGACCGCCGCCGCATCCCGTGCGAGGTCGTCGGCTTCCGGCAGGGGCGGGCGCTCGCCATGCCCTTCGGTGCGCTCGACGGGGTGGGGCTGGGCTGCCGCGCGCTGGTGGCCGGCGACCAGGCGATGATCTACCCGACCGACGCCTGGCTCGGCCGCGTCGTCAATGCGCTGGGCGAGCCGGTGGACGGCAAGGGACCGCTGCCCAAGGGGCCGCAGGGCACGCCGATCCGCAACAACCCGCCCAACGCCCACTCCCGCGCCCGGGTGGGGCAGAAGCTGGATTTGGGCATCCGCGCCATCAACGCCTTTCTCACCTGCTGCCGCGGCCAGCGCATGGGCATCTTCGCCGGATCGGGTGTTGGCAAATCGTCGGTGATGTCGATGCTGGCGCGCTTCTCCGCCGCCGAGGTCGCGGTGATCGGACTGATCGGCGAGCGCGGACGCGAATTGCAGGAGTTCATCACCGAGGATCTGGGCGAGGAGGGTCTTGCCCGCAGCGTCGTCGTCTGCGCCACGTCGGACGAAGCGCCGCTGATGCGCAAGCAGGCGGCCTACATGACGCTGGCGGTGGCCGAGCATTTCCGCGACCAAGGCCGCGACGTGCTGTGCATGATGGACAGCGTCACCCGCTTCGCCATGGCCCAGCGCGAGATCGGCCTGTCCGCCGGCGAACCGCCGACGACCAAGGGCTATCCGCCGACCGTCTTCGCCGAGCTGCCGCGCCTGCTGGAGCGCGCCGGGCCGGGCGTGGTCGGGTCGGGCACCATCACCGGCCTGTTCACCGTGCTGGTCGACGGCGACGATCACAACGAACCGATCGCCGACGCCGTGCGCGGTATCCTGGACGGCCACATCGTGATGGAGCGCAAGATTGGCGAGCGCGGGCGCTATCCCGCCATCAACATCCTGCGCAGCGTGTCGCGCACCATGCCCGGCTGCAACACGGCGAACGAGAACGAACTGGTCGGCTATGCCCGGCGCCTGCTGTCCTCCTACGACAACATGGAGGAGATGATTCGGCTGGGCGCCTACCGCCGCGGCACCGACCCGCAGGTGGACGAGGCGATCCATTACCAGCCGGCGCTGGAAGCCTTCCTGAAACAGGGCAAGCGCGAAGCCACCGATCTGGAGACCAGCTACGCCATGCTCGCTGAAATCTTTGGGGTGCAGTGGCCGCAATGAGCCTGAAAACGATCATCCGCCTGCAGAAGCTGCAACTGGACGAGAAGCGTCGCGTCCTGGCGGAACTCCACACGCTGGCCGACCGGCTGCGCAACGAGATCGAGAAGGTGAAGCAGGAGATCGCGCACGAACAGGAAACGGTGCGCGACGACTTCTCCGTCTCCTTCACCTACTCCAACTTCGCCCAGGCGGCGTTGGAGCGCGGCCGTAAGCTGGGCGAGTCCCTGGGCCAGGTGGAGGCGCAGATCAACATCGCCACCGACGAAATGGCCGAGGCCTTCCAGGAGCTGAAGCGCTACGAACTGGCGGAAGAGGAGCGGCTGAAGCGCGAGCGCGACAAGCAGAAGCGCAAGGAGGCCGCGATGCTGGACGAAACCGCGCTGGTCGGGTTCAGGCGCCGGCAGGCGGAGGAGGAGGCGGCTGGGGGGTGAGGTTTTTTGGGGGTGGGGGTCTGTTGCCCCTCCCTAACCCTCCCCCGCTCTCAGCGGACCTATGGTCCGCCTGTCGCGTCAGCACAAAGGAAAGCTTTGTGCGAGAGCTTCGCGGGAGAGGGGACTGCCGCCGCCTTGCGATTCAGTTCACGCTCGCAAGCATCCTACCCCCTCTCCCGCGATCAAACCGGCCATCGGCCGGCCGAGAGCGGGGGAGGGATGGGGAGGGGGCATTGAGCGACAACGTCGCCCTTCAAACCGTCACCGATACCAGGCCACCCGGCGATCCGCCGGTAGGCCCGCCGGCCGTGGCCGGAGTGAAGCCGCCGGTCGTCGGCGCTGCAGAGTCGGTCCCCGTCGCCGGCCCGCCGCTGCCAGAAACGCTTGCGAAGGATACGCCAACCGACGTGCCGGCCGACCCGGAGGTACTCGCCGCCGGGGTATAGCCACTGCCCGACGAAGCCCCCGTTCCACCGGTGGAGCCGTCCGTCGACCCGCTTGCCGCCGTCTTCGCCGCGGCCGATTTGCGTTCGTCTTCCTGGGCGAGCCGGCTGGCGGTACGGCGGTATTCCTCGACCACACGCTGGGAGGGAATCTGGTCCTGGGTTTCGCCGGTGTCGAAATCGCGGAAATACAGAACAGCCACCCGCGCGCCCTGGTCGTAGCGCAGGAAGGGGCTGATATAGCCGGGGCCGGAAGCCTTCTCCGCTTCGGCGCTTGCGGCTGTGCCGTTGGCCTCGGCGGGAAGCGACGCAGAAGCGGTGCCTGCCTCCGTCGGCTGGAAAGCCGTCGGGCGGATTGCCGTCGTGCTGGAAACGCCACGGATCTCCATCGGTGCCTCCCGCGCTTCTTGCCCGCTTTCCAGGCGTTGCCGTTGAGACAGCTCCCAGCCGGGTGCCGTCCCGCTTCACTCTCCCAGCCGTCCCCGCTACGCGACGCGGTCCGGTTCAGACCGAGATGTTGAGATTTTGGCCGCGGGTGGGGGTGGTGTTGCCGCCGCTGGAACCGCTCTGGACCGTCTGCGCCTCCTGCTGGCGGCGGGTGCGCTCGGTCTGGTCTTCCTGCGCGGATTCGACGGGGGAGGTGGACCGCTGCGCCGCGGCCGGGCCGCTGCTGAGCGGGGTGACGTAGGGCTGCTGCTGATAGCCGCCGATACCGCCAATGCTGCTGACGCCCATGATCGTTCCTCCGGTCGCTGATGCGACGCTTCCTCAACCAACTAGGCAAATTTTGCCCGATCGGAAGGGTTAGCGCCAGCGAAATCGCGCGGTTGGACAGCCTTTGCCGAGAATGTCAACGATCAAAGTGACTTGCGGTCAAACGGTCACAACTCTTTTTCCGTGACCGGTTCCGCTCCGGCAACCGGAGTGACGGACTCCGTTGGCGACTCGGCATTGCGCCACAGCGCGGCTTCGACCGCGAGAGTCCAGAAGCTTTCGGCCGCCTTGCTCTGGCGGGCGCGGGGGCGGACCAGCCGGATCTGCACCGGAACGGTCCAGCGCTCGTCGCCGGCCGGCACCCCGGCGCGCACCAGGGTGCCGCGCGCCAGATCTTCGGCGATCAGGCTTTCCGGCAGCCACGCCACCCCACGCCCGTCGCGGGCCAGCGTGCGCAGCACCGCCGCGAGGTGGGAGGTGAAGACGGTGTCGAGCGCCGCAGGCAGCGGCTGCACCGCCCGCACCGCCTCCAGGATGCGGCCCATGCCGGACTCGCGGCTGTAGGAAAGGTGCGGCAGTGGCGCGCTTTCGCCGTCGGCCAGCAGATGGCGCGGCCGGCCGGCGGCATCGGGGGCGGTCACCGCCAGCAGCCGGTCGCCGCCGACGACGACGGAGCGGAAGGACTCCGCATCCAGCCGGCCGGCCGCCGCCGGGTGGGCGTGACACAGCAGGAACTGCGCCTGCCCGGCCAGCATCAGCCGCTCGCAGGCCTCCATACTGTCGGACGACAGGGTGATGGCGCCCAGCCGCGCCCGCGCCTCCAGTGCCCGCAGCCAGGAGGGAAAGAAGGTCAGCGACAGCGCGTGGGTGGCGGCGAAGCGCAGGGTCGCGGCCTCCGACTGGGCGGCGAGCCGGGCCTCCTCGCGGCCCTGCAGCAGGCGGCGCACGGTCTCGTCGGCGAAGGGGCGGAAGCGGCGCCCGGCCTCCGTCAGCGTCACCGGCTGGGCACTGCGGTCGAACAGCGGGGTGCCGGCCCAATCCTCCAGCGCGCGGATGCGGCGGCTGAAGGCCGGCTGGGTCAGGTGGCGCGCGTCGGCGGCGCGGGAGAAGTTGCCGCAATCCACCAGCGCCAGGAAATCGTCGAGCCAGGAGAGTTCCATCGCTCAATCTTCGTCACGGAATCTTCATCGCGTCTGGCGAGCCGGCGTTCCGCCACCCTATGCCGAACCCGCATGATGCGTTCCGACCTTGGCATTGGCCCGGCGGCCCGCACCATCCCTACAGTGCCGTCATCGAACGCGCCACCACGCTGCAAGGGGAACCGCCATGCGCATCGTCGAAATCCGCGAGCAGACCGCCGGGATCAAGTCCGACATCGCCAACGCCTTCATCGATTTCAGCCAGATGACCTGCAGCGTCGTCGCGGTGGTCACCGACGTGGTGCGCGACGGCAAGCCGGTGATCGGCTACGGCTTCAATTCCAACGGCCGTTATGCCGCTGGCGGGCTGCTGCGCGAGCGCTTCATTCCCCGGCTGATGTCGGCCGCGCCCGACAGCCTGCTGGACGATAGCGGCGAGAACCTCGACCCGTTCCGCATCTGGGCGCGGCTGATGACCAACGAGAAGCCGGGGGGCCATGGCGAGCGGTCCGTCGCCGTCGGCACCATCGACATGGCGGTGTGGGATGCCGTGGCGAAGATCGCCGGCGTGCCGCTCTACCGCCTGCTGGCCGACCGCTTCCGCGGCGGGGTGGCCGACGACAGCGTCTGGGTCTATGCCGCCGGCGGCTATTACTATCCGGGCAAGGACGTGACGGCGCTGCAGGACGAGATGCGCAGCTACCGCGACCGCGGCTACAAGGTCGTGAAGATGAAGATCGGCGGCGCCCCCCTGGCGGAGGATCTGCGGCGCATCGACGCGGTGCTGGAGGTGGTCGGGTCGGGCGAGAACCTGTGCGTCGATGCCAACGGCCGCTTCGACCTCGACACCGCCATCAAGTATGCGGAGGCGCTGAAGCCCTACGGCCTGTTCTGGTACGAGGAGGCCGGCGATCCGCTGGACTATGCGTTGCAGGCCGAACTCGCCAACCACTATGACCGGCCGATGGCGACCGGCGAGAACCTGTTCTCCCACCAGGACGCCCGCAACCTGATCCGCCATGGCGGCATGCGGGCCGACCGCGACTGGCTGCAGTTCGACTGCGCGCTGAGCTATGGGCTGGTGGAGTATCTGCGCACGCTGGACATGTTGAAGGACAATGGCTGGTCCAGCCGCCGGGTGGTGCCGCATGGCGGGCACCAGATGTCGCTGAACATCGCCGCCGGCCTTCATCTGGGCGGCAATGAGTCCTACCCCGACGTCTTCAAGCCCTTCTGCGGTTTCGCCGACGGTATCGCAGTCGAGGATGGCCGGGTGCGCCTGCCGGACCTGCCCGGCGTCGGCTTCGAAGCGAAGTCGGAACTGTTCGCGACGATGAGCGGGCTGCTGGAAACCCGGTAACGTTGCTCAAGCTTAAGATCGGAACCTGTTCCATTGGGAGACTGGCTATCAATCTTTGAATCGGCCATTGACCGAGTGCCGCGCTGTGGCAATCTGTTGGTGGTCGCAACGTTTCAGAAAGGAGGTGATCCAATGTCTCATGGAGCCAGTCCGGTCGTCGCCGCATTGTTCGGTCTCGCCACTCTCCTGACGGCGGGGATCGCCAACGCGGACTGTTCGTCCACCCATAGCGCAAGCGCCTCGCCGCCGCCGGCCTCCAGCACCGTCGGATCGGCCGGCACGCCGGCGCCGAGCACCACGCGTGGCGGGTGACAGCCGAACGCTGACGACCAGGAACATCCATGCATGGAAACGGGCCGCCCCTGACCGGGCGGCCCGTTTTCTTTTCCCTTCGGAAATGCAATGAAATCAGGTTGTGGGTCGATCTATCCGAAAAATACCACAGAGGTGAGCGATCGTTGCTTTTTCGCACTGTGGAAGTCCATGTATTGGAATTTTTAATACTTACCTGCCACCATCGCGCGTGAAAACCCCGATACGGGTTCGGGGCGTGTTGGGAGGGCACAATGGATCATTCGACCGGTCATCACCATGGCTGCTGCCAGGGCGAACACAGCTCGCGCCGCGGGTTCCTGAAGCTGGCGACGCTGGGTGCCGGCGTGACGCTGATGGCGCCGATGATGATGAGCCGCCCGGCGCTCGCCGGCAGCGTCGACACGCTTCTGCTGTCTTGCATGGACTATCGCCTGATGGGCCATGTCGCCAGCTACATGAACGCCCGCAACATGCAGGCGAACTACGACCACGTCATCCTGGCCGGCGCCAGCCTGGGCGCCCTGACCGAGAAGAAGCCCGCCTGGGGCGAGGCCTTCTGGGACCATGTCGCGGTCGCCAAGGAGCTGCACCACATCAAGCGCGTGATCGTCATGGATCACCGCGACTGCGGCGCCTACAAGGTCTTCCTCGGCATGGACCTGTCGCCCGATCCGGCCAAGGAGGCCGAGGTGCATGGCCAGTACCTGACCAAGCTGAAGGCGATGGTCAAGGAACGTCACCCGGACCTTGAGGTCGAACTGCTGCTGATGGGTCTGGACGGCAAGGTCGAGAAGCTGGCGGCATAAGACGGTTCAGAAAAAGCCCCTTCTTCCATTGAAAGGAAGAAGGGGCTTTTTATTTCCGCACCCTCACATATCCAGCCCCAAATCCAGGTTCGGGGCGCTGTGGGTCAGCCAGCCGCAGCTGATCATGTCGACGCCGGTCTCCGCGATGGCGCGGACGGTGGCGAGGGTGACGTTGCCCGATGCCTCGGTCAGCAGGCGGCCGTCGACCATCCGCACGGCGCGGCGCAGCGTGTCCGGGTCCATGTTGTCGAGCAGCACAACGTCGACCGGCAGGCCCAGCAGCTCGTCCAGCTGGTCGAGCGTGTCGACCTCCACCTCCACCTTCACCATGTGGCCGATTGCGGCGCGGACGCGCTCCACCGCCGGGCGCACGCCGCCGGCGACGGCGATGTGGTTGTCCTTGATGAGGACGGCGTCATCCAACCCGAAGCGGTGGTTGAAGCCGCCGCCCAGCTTCACCGCGTGCTTTTCCAGAACGCGCAGACCGGGGGTGGTCTTGCGGGTGCAGACGACGCGGGCGTTGGTGCCCTCCACCTCGCGCACCAGGGCGCGGGTGGCGGTGGCGATGCCGGACAGCCGGCCCATCAGGTTCAGCGCCGTGCGCTCCGCCGTCAGCAGGGCGCGGGCCTTGCCGGTCAGGCTGGCGATGGTGCCGCCGGGCGCCACGTCGTCGCCGTCGGCGCGCTCCACCGTCACCGAAATGGCCGGATCGAGCAGGCGGAAGGCGATCAGCGCCGCCTCCAGACCGGCGACGCGGCCGTCCTTGCGGGCGGCGATGCGGGCGGTCGCCACCGCGTCGGCCGGGATGATGCTGTCGGTGGTGATGTCGCCGGCCCGGCCCAGATCCTCCGCCAGGGCGGCGCGGACGATGGGCTCGACGGTCAGAGGATGCAGCATGCGGCGTCTCCGGATAGGGGACCGGCGGTGCCGGCCAGATCGCTGAGAGTCAGGGTGCGGGTGCCAGCCCCATCACCATGGGCGGGATTGGGCAGGGGATGGTCGCTGCGGCAATGGGCGCCGCGGCTTTCCTCCCGCGCCAGCGCGGCATGGACGACCAGCCGGCCGACCAGCAGCCGGTTGCGCGTCTCGCCCCACTGGCGGACGATGTCCGGCGGAGCCTGGGCATCGTCATCCTCGCAGCGGAGCATGTCCAAGGCCGCCGCCAGCCGGTCGAGCTTGCGCCGGGCGGCCAGCAGCCCCAGACCGTCGCGCACCAGCCCGGCGCCGTCATAAAGCGCGCTGCGCGCCTCCGCCCCGATGGCGTCGAGCAGGATGCAGCTGACATCGGCGGCGACCGCCGGTGGACGGGGCAGGGCGAAGGGTGGCAGCGGCGCCAGTGGGCGCTCCGCAACGTCGCGGGCGACGCGGGCGCCGAACACCAGCGCCTCCAGCAGGGAGTTGCTGGCGAGGCGATTGGCGCCGTGGACGCCGGTGCAGGCGACCTCGCCGCAGGCCCACAGCCCCTCCAGGCTGGTGCGTCCGTCGGCGTCGGTGACCACCCCGCCCATGTGGTAGTGGGCGGCGGGCGCCACCGGCATCGGCTCGGCGAAGGGATCCAGCCCATGCTCGGCGCAGAGGGCCAGCACGGTGGGGAAGCCGTCGGGCTTGGCGGCCAGCGCCGGGCGCAGGTCGAGGAACACCGGCTCTCCCGCCGCGACGCGTCGGCCGATGGCGCGGGCGACTACGTCGCGTGGCGCCAGCTCGGCCAACGGATGCTCGTCGGGCATGAAGCGGTGGCCGGCGTGGTCGAGCAGGATGGCTCCGGCTCCGCGCAACGCCTCGGTCAGCAGCGGCACCGGGTCGGCATCGACGGCGAGTGCCGTGGGGTGGAACTGCACGAACTCCAGATCGGCCAGCCGGGCGCCGGCTCTTGCTGCGATGGCGAGGCCGTCGCCGGTGGCCTCCGCCGGATTGGTGGTGCGGGCGAAGGTGGCGCCGATGCCGCCGGTCGCCAGGATCACGCGGGGTGCGCGGTGCAGGACCCAACCTTCGGGATGGCAGGCCAGCAGGCCGCAGACCCGACCGTTGCGGAGGACGAGGTCGACGGCGAAGGCATCGGTCTCCACCCGCACCGAGGGGGTGGCGCGCAGGCGCTCGCCCAGGGCGGTGACCAGGGTGCGGCCGGTGGCGTCGCCCCCGGCATGGACGATGCGGGCGGCGCCATGGGCGGCCTCGCGGCCGAGCAGCGGCGAGCCGTCGGGCGAGCGGTCGAAGGGCAGGCCATCGTCGAGCAGGCGGCGGACCAGGGCGGCGCCGTCGCGGGTCAGCAGGGCGGCCATCGCCACATCGACCAGCCCGGCCCCGGCCGCGACGGTATCGGCGGCATGGTCCTCCGGCCGGTCGTCGGGACCGACGGCGGCGGCGATCCCGCCCTGGGCGTAGAGGCTGGAGCCGCCGGGCAGGCCGGTGGTCTTGGTGATGAGGGTGACGGCGCGTGGGGCGAGTTGCAGGGCGGCGGTCATCCCGGCAAGGCCGGAGCCGACGACGATCACCTCGGCATCGCGGACATCGTAAGGCGTGCTGGAGGTCATGAGGGGACTCCTGACTCTCCCTCTCCCGCCCCGGGAGAGGGCTTTTCTATGCACTCACTTCGGCTTCACCGCCAGCATGCGTTCCACCGAGCGGCGGGCGCGGGCGGCGAGGGCGTCTGGGATCTCGACCCGCGGCTCCAGGGTCTGCAGCGACTCCAGGATGCTCGACAGGGTCACCGTCTTCATGTGCGGGCACAGGTTGCAGGGCCGTACGAACTCCGTCTCGGGAGAGGCGGCGGCGACGTTGTCGCTCATCGAGCATTCGGTGACCATCAGCACCCGCGGCGGCTTCTCCGAGCCGACGAAGTCGATCATGCGGGCGGTGGAGCCGACGAAATCGGCGGCCTCCAGCACGTCAGGCGGGCATTCGGGGTGGGCGATCACGGTCAGCCGGTCGAAACGGCGGCGGAACTCCTCGATCTCGGCGCCGGTGAAGCGCTCGTGCACCTCGCAATGGCCCTTCCAGGCGATGATCTCGACCTTGGTCTGGGTGGCGACGTATTTCGCCAGATATTCGTCAGGCAGGAAGATCACCCGGTCGACGCCCAACGATTCCACCACCTCCACCGCGTTGCCGGAGGTGCAGCAGATGTCGACCTCCGCCTTCACCTCGGCGGAGGTGTTGACGTAGGCGACCACCGGCACGCCGGGATGCGCCTCGCGCAGGAGCCGCACGTCGGCGGCGGTGATGCTGTCGGCCAGCGAACAGCCGGCGTTGCGGCTGGGGATCAGCACCGTCTTGGCCGGGTTCAGCAGCTTCGCCGTCTCCGCCATGAAATGCACGCCGGCCAGCACGATCACGTCGGCGTCGGTCTGCGTCGCCTTGGCGGCCAGCGCCAGGCTGTCGCCGACGATGTCGGCCACGCCGTGGAAGATCTCCGGCGTCTGGTAGTTGTGCGCCAGGATGACGGCGTTGCGTTCGCGCTTCAGCTCGTTGATGGCGTGGACCAGCGGCGCGTGGAAGGGCCATTCGATGGCTGGGACGACGCGCTTCATCCGCTCGTAGATCGGCGCGGTCGCCGCGGCGACGGCGGAGGTATAGGCGAGTTCGGCGACCTCGGGCATCATGTGCTCCGCTCTATGCTCGTTCGGAGCAAAACCATATGTGCTCGATTAGAGCATATCAAGCGGAAAAGATGGGGCGGAAACAATCCGGCGCGGGCAGCGTTGTGCGTGGCGTGGGCGGAGCCGGCAGCGCGGCTTCGTTCCGGTCAGCGCTGTCCGGAGAATTGCCGATGAAAGCCTTCCTTGCCGCGCTCGTCGCCATCCTCGTTTTGGCGGGTGGCGCCTGGGCAATCCTGCCGGGCCTGTTCGCCCGCAGCGCCGACGAGACCTTCGCTTCGGTGGGCGCGCGGGTGGGGGAGGAGGCGTCGGTCGAGCATCGCAACTTCTCCGGCCGTCCGCAGACCGACCGTAAGGAGTGATCCTTCCGCCGAAAAAAAGGATGACCCCGGCGGGATAGCCCCGACCGGGTAAGGCAACCTTTGGTCCTGCCGGGCGTTGTCCATGTTCGGGCCAGTCATGGCTTTCGAAAAGGTTCCGGAGCGGCTTGCGGGAGTGTGATGACGGTTCATGATCCGGAAAGCGGCGCGGATGGCTTGCGCGCCGACGTCTACCGGCTGCTGGCGTTGACGCTGGCCGCCCCGCCGGGCGCCGACCTGCTGGCGCTGCTGGGCGGCCTTGCCGGCGATTCGACGCCGATTGGCCGCACCTTCGACGATCTGGCCACCCGCGCCCGCGCCACCGATCCCCAAGCGGCGGAGCGGGAATTCAACGCGCTGTTCATCGGCGTCGTCCAGGGCGAGCTGGTCCCCTACGCCTCCTACTACCGCACGGGCTTCCTCACCGACCGGCCGCTGTCGGCCCTGCGCGCCGACCTGCAGGCGCTGGGGCTGGAACGGGCGCCCGACGTGTCGGAGCCGGAGGACCACATCGCCGCCCTTTGCGACGTGATGGCCGTGCTGATCCGCGAGGGGGCCGACCCGGCGGTGCAGCGCCACATGCTGGACAGCCATCTGCTGCCCTGGGCCGACCGCTTCTTCCAGGATCTGGAAGGGGCCGAGGCGGCCGGCCTCTACCGCCCGGTCGGCACCATCGGCCGCCTGTTCCTGGAGATCGAGCAGGAAGCCCTCAACCGACAGACCGACCAGCTGGAGGAGGCCGACGCATGAAGACGCCGCGAGAACCCGCGCGCAATCCCCAGCCCGGAAATCCGCTGCAGCGCCGCGACATCCTGAAGACGCTGGGCCTCGGCGCCGCGGGTGCCGCCGCGGTCGCCGTGTTGCCGGCGGGCGAGGAGGCGCAGGCGGAGGAATCGCCGCAGGAGCAGGTGAAGACCCGCTACCGCGAAACCGAACACGTCAAGCGCTTCTACGCGCTGAACCGCCTGTAGGGCGATCCGGAGGGTGTCCATGCTGGTCAAACGCAGCTCGGCGAAAGCGGCAGGCGCAAAGCGGTCGGGACTGGTCGCCGCATTGGCCGACAGCCTGGAATCGGGCGTCAGCCGCCGTGGCTTCCTGCGCCGCTCCGGCCTTGCCGCGGGCGGCATCGCCGCCGTCGGGGCGCTGCCGGGCGCGATGATCCGCAAGGCGGAGGCCGGGCCGATCCTGCCGAACGTCGAGGTGGTGACACGCAAGAATGTCTGCACCCACTGCTCCGTCGGCTGCACGGTGATCGCGGAGGTGCAGAACGGCGTCTGGGTCGGGCAGGAGCCGGGCTGGGAAAGCCCGATCAACCAGGGCACCCACTGCGCCAAGGGTGCCTCGGTGCGCGAGTTGACCAAGGGCACCCGCAGGGTAAAATACCCGCTGAAGCTGGTCGACGGCGTGTGGCAGCGGATCACCTGGGACCAGGCGATCGAGGAGATCGGCAACCAGCTGATGGAGATTCGGCAGGCGTCGGGGCCGGACGCGGTGTTCTGGCTGGGCTCGGCGAAATTCTCCAACGAGGGCGCCTATCTCTACCGCAAGCTGGCGGCCTTCTGGGGCACCAACAACGTCGACCATCAGGCGCGCATCTGCCATTCCACCACGGTCGCCGG
Source organism: uncultured Azospirillum sp. (assembly GCF_946480385.1). Next base: position 66,421 of record NZ_CAMLJP010000001.1, read on the forward strand.
CGTGGCGAACACGTGGGGCTACGGCGCCATGACCAACAGCTACAACGACATCCAGAACTCCAAGGCGCTGCTGATCGTCGGCGGCAATCCGGCGGAGGCGCATCCGGTGTCGATGCAGCACATGCTGCGCGGCAAGGAGCACAACCGCGCGCCCTTCATCGTCATCGACCCGCGCTTCACCCGCACCGCCGCGCACGCCACCGAGTATGTCCGCATCCGTCCCGGCACCGACATCCCGATCGCCTGGGGCCTGCTGTGGCACATCTTCGAAAACGGCTGGGAGGACAAGGAGTATATCCGCCAGCGCGTCTACGGCATGGACGAGATCCGGGCCGAGGTGAAGAAGTGGACGCCCGAGGAGGTCGAGCGGGTGACCGGCGTCCCCGGCCCCCAGCTGCGCCGGGTGGCGGAGGTGATGGCGAAGAACAAGCCCAGCACGGTGATCTGGTGCATGGGCGTTACCCAGCACACGGTCGGCACCGCCAACGTCCGCGCGCTGTCTATCCTGCAGCTGGCGCTGGGCAACATCGGTGTGGCCGGCGGCGGCGCCAACATCTATCGCGGCCACTGCAACGTGCAGGGCGCCACCGACTTCGGCCTCGACGTCAGCACGCTGCCCTCCTATTACGGGCTGGCCGAAGGGGCGTGGAAGCATTTCTCCCGCGCCTGGGACGTCGAATACGACTACATGAAGAGCCGGTTCGCCTCCAAGGAGCTGATGGAGACGAAGGGCATCCCGACCACGCGCTGGTTCGACGCGGTGCTGGCCAAGCCGGGCGATATCGACCAGCCCAGCCCCCTGCGCGCCATGATGTGCTTCGGCCATGGCGGCAACACCGTCACCCGCATGCCGGACATGGTGAAGGGGCTGGAGAAGCTGAGTCTGCTGGTCATCGCCGACCCGCACCCGACCACCTTCGCCGCGATCAAGGAGCGGCGCAACGGCACCTACATCCTGCCGGCCTGCACCCAGTTCGAGACCGACGGGTCGCGCACCTGCTCCAACCGCTCGATGCAGTGGGGGGAGAAGGTGGTGGAGCCGATCTTCGAATCGAAGGACGACTACACCATCATGTACAAGCTGGCGCGCAAGCTGGGCTTCGCCGACCAGATGTTCAAGCACATCACGGTCGAGGAAGACCGGCCGGTGCCCGAGGACATCCTGCGCGAGATGAACCGCAGCTGCCTGTCGATCGGCGCCACCGGCCAGTCGCCGGAACGGCTGAAGATGCACATGAAGCATCAGGCAGATTTCGACAAGATCAGCATGCGGGCATCCTCCGGCCCCTGCGCCGGCGACTACTACGGCCTGCCCTGGCCGGTCTGGGGGCATCCGGAGATCAAGCATCCGGGATCGGCGGTGCTCTACGACACCTCCAAGCATGTGATGGACGGCGGCGGCGTCTTCCGCGCCCGCTTCGGGGTGGAGCGCAACGGCGTCTCGCTGCTGGCCGACGGCTCCTATTCGAAGGGGTCGGAGATCGAGGACGGCTATCCCGAATTCACCATGGCCGTGCTGAAGAAGCTGGGCTGGGACAAGGATCTGACGCCCGACGAGATGCGCGTCATCCAGGCGATCGGCGGCGACAACGTGGACAGCGTCAGCTGGCAGACCGACCTGTCGCTGGGCATCATCCGCGTCGCACTGAAGCATGGCTGCGTGCCGCACGGCAATGCCAAGGCGCGTGCCGTCGCCTGGAACCTGCCCGATCCGGTGCCGATCCATCGCGAGCCGATCTATTCCCCGCGCCCCGATCTGGTGAAGGCCTTCCCCGCCATCGAGGACAGGCGCGACTTCCGTCTGGTCCAGCTTGCCCGCTCGCTCCAGTTCAAGGTGGCGGACAGCGACCTGCGACAGCGCTTCCCGATGATCCTGACCTCCGGCCGGCTGGTCGAATATGAGGGCGGCGGCGAGGAAACCCGGTCCAATCCGTGGCTGGCCGAGCTGCAGCAGTCGATGTTCGCGGAGATCAACACCAAGGACGCCGAGACGCTGGGCATCCGCGACGGATCCTGGGTCTGGATCCATGGGCCGGAGGACGGCAGCAAGGCCAAGGTCAAGGCGCTGGTGACCGACCGCATCGGCATCGGCACCGTGTTCCTGCCCTTCCACTTTTCCGGCTTCTGGCGTGGCGACAGTCTGCGCGGCAACTACCCGCCCAACACCGACCCGATCGTGCTGGGCGAGCCGGCCAACGGGGTGACGACCTACGGCTACGACCCCGTCACCTTCATGCAGGAAACCAAGGTCACCCTCTGCCGGGTCGAGCCGGCATGACGTGCGGGAGCTGATGAGACATGGCCCGGATGAAGTTCCTGTGCGATTCGGAACGCTGCATCGAATGCAACGCCTGCGTCACCGCCTGCAAGAACGAGCATGAGATCCCCTGGGGCATCAACCGCCGCCGGCTGGTCACGCTGAACGACGGCAAGCCCGGCGAGCGGTCGATCTCCATGGCCTGCATGCATTGCAACGACCCGCCCTGCGCCGCGGTGTGCCCGGTCGACTGCTTCCTGCAGACGGTGGACGGGGTGGTGCTGCACAGCAAGGACCTGTGCATCGGCTGCGGCTACTGCTTTTACGCCTGCCCGTTCGGCGCGCCGCAATACCCGCGCACCACCGACTTCGGCAGCCGCGGCAAGATGGACAAGTGCACCTTCTGCGCCGGCGGTCCCGAACCGGACGGCAGCGTGGAGGAGTACCAGAAATACGGCGCCAACCGGCTGGCCGAGGGCAAGCTGCCGCTCTGTGCGGAGATGTGCTCCACCCGCGCGCTGATGGCCGGCGACGGCGCCATCCTGGCCGACATCTATCAGGAAAGGTCGGTGCGGCGCGGCTACGGCTCCGGTGCGCCGGGCTGGTCCACCGCCTACGGCCGCAACGACCGCGGCTCCCCCTTCGCGCCCGGCGGGCCGGGGACGGGAGGGGCGTGAGGAGTTTCCTCCCCCAGATGAGAGACCATACCGGGAGACCACCATGCGCCCCCTGCACGCCCTGCTGCTGATCGCCCTGCTGGCCGTTCCTGGTCTGGCCGCTCCGACTTTCGCACAAGCGCAACTTACCCAGGTGCCCGGCCCCAATTCGCCGACCACCAAGGAGCAGGTGCCGCTTTATGTCCCGCAGAACGACAAGGTCGTCGGCCGCGTCAGCATCCCGGACGAGAAGCTGGCGGTGCTGGTCCAGCCGGAAGGGCGGGAATGGCGGGAGTGGCGCACCCACACGCTGCGGCTGGCCATCGGCGGGCTGGCCATCGGCATGACGGTGGTGCTGGCGATCTTCTTCCTCTATCGCGGCACCATCCGCATCCATGGCGGCAAGGCGGGGCGGCTGGTGCTGCGCTTCAACGGACTGGACCGCTTCGCCCATTGGACGACGGCGGTCAGCTTCCTGACCATGGCGCTGACCGGCGTGATCCTGACCTTCGGCCGGCCGCTGCTGATCCCGCTGATCGGCCATCAGGCCTTCACGCCGCTGGCGGAATATTCCAAGTCGATCCACAACTTCGTCAGCGTGCCCTTCATCGTCGGGCTGGTGATGATCGTCGCGCTGTGGCTGCGCGACAACATTCCGGAGAAGGCCGACTGGATTTGGATCAAGACGGCCGGCGGCCTCTTCTCCAAGGCCGGCGGCCACCATCCGGAGGCCGGGCGCTTCAATGCCGGGCAGAAGATGGTGTTCTGGAGCATCGTGCTGGGCGGCTCGGGCATGGCGGCCACCGGCTATCTGATGATGGTGCCCTTCGCCATCACCGGGATCGGCGGGATGCAGACCATCCACGTCATCCACGGGCTGCTGGCGGCGGCGCTGATCGCCGCGGTGATCGGTCACATCTACATCGGCACCATCGGCATGGAGGGCGCCTTCGACGCCATGGGCTCCGGCGACGTCGACGAGAACTGGGCGATGGAGCATCACCGCCGCTGGTACCAGGAACAGCTGCGCAAGGGCTATGTCGAAGGGCGCCAGCCGGCGGAGTGAGACGCCCCGGAGATCCTGCCATTGGGTGGGACACGAACAATCCCACCCCCGCACCGTCTCCTTCCATAGTACAATTTACCCTCCACCTCTCAGAGTGGCTGAATGGCCCCCGACAAACGCGTTGGACCGGAGACCTGACCGGTTCACCACACTGAGAGGAACGGCCCAAATGCTCCACCAGGCTCTCGAAACGCTCCAGAAGCAGATCGCGCTCCGCCCCCGCTACGACAACTTTATCGGCGGCCAGTGGGTTGCGCCGGTGGATGGCCAATACTTCACCAACCTGACCCCGATTACCGGCAAGCCGCTGTGCGAGATCGCCCGTTCCCAGGCCGCCGACGTCGAGCTGGCGCTGGACGCCGCCCACAAGGCCAAGGACGCCTGGGGCCGCACCTCGCCGACCGAGCGCTCGAACATCCTGCTGAAGATCGCCGACCGCATGGAAGAGCGGCTGGAGATCATCGCGCTGGCCGAGACGCTGGACAACGGCAAGCCGATCCGCGAGACCCGCGCCGCCGACGTTCCGCTGGCCATCGACCATTTCCGCTACTATGCCGGCTGCATCCGCGCCCAGGAAGGCTCGATCGCCGAGATCGACCACACCACCTACGCCTACCACTTCCATGAGCCGCTGGGCGTCGTCGGCCAGATCATTCCCTGGAACTTCCCGCTGCTGATGGCCGCCTGGAAGCTGGCCCCGGCGCTGGCCGCCGGCAACTGCATCGTGCTGAAGCCGGCCGAGCAGACCCCGATGGCGATCATGGTCCTGATGGAGATGATCGGCGATCTGCTGCCGCCGGGCGTCATCAACGTCGTCAACGGCTTCGGCATCGAGGCCGGCAAGCCGCTCGCCACCAACAAGCGCATCTCCAAGATTGCCTTCACCGGCGAGACCTCGACCGGCCGCCTGATCCTGCAGTACGCCTCGGAGAACATCATCCCGTCGACCGTCGAGCTGGGCGGCAAGTCGCCGAACATCTTCTTCGAAGACGTGATGGCCTCGGACGACGAGTTCCTGGACAAGGCGCTGGAAGGCTTCGCGATGTTCGCGCTGAACCAGGGCGAGGTCTGCACCTGCCCGAGCCGCGTCCTGATCCAGAAGTCGATCTACGACCGCTTCATCAAGCTGGCGGTGGAGCGCGTCGCCAAGATCGCCCAGGGCCATCCGCTGGACGGCGGCACCATGATCGGCGCCCAGGCCTCGCAGGAGCAGATGGAGAAGATCCTCTCCTACATCGAGATCGGCAAGGCCGAAGGCGCCAAGGTCCTGGCCGGCGGCGGGCGCGCCCATCTGGGCGGCGAGCTGGAGGGCGGCTACTACGTCCAGCCGACCATCCTGGAAGGCCACAACAAGATGCGCATCTTCCAGGAGGAGATCTTCGGCCCGGTCGTCGCCGTGACGACCTTCGAGACCGAGGAAGAGGCGCTGGCCATCGCCAACGACAGCGAGTTTGGTCTGGGCGCCGGCGTCTGGACCCGTGACGGCAACCGCGCCTTCCGCATGGGCCGCGGCATCCAGGCCGGCCGCGTGTGGACCAACTGCTACCACCTGTACCCGGCGCACGCCGCCTTCGGTGGTTACAAGAAGTCCGGCATCGGCCGCGAGACGCACAAGATGATGCTCGACCACTACCAGCAGACCAAGAACCTGCTGGTCAGCTACAGCCCGAAAGCGCTCGGCTTCTTCTGAGCCCTGCTCCTCCCTATCGGGCAAACCTGGGCCGGGGGCGCGTTCCCCGGCCTTTTTTCTTTCGCCGCGTGGTTTCGTGATAAAGGACCACCATGACCGCCCCCACCTCGACCGGCGCCAGTTCGACCGATCGCGTCGTCGCCACCCCCGAAGCCGTCGCCCTGCTGGACCGCCTTGCCGCGAAGCACGGGCCGCTGATGCTGCATCTGTCGGGCGGCTGCTGCGACGGGACGGCGCCGCTCTGCCTGCCGAAGGGGGAGTTCCGGCTGGGCGGGCGCGACCTGTGCCTCGGCATGGTCGCCGGCGCGCCCTTCTGCATGTCCGACGACACCTTCCAATGGTGGCGCAACACCCAGGTCATCCTGGACGTTATCCAGGCGCGCGGCGGCGGATTCTCGATCGAGGCGCCGGACGGCGTCCGCTTCACCGCCAAGGCCCGCCTGTTCACCGACGAGGAGTTGGCCGGCTTGCCCGATCCGCAGCCGGCAGAGAGTATTTAGGCCGAGCATCTTCAGGAGCCGCCCCGAATCATGTCCTCCTTCACCGGTCCGCGGATTGGTCTTGCCCGCCGCCATCCCTGGAGTACCCTTGCCGGATCGCATCCGCGCACGGAGAGGGAGGCGCAAGCGGCATCGATGTCCACACGGGAGATCTCCGCAGACGGCACCTCCGCAGAGGGCCCGGTGAAACCCGCGTCCGGCGACGGCATGCCGCGTGCCGTCGCCCATGCCGAACGCCCTGACGAGGCGGCGAGGGAACTGCGCGCCGGGCTGGGCGAGGCGGCGCTGGAACTGGTGGTGGTGTTCTGCGCCCCCAGCTATGACCGCGACGCCCTGGCCGACGCCCTGGCGCGCGAGTTCGGCATGGTGCCGGTCATCGGCTGCACCACGGCGGGGGAGATCGGTCCCGGCGGCTACACCACCAACGCCCTGGTGGCGGTCGGCTTCCCGAGCGAGGATTTCTGTATCGTCACCGCGCTGGTCGACCATGTCGACCGGTTCGAGATCGCCGACAGCACCGCCATCGCGCGCTCGCTGCTGTCGCGTCGCGACCGGGCGATGGCGAGCCGGCCAGTGCCGCTGGGCGAGGATGCCCGCAGCTTCGCCATGCTGCTGATCGACGGCCTGTCGATGAGCGAGGAGACGGTGGTCAGCGCGCTGCACAACGCGCTGATCGACATCCCGCTGTTCGGCGCCTCGGCCGGCGACGACCTGCATTTCGAACGCACCTTCGTCCTGCACGAGGGCGCCTTCCACCCCAACGCCGCGGTGGTGGCGCTGTTCACCACGACGCGGCCCTTCACCGTGTTCCGCACCCAGCATTTCGTCAGCTCCGACCGCAAGATGGTGGTCACCGGCGCCGATCCGCAGCACCGCATCGTCCATGAGATCAATGCCGAGCCGGCCGGCCGCGAATATGCCCGGCTTGTCGGGCTGGAGGGCGAGCCGCTGACCCCGATGATCTTCGCCGCGCACCCGGTCGTCGTGCGGGTCGGCGGCCAGTATCATGTCCGCTCGATCCAGAAGGTGAACGACGACGAGAGCCTGACCTTCTTCTGTGCCATCGACGAGGGCATCGTCCTGACGGTGGCGGAGGGGGTCGATCCGGTCTCCAACTTCGACGGGCTGATCGAAGGCATCGAGGCGGAGGTCGGCGCGCCCGACCTGATCCTCGGCTGCGACTGCATCCTGCGCCGGCTGGAGATGGAGCAGCGGCAATTGAATGCCGTCATGTCGGAACGGCTGGCGCGCAACCGGGTTGTCGGATTCTGCGCCTACGGCGAACAGGTGAACGGCATGCATGTCAACCAGACCTTCACGGGCGTCGCCATCGGAGGGCGCTAAGCCATGGCCGGCATCCAAACCCGCAGCTGGACCCTCGATCCCGCCGACCGCATCGCCGAGCTGGAGCGCGAGAACGCCAAGCTCCAGCGCATCAACAAGGTGCTGATGGACCGCGTCGAGCGGTCGATGGATTTTCAGGGCGGCGCCTTCTCGCTGTTCCAGACCGCCATCGTGCTGGAGCAGAAGATCCGCGAACGCACGCTGGAGCTGGAACGCGCCCTGCACAAGCTGGAGGACAGCAACCGCGATCTCGCCCGCGCCAAGGAGCTGGCGGACACCATGCGGACCCGCCTGTTCGAGGCGATCGAGTCGGTGAACGAGGGATTCGCCCTGTTCGACTCCTCCGACCGACTGGTGCTGTGCAATCGCAAATACCTGTCCTACTGGCCGTCGGTGGCGGGCCGCATCCAGGCGGGCATCCGCTTCAACGATCTGGTGGCGATGGTCGCCGCCGCCGGCGCGGTCAGCGAACCGCCGCCCGACGTCTGGCTGCGCGAGCGGATGGAGCACCGCCACGACCTGAAGGGTGTGTTCCTTAACCGGCTGTCCGACGGCCGCTGGATCCAGGTGAACGAGCGGCGCACCCGCGACGGCGGCATCGTCGGCGTCTACACCGACATCACCGTCATCAAGCACGAGGAGGAGCGGCGGCGCGAATCCGAGCAGGCGGAGAAATCCGCGCTGATGACGCTGAACGACCAGCTTCAGCAGGCGAAGTCCCAGGCCGATCAGGCCAATTTGTCGAAGACCCGCTTCATCGCCGCCGCCAGCCACGACCTGCTGCAGCCCTTGAATGCCGCCCGCCTGTTCGTCTCGGCGCTGGCCGACCTAGAGCAGCCGGACGCCAACGCGGAGCTGGTCGACAACATCGACGTCGCGTTGGCGTCGGTCGAGGATCTGCTGTCGGCGCTGCTCGACATCTCCAAGCTCGACGCCGGGGCGGTGACGCCGGAGGTCAGCGATTTCCCGCTGCGCGGCATCCTGGCGCCGCTCGCCACCGAATATGCCGCGGTGGCGGCGGAGCGCGGCATCGACCTGAAGGTGGTCGGATCGGGGGCGGTGGTGCGCAGCGACATGCGGCTCTTGCGCCGGATCGTGCAGAATTTCCTGTCCAACGCGCTGCGCTACGTCCAGGGCGGCCGGGTGGTGGTCGGCTGCCGCCGGACCGGCGACGGCAGCATCCGGATCGAGGTGTGGGACAACGGCCCTGGCATTCCGCGCGACAAGATCACCGAGATCTTCCAGGAGTTCCGCCGCCTCGACACTCCCGTCACCAAGGGGCGCGACCGCGGCATGGGGCTGGGTCTCGCCATCGTCGACCGCGTCGCCCGCATGCTGGGCCACCCCATCACCGTGCGGTCGGAGCCGGGACGCGGCTCCGTCTTCGCCGTCACCGTCCCGCGGGGGACCGAGCGCCGTGCCGTGCGCCCCGCCAGCATCGCCGCCCGGCCGATGACCAACCGGCTGGCCGGGACTTCGGTGCTGGTGCTGGACAACGAGCCGGCGGTGGTGGCGGGGATGGAGGCGCTGCTGCGCGGCTGGGCCTGCGACGTGGTGTCGGCCACCAACGGCGACGAGGCGCTGGCCCTGCTGTCCGGCATGCCGCAGCCGCCGGATTTGCTGATCGCCGACTATCACCTCGACGACGGGGCGCTGGGCGTCAACGAGGTGGCGCGGCTGCGCGCCGCCTGCGGCCGCATCCTTCCCGCGGTGATCGTCACCGCCAACCGCACGCCCGAACTGGCGGACGAAGCCAAGGCGGCCGGCTGTCTGGTGCTGAACAAGCCGGTCAAGCCGGCGCAGCTGCGCGCGGTGATGTCGGGGCTGGTGGGCTGAGGGCGAGGCCAGAGAAACGGGGCTGATGATTTACCGGTAACGCCTTACCGGTTCGGCTGTTGTCGGTTTTTATGACCGACCCCGCTGCGCTGCGCGACAAGGCGCTCGAGATCCACCGGCTGCTGTGCACCGTCTACGGCTGCCCGGTCGCCTATTTCCACAGCCTCGACCCGCTGAGCGAGCTGGTGTCGTCGCTGCTGTCGCACCGCACCCGCAATGCGGCGTCCGGTGCCGCCTTCAAGGCGCTGCGGCGGCGCTGGCCGGATTGGGAGGCGGTGCGCGACGCCCCGGTTGCCGAGGTGGAGGCGACCATCGCCGGCGTCACTTGGCCGGAGCAGAAGGCCCCGCGCATCCAGGCCATCCTGCGCCGCATCACCGAGCGCGTCGGCAGCCTGTCGCTCGACCTGCTGTCCGGCATGCCGGTGCCCGAGGCCCGCGCATGGCTGGAGGAACTGCCGGGGGTGGGGCCAAAGACCAGCGCGGCGGTGCTGAGCTTCTCCACCCTGCGGCAGGCAGCGCTGCCGGTGGACAGCCACCACCACCGCGTCGCCGTCCGTACCGGCCTGATCCCCGCCAACGTCGCCGTCGGCCCCTCCCACGCCTTGCTGTCGGCGCAACTGCCGGCGGAGTGGGACGCCCAGCAGGTCTACGACAACCACGAGGTCATGATGCTGCATGGCCAGCGCTGCTGCTATTATCAGGCGCCGGCCTGCGACCGCTGCGTGCTGCTGCGCCTGTGCCCAACCGGTCAGGCTCTGCACCCGCCGGAGGAAGAGCGGGAGAGGGCTTGACTCATGCGTTTTGTGCATTGCAACACGCAGCCATTCCCAGAATGCAGGGCCATTCACCATCGGCCGAGCGCATATAAGATTGTGAGAGCGACGAAGACGCTGCTCCGACCTTCATAAGACGAGGCCTGAGGTGATACACAAGATTCTGGACGCGATCGATGCCATTGTCGCGGAAAAACGCCAGAACGGTCAGCTTGAGGACTGGCTCAAGAGTGGCGCCGCCAAGCGTTTCTGCGAGAAGATTTCGTCCGAGCGCAAGCACTATCATCCAGCATTGCTTCTCTACTTGGAGCGCAATGGCGGGCAGCATGTCTGACCGGTACAGGTAACGGGAACGGGCCGCGGAATTCCGCGGCCCGCCCGTTTTTGAGGGGCCTTATTCGGCTGCCAGCGGCTTCGGCATCATGCTGCCGGTCTGCTGGAAGCGGGTGTGCCAGGCAAAGGCCTCCTCCAGCAGGTGCGGGGTGTGGCCGCCGCGCTGGAGCGCCCGGCGCTGATAGTCGGCCGCCAGTTCACGGTAGCTGGGGTGGACGCAGTTGCGGATGATGGTCTCCGCCCGCTCGCGCGGCGCCAGACCGCGCAGGTCGGCCAGCCCGACTTCCGTCACCAGAACGTCGACGTCATGCTCGTTGTGGTCGACATGGGTGACCATCGGCACGACGCTGGAAATGGCGCCGCCCTTGGCCAGCGACTTGGTGACGAAGATGGCGAGGTGGCTGTTGCGGGCGAAATCGCCGGAGCCGCCGATGCCGTTCATCATCTGCGTGCCGTTGACGTGGGTGGAGTTGACGTTGCCGTAGATGTCGCACTCCAGCGCCGTGTTGATGCCGATGACGCCCAGGCGGCGGATCACCTCCGGATGGTTGGAGATCTCCTGCGGGCGCAGCAGCAGCCGGCCCTTGTAGGAGCCGATCTTCGGCAGCACCTCGGCATATTTCCCGGCGCTGAGCGTGATCGAGGAGCCCGAGGCGAAGTTCAGCTTGCCGGCCTCGAACAGCTCGAAGGTGCTGTCCTGCAGGACCTCGCTGTACATGGTCAGGTCGTGGAACGGCCCGTCGATCAGCCCGTGCAGCACCGCGTTGGCGATGGTGCCGATGCCGGCCTGCAGCGGCGCCAGCGACCGGCCCATCCGGCCCAGCTTCACTTCGCTGCCGAGGAACTCGATCAGGTGGCCGGCGATGGCGTTGGTCTCGTCATCGGGCGGCAGGATGCTGGCGGAGCTGTCCTGCTTGCGCGTCACCACGATGGCGGCGATCTTCGACGGGTCGATCGGGATATAGGGCAGGCCGGCGCGGCTTTCCGCCGTCACCACCGGGATCGGCTCGCGGAAGGGGCGGCGCGTCGGGATGTAGACGTCGTGCATCCCCTCCAGATCCAGCGGCTGGGTCAGGTTCAGCTCGATGATGATCTTCTCGGCCAGGATGGCGAAGGTCGCCGAATTGCCGATCGAGGTGGTCGGCACGATGCCGCCGTTTTCGGTGATGGCGCAGGCCTCGATCACCGCGACGTCGACCGGACCCATCTGGCGCGAGCGCAGCAGTTCCACCGTCTCCGACAGATGCTGGTCGACGAACATCACCTCGCCGCGGTTGATCGCCTTGCGCAGCACCGGGTCGGCCTGGAAGGGCAGGCGGCGCGACAGCACCCCCGCCTCGGTCAGGATCCGGTCGACGTCGTTGCCCAGCGAGGCGCCGGTCATCAGCGTGATCTTCAGCTTTTCCGACGCGGCGCGCTCGGCCAGCGCCAGCGGCACCGCCTTGGCGTCGCCGGCACGGGTGAAGCCGCTCATGCCCACGGTCATGCCGTCCTTGATGAGGAAGGCGGCCTCTTCCGCCGGAACCACCTTGCCCCACAGGGACTTCAGGCGGATGCGATCTCGGTACATCGGGCGTTCCTTTTATGAGTGCTTTTTGGCGAATGGCGAACGATCCGTGCCTTGGCGGTCCTATTTCTTATTTGAAAATACTCATAAGGAGGCGCTGTCCGGCGCCGCAATTGTTCGTCCGGAATATCAGGCAATGCTCAAGTGAATGGGTGGGCGAATATCGGCTGATCGGTGCGCATTCCGGACGTTGACTTGGAAATGTGCCAGGATGATTTGATGAAACTCAGTTTCGCCTTCTGGTATTTGTGGCGAACAGCCGGTCCCGCACCTGTGTGCAGCTGTGTCTGTACGCGCCGGGAATGAGGGCGTAGCATCGGCCCGTCGATCCAACCGCAGGAGTCCGCCGGCGTGGCGTCCCCGCATCGGCCGACCGTCAGCACCCGCAGTTACGACGGGCATGAACGGCGGCACGCCCATGACCATCACCAGATCGTGCTGCCCGTCGCCGGGACCCTCGACATGGAGGTCGGCGGGGCTTGCGGCCGGGTGGGGGACGGGCGCGGGGTGCTGGTGGCCGACGGCGTGCCGCACAGCTTCCGCAGCGGCGGGACCAACCGCTTCGTCGTGCTGGACGTGCCGGCCGGCGGGCTGGTGCCGGAGGCGGCGGTCCGCGCCTGCGACGCCTTCTTCGCCATCGACGGCGCGCTGGACGGGCTGGTGCGTTATCTGGCGGCGGAGGCGGCCGACCGGCCGCTCGACCCGGTGCTGGCCCATCATTCGGCGGGGCTGCTGCTGCGCGCACTGGAAACGCGCCAACCGTCGGTGCCGCTGTCCGACGACCCCATCGACCGAGCGCTCGCCCTGATGGCGGAGCGCTGTGCCGAACCGCTGACGGTGGCGGAGTTGGCCGAGGCGGCGGGTCTGGCGCCCAGCCGGTTCCATGAACGCTTCCGTGCGCGGACCGGCAGCACCCCGGCCGGCATGCTGGCAGAGCTGCGGCTGGACCGGGCGGAGGCGATGCTGCGGGAGGGCAGGCTGCCGTTGGCCGAGGTCGCGCTGGCGGTGGGTTTCTCCGACCAGAGCGCCCTGACACGCAGCCTGCGCCGCCGCCGCGGCACCACGCCGGGGGCGGTGCGGAAGTCTAGATAGAGCGGGCCGCCTCGACGATCACCGCCGCCACTGCATCCGGGCGCGACAGGTGGGGAGCGTGGCCGCTGTCGACCTCCACCGTCCGGGCGCCGATGCGCGACGCGGTGGCGCGCAGGAAGTCGGGCGGCAGCATGCGGTCGTTGGTGGCGACGACATACCAGGCTGGCTTGGTCTTCCAGGCGGCGGCGGTGACCTTCGTCGCGAAGCAGGCCGCCGCCACCGGCCCTTGGGTGGCGGCCAGCAGGGCGGCATCCTCCGCCGGCAAATCCTGGGCGAAGTTGCGGGCCATGCCCTCCGGCTTCAGGGTCAGGAAGCGGTCCTTGTCCACCGAGACGCCGGACAGGCCGGCCGAGGGCGGGAAGGGCTTCAGCGTGTCGTTCGGCGACTGCCCGGCGTCGGGGGCGAAGGCGGCGACGTAGACCAGCGACTTCACCCGCTCCTGATCGCCGATCTGGGTGATGACGGCCCCGCCCCAGGAATGGCCGACCAGCACCACCGGCCCCTTGGTCCGGTCGATGGCGCGCTGGACATGGGCGACGTCGTCGTCGAGCGAGACCAGCGGGTTCTGCACCGCGACCGCCGCGAACCCTTCCGCCTGCAGGCGGGGGATCACCCGGCTCCAGGAGGAGCCGTCGGCGAAGGCGCCATGGACGAGGATGATGGTGGGGGTGGAAGTCTCGGTGGAACTCATGGAGGCGGCTCCCGCTGGCGGTCGGATCGGCCAGTCAGAACATGGCCGCGCCGCCGCCGTCCAGCTGGGGCTGGGAAGTTTTTCTCAGGGTGGAAAAGGGTTTGCCGATCATTCCGCCGGCTGCTGGCTCGTCCGCCGGCCGAAAGTGGCGACGCGGTAGATGTACCAGAGGGCGATCCCGGCGGCGGCGATGTTGGAGATCGGGTTCAGCCAGCCGGCGACCTGCTGATAGCGGTCCTCCAGCAGATAGCCGGCACTGGCGAGGAAGGTCGTCCAGATCGCCGTGCCGACTGTGGTGTAGAGCAGGAAGGATCCCAGCGGCATCTCCGACACCCCGGCCGGGATGGAGATCAGCGTGCGCACAGCCGGGATCATCCGGCCGATCAGCACCGACCGCCCGCCATGCTCGCGGAAGCGGGCGGCGGCCTGATCGACCTCCTCCGGCGCGATGGTCAGCCAGCGGCCATGGCGCCCGGCCCAATGCTTCAGACGGCGGCAGCCGACCCAGCGGCCGATCAGGTACCAGAACAGCGCCCCCAGCAAGGCGCCGGCCGTGCCCGAGACGATGACCATCACCAGCCCCAGTTCGCCGCGCGCGGCGGTGAAGCCTGCCAGCGGCAGGATCAGCTCCGACGGGATGGGGGGAAACAGGTTCTCCGCGAACATCAGCAGAGCGACACCGACATAGCCGGTGTGCTCCACCATACCGACGATCCAATCGAACACGTCCGTTCTCCCACGCTTGGCGCCCTGTCCCACCGTCAGACCAACACCGAGGGGTGGGATTGGTTGCATGGAAGGGCTCGCACCGGCCGCCGGCTCTGCTTATGTTTGCAGGTGTAATGATTGAATGGGCGGAGGAGGGGGAAGGCGCAGATGGCGGCGATCAAGCTCGACCGGCATGAGAAGGGCATCCTGGCGGCCCTGCAGGAGAACGCCCGCCTGACCATGCAGGAGCTGGGCGACACCGTCGGCCTGTCGGCCTCGCCCTGCTGGCGCCGGGTGCGGTCGATGGAGGACATCGGCGTCATCCGCCGCTACACGGTGCAACTCGACCCGCGCAAGCTGGGGCTGGGCGAGTGCGTCTTCGCCCATGTCACGCTGGAACGCCACAAGGAGAACGCGGTCGAACAGTTCGAGACCGCCATCGCCGACATGCCGGAGGTGCTGGAATGCTTCGCCGTCACCGGCGACGCCGATTACCTGCTGCGCATTGTCGTGCCGACGACGGAGGATTACGGCCGCTTCCTCAGCGAACGCATCTTCTCCATCCCCGCGGTGTCGCACGTCAAATCGAGCGTCACCCTGAAGGAGGTCAAGTTCGAGACCCGGCTGCCGCTCGACCATCTGGAGTGAGGCGCGATTCGCCCTCTCCCGGGGCGGGAGAGGGAGCCGGTGCGATTTCCTAACCTCCGGTCGAACTCAGATCCCCGTCAGCCGCAACTCCGCATCCAGGGCCGGCGCCAGATCGCCGCCGCCGGTCATCGTCGCCCGCTCCAGCCCCAGCCAGCCGGCCAGCCGGCGCAGTTCCTCCGCAAGGGGCGGGGCGACGGTGTCGTGGCTGGCGTGGGGTTCGGTGTGGGCGGCCTGGACCAGCAGGGTGGACGCCTTGCGGTCGGATTTCAGGTCGACGCGGGCGGCGATGCGCTCGTCCATCAGGAAGGGCAGGACATAATAGCCGTGCTCCCGCTTGTGGGCGGGGGTGTAGATCTCCAGCCGGATGCGGGCGCCGAACAGCCGTTCGGTGCGCTGCCGCTCCCAGATCAGCGAATCGAAGGGGGAGAGCAGGGCGCGGGCAGCGGCCTTGCGGGGAATGCGCAGGTCGGGGGTGACGTAGGCGGTGCGCTCCCAGCCCTCTACCGTCACCGGCAGCAGGTCGCCGGCCTCCACCAGTTCGGCGATGCGCAGGCGGGCGTCGGCGACCTCCAGCCGGTGATAGTCGCGCAGGTCACGCTCGGTCGCCACGCCATGGGCGCGGGCGGCGATGCGCAGAAGGGCGCGCTGAGCCTCGGTCTCGTCCGGGGTGGGGGTGTCGAGGACGGTGGCGGGCAGCACCCGCTCCGGCAGGTCATAGAGCCGCTCGAAGCCGCGGCGGCCGGCGGTGGTGACCAGACCGGCCCAGAACAGGAACTCCACGGCCCGCTTGCCGTCGCTCCACCCCCACCAGCCGCCGGCCCCAGGCCCGGCCTCGCTGAGTTCCGATGCGCCCAGCGGCCCGCGCGCCGTCACCTCGGCCAGCACGGAGTCGATGTAGGGGCGGCGTTCGGTGGCGAAGCGCGCCAGCCCGCCATAGATGCCCTCGCCGCGTTCGGCCCGCGCCATGCGCCAGCGGAACAGCGGCTGCTGCTCCACCGGGATCAGCGACGCCTCGTGGCCCCAATATTCGAACAGCGCCCGCCGTTTGCCGCCATAGGCCAGCCGGTCGAGCAGCGCCGCCTCGTACGGCCCCAGCCGCGAGAACAGCGGCAGGTAATGCGAGCGGACCAGCACATTGACGGAATCGATCTGCACCAGCCCCAGCCGTCCGATCAGGCGCCGGGCGTGGCGAGCCTCTACCGCATCGGCTTCGGGGGGCGTGTTGGAGAAGCCCTGGGCTGCGATGGCGATGCGGCGGGCCTCGCGCAGGGACAGGCTGTCGGGACGGGGCATGGACCTGCAACGAAAGGATACGGGACGCCAGCTTGCGAATGCGTTTGATTTTCGTCAAGGCGGCGTGGGGACGGGGGGAGCAGGCTGACGGTCAATCCTGCACTGCAGCACCCGTTTTGCGGAGTCCCCCTTCATGTCCTCCCCCAGTCTTGCCGGCCGCGACGACGGCCCCGCCATCCCGATCCTGTTCCAGTATGGCTTCCGATTCTTCTTCCTGTTCAGTGGCGTGGCCGCCGTCGGGCTGCTCGGCGCCTGGCTGGGCGTACTGGTGACCGGGGAATGGCCGGAGCATGCGGTCGGCGCCAGCGCCTGGCATGCGCATGAGATGCTGTTCGGCACGGTGGTGGCCGCCATCGCCGGCTTCCTGCTGACCGCGGTGCCGAGCTGGACCGGAACCAAAGCGGTGGCGGGCGCGCCGCTGATGGCGCTGGCCGCGCTGTGGATCGCCGGCCGTGTCGCCGTCTTCCCCTGGACCGGCATGCCGGAGCCGGTGGCGGCGGTGATCGACATCGCCTTTCTGCCGGGACTGGGGCTAGCGCTCGCCCGGCCCCTGGTGGCGGCGGGCAAGTGGCGGAACAGCGCCTTCCTGATCCTGATCGGGCTGATGACGGCGGCCAACCTGCTGATCCATCTGGACTGGCTGGAACTGCTGGACGGCGGGGCGGATGCCGGCTTCGCGCTGGGCCTCGGCGTCGTGCTGATGATGGTGACGGTGATCGGCGGACGCATCCTGCCGGCCTTCACCCGCAATGGGCTGGGCAAGGCGGGGCTGGGCGTGCGGTCCTGGCCGATGGTGGAGCGGCCGGTGCTGGTGCTGACGCTGGCCCTGATCCCGGCGGCCATGGTGGCGCCGGACTCCGTGGTGACCGGGCTGATCGCGCTTGCCGCGGCGGTGGCCCATGCGGTGCGGCTGGCCGGCTGGCAGGGCTGGAAGGCCTGGCGCTCGCCGATCCTGTGGATCCTGCATGTGGGGTATCTGTGGGTGCCGGTGGCGCTCAGCCTGCGCGGGCTGCATGCCCTGGCCGGGCTGCCGGCGGCGGCGGGAACCCATGCGATGACGGTCGGCGCCTTCGCCACCCTGATCCTGGCCGTGATGAGCCGCGCCTCGCTCGGCCACACCGGGCGGCCGCTGGTGGTGTCGCGGGTGACGGTCGCCGCCTATGTGCTGCTGACGGTCGCGGCGGTCGCGCGCACCGCCTCGCCGATCCTGCCGGTGGAGTGGGTGTGGGCGGCGCTGCAATGGTCGGGCTATGCCTGGGTCGCGGCCTTCGCCCTGTATCTCGTCGCCTATGCCCCGGTCCTGCTGTCGCCGCGGGCCGACGGGCGGCCGGGCTGATTGAGGTCAGGCCGCGCCGCGGAAGTAGCGGTCGATGGCGTCGTTCATTTCGACCTCGCGGAAGGGCTTGGTCAGGACGGGGCGGTCCTGATGGCTCTGCGGCAGGCCGGCGGCGCCATGGCCGGTGGTGAAGACGAAGGGGATGCCCCGGGCGCTCAGCGCGTCGGCGACACTGTCGACGCGCTCCCCGCGCAGGGTGACGTCCAGCAGGGCGGCGTCGATGCCGCCCTTGGCGATCAGTTCCAGCGCCTCCGCCACCGTGCCGGCGGGGCCGACGACGCCGACATTCTGGACTTCCAGCGAATCCTCGATGGCCATGGCCACCAGCGGCTCGTCCTCGACAAGCAGGATGCGCAAGGGCTTCGATCGGTCGGCTTCCATGGACAGGCGGCTCGCTGCTGGTCGGGGCAATGGATTCGGACGGCGGTCGGCCGTCAGATGGGGTCTTAATCCCATATGGCAACCGGCGTGAGCTTTTCCGCTCAGCCCTCCGCTTGTCCAGCCCGACCTTGGTCATCGCCCATTGGGCCATCCGCGAGCTATAGCTGGACTATCACCCCAGATCATCAAGCGCCTGTTGGAGGGACGGATAGAGCGCCTCCACCAGCGATCCGTCCGGCCGCACCGGCGACGGCAGGGTGTCGGCCCCTTCCAGCGCCCGGAACAGCGGCAGGCCGCCGACTTCGACGAAGCCGCCGCGCTCGCCATACTGGCCGACGATCCAGTCCTTGACCGCCGGGTCGCCGTCCAGCGCGTTGTTGTGCGAAATCAGCGCATGGGTGCCGTCGTCGGACCGGCGGTACCAGGCCCGGCAGCCGTCGCCGAGATCCATCGGCGTGAAGCCGGCCTCGGTCATGGCCTTCCGCACCGCCGGGCTCACCCGGTCGGCCCTTACCCGGTCGGTCTGCACACCGGTCCATTGGTCGAGATCGTCCGCAAGCTCGGTCATTTCGCCTCTCTGGTCATGGTCCTGAGGGGACAACGCATCAGGGAGACTTTTGTGCCGGGCGGACCTGTCCGAATGTGGAGGGAGCGGCTGCCTGTTGGTGACGGTCCTGCCGCCGCCTATCCGTTCAGACGTTTAATGGCTTGCGGGTGCGGAGTGCGGCAAGGGAGCGGTCCAGCAGGTCGCGCAGCCGCTCCTCCTGCTCCAGAACCACCGAGGCGGGGGCGTGTTCCAGCTCCTTCGCCAGACGGCCGAGAGCGGCGGCGCCGAGATTCAGCGAGGTGCCCTTCAGCGTGTGGGCGGCGCGGTTGTGCGGCTCCCCCGCACGGGCCTGGGCGACCATGCTGTCGATGGTCTTCTGCCCGTTGTCGGTGAAGCCGGCGACGGAGTCGGTCCACTCGTCGGCCGTCAGCACTTCCAGCAGCAGGGATACCTGCTCCTCATCCAGAAGGTCGGCGTCGGGAGTGGCAGGCAAATCCGCAGGCTGGTCGATCATGGCGGGCTCCGGAGCGGCGGGTGCGGGGGTGGCGGACACAGATGCGCCGTTGCCCAGCACCGATGCCATTTCGGCAAAGAGCAGGGCGGGGCGCAAGGGCTTGGTGACGAAGCCGTTCATGCCCGCCGACAGGCATTCCGGCCGCGAGCTGCCCGACGCATGGGCGGTCAGCGCCAGAATGGGGATGCGGCCCGTCGGTCCGGGCAGTTCGCGCACGCGGCGGGTCGCCGTCAGCCCGTCCATGCCCGGCATCTGGATGTCCATCAGCACGAGGTCGAACGGCTGGTCGCGCACCATGCGCACCGCCTCCCCGCCGCTGGCGGCCAGTGCCACGCTGTGGCCGGCGCGCTCCAGGATGCCGCGGACGATGTCGCGGTTCACCTCGATGTCGTCGACCGCCAGCACGCGCAGCGGCGGCAAGGCCGCGGCGCGCGCCGCCTCGCCGACGCTGGTGCCGTGGCCGGGCTCGACGCGGCGCAGGGCCGACGGGTCGCCGGGGCGGGCGACGACGGTGAAGCGGAAGACGCTGCCACGGCCGGGGGCGGTGTCCACCGCGATGCTGCCGCCCATCAGCAGGCAGAGGTCGCGGCAGATCGCCAGCCCCAGGCCGGTGCCGCCATAGCGCCGGGTGATCGAGCTGTCGGCCTGGGTGAAGCGGTCGAACAGGGTCGGCACCGAACCCGGCGCGATGCCGATGCCGGTGTCCTCCACCTCGAACTCCAGCAGGAAGGAGTCGGGATGGCCATAGGCGATGACGTTGGCGGGGGCGTGGTCGAGCCGGCGCACCCGCACGGCGACATGGCCCTCCTCGGTGAACTTCACCGCGTTGCCGACCAGATTGAACAGGATCTGGCGCAGGCGGGCCGGGTCGGTGACGATCACCTCCGGCACCGACGGCATCAGCCGGGCCGACAGGTCCAGCCCCTTGTCGGTGGCGTTCGGGCGCAGAAGCTCCAGCACGCCGTCGATCAGCTGGGGCAGGGCGCAGTCCGCCTCCTCCAGGTCGATGCGGCGGGCTTCCAGCTTCGACAGGTCGAGGATGTCGTCCAGCAGCCGCAGCAGGGTCTCCGCCGAGCGGCGGGCGACGTCGGCCAGCCGCTTCTCCTCCGCCGGCAGCGAGGCGTCGGCCAGCAGGGTCAGGTTGCCCAGCACGCCGTTCATCGGGGTGCGCAGCTCGTGGCTGACGGTCGCCAGGAACTCGGTCTTCGACCGGCTGGCGGCCTCCGCCTTCTCCTTGGCCTGAAGGAGCTGTTCGGCCGCCTGACGCGGCTCGGTCACGTCGATGCACAGCCACAGCTTGCCGATGGCGGATCCTGCGGCGTTGCGCACCGGCACATTGTGCCAGCTGACGATGCGCCCATCGGTCTGCGTCATCTCGCGCCGCTCGTCGCCGTCCACCGCCGACAGCAGGGTATAGTCGGTGTCGCGCGGGGCGTTGCCGGCATTGGCCAGCGTCTCGTCCAGCCGGTGGCCGACCGGCGCCCCGGTGATCGCGAACAGGCCGGAGAAGGCCGGGTTGGCGTAGGCGATGCGCCCGTCGCCGCCGACGAACAGAACGCCGAAATCCATCGCCGACAGCAGCGCGGACAGGCGGGCGCGTTCCTGCTCCACATCGCGGGCCAGCGCCTCCTGCTCGTCCAGCGCGACGGTCAGCTGGTCGACGCGCTCCTTGATGGCGTGGGACATGGTGTTGAAGGCCGCACCCAGCCGGCCGATGTCGTCGTCGCCCTCCGCCAGTTCGGGCGGGCTGTAGTTGCCGGCCGCCACCCGTTCGCTGGCCCGCGCCAGCGCCGCCAGATGGCGGGTCAGCCACAGGCCCAGCAGGGTCAGCAGCCCGGCCGACAGCAAAATCTCCGACAGGGCGATGGCGATGCCCTGGGTCAGCAGGTCGCGCCGCGCCTCGACGATGTGCAGCAGGTCGAGACCGAACTGCACCGCGCCCAGCTTCTGCCCGGCCAGCGACACCGGCACCGCCACGTCGTAGCGGGCGACGCCGTCCTTGGCGTCCAGCGTCAGGGCCGGGTCGGGATCGGGCAGCGTGCGGTCCTGTGGCCAGCCGCTGATCGCCACCAGCCGGCCGTTGCTGTCGCTGACGGCGAGATAGAGGACGCCGCCGGTGGAGCGGCTTTCGTCCAGCACCGCCTGCAGCGTCGCGTAGTCGCGCTGGGCCAGCGGCGCCACCAGCGCGGCGTTCAGCACCGGCGCCACCTGCCCCGCATGCAGCCTTGCCTGTTCGGCGAGGCTGCCATAGAGCAGGCGCACGCTGTTGGCGACCAGCAGGGTCAGCATGATCGCCTCGACCGCCATGGCGGCGACCAGCATGCGCCCGCGCAGGGTCTTCCAGGGCGCCAGACGGGTCAGGATCATTTCCCGGCCTTCAGAACGCTCCGGACCTCGTCGGACAGCGGCTCCATCGCCTCCAGCTCCTCATCGGTGACCGGGCGGTAGCCGTCGAGCTGGTTGGCGTCGAAATAGGCCTTCCCCTCCGCCGTCTCGCCGAAGGCGAACAGGGCCTTGCGCAGCGGTTCCGCCAAGGCCGCCTGCCTGCCGTTCAGCAGATAGACGCGGCCGGCCATCGGACGGCTTTCGGCGATGGTGGAGAGCTGGGCCTGCACCTCCGGTGCCAGCTTGGCGCGGTTGGCCAGCGACATGAAGCCGGCCGACGCATCGCCGGCCAGGATCAGCTGGGCCACGCTGTCGGCGGCGCTGACATAGCGGATCTGGATGCCAGGCAGCTTCTGGCCGGCGAGCCAATGCTGGCCCCACAGCGTCACCAGCGAGGACGGGCTGAGGCCCAGGACGGTGGTGCCGGCAAGCGACGCCGCCGTCTGGTACGGTCCCTTGGCGGCGGTCACCACCACGGCGCGGAAGTCGGCCTTGTAGGTCAGCAGCGGCAGATAGCCGGCGTCCTTGCGCAGCATCTCCGCCTGATGGCCGGTGGTGACGGCGATGTCGTATTCCTGATCCATCGCCCGGCGGGCGAAGGCGGTGAAGTCGGGTGCCGTCACGATCTCCACCGGCCGGCCCAGCGCCGTCTCCACCGCGCGGCGGACGGGCTGGTACTGTTCGATGATGACACGGGCGCTGGTGTGCGGGGCGATGCCGATGCGGAACGCCTGCTCCGCCGCCTGGACCGGAGCGGGAGCTGCCAGCCCGCACAGCAGGGCGGAGCAGAGCGCGGCAAGGCCCGCCAACAGGCGCTTTGTCATGGGTTTTGGATCCCTACGTTGTGCAGGACGTTGTGCAGGCGTGAATTGCCGGCGCATGAACGGACAGCATTCGTGACGGCGACGGTCCAGCCAGGGTATAGAACGAAAGATACAACATTCGATAAATGCTGCAGGTAGGGACAAGAGCGCGCAGGGCGGCCCGTTTCGCGCACGTGGCGGCCGACTTCTCGCAATCCGGAAGACTTGCGGAACTTTGGCCATTCCTGCTCGCATCATTCTGCCGGCCCGGCGCAACTTTGAAACGGAAGGGCAGAAGGATTCGGCGGGCGTCCAAGAAAGATCACGCTCCGGTTGCGGGGTGGTCCGTTATGTGTCGGAGGTCCCCACCGCTGCAAAGGACCTCCGCCGTGCCGGAACGAGCCCTCGACCCGCAGTCCTCCATCTGCCGCGCCATCCGGCTGCTGCGCGATCACAGCCGCGACTGCCACAGCATCGAAACCCGGCGCCTGCTGATCCACACCGAACGCTGGCTGGTCTGGATGCTTCGCCGAGAAGAGGGCGAGGACCTGCCGGCGCCGGCGGAACTGGCGGGGTGACGCAGTACAAACGAAAACAGGCCCCTCCTTGACGGGAGGGGCCTGTTTCGTCTTGCGGTTTCCGACGGCGCGTCAGGTCGTGCTGCGCAGCTGCTCCGCCCGGCTGGAGCGGGACGCGGCGTAGTGGTCCTTGGCCAGCAGGGTGTAGACCGCCGGCAGGACGAACAGCGTGAACAGCGTGCCGATCAGCATGCCGGACACGATCACCAGACCGATGGAGAAGCGGCTGGCCGCGCCGGCGCCCGCCGCGGTCAGCAGCGGCAGCAGGCCGACCACCATCGCCGCGGTGGTCATCAGGATCGGGCGCAGGCGGACGCGGGCCGCGTGCTCGATCGCGGTGCGGCGGTCCACGCCTTCATTGATCTGCATCTCGCGGGCGAACTCCACCAGCAGGATGCCGTGCTTGGAGATCAGGCCGATCAGCGTCACCAGACCGACCTGGGTGTAGATGTTCATGGTGGCGGCGCCGAAGAACAGCGGCAGCAGCGCGCCGCAGATCGACATCGGCACCGAGACCAGGATCACCAGCGGGTCGCGCAGCGATTCGAACTGCGCCGCCAGAACCAGATAGATCACGATCAGCGCGAAGGCGAAGGTGACCATAAGCTGGCTGCCCTCCGTCACGAACTGGCGCGATTCCGACAGGTAGGCGTGGTTGAAGCCGGCCGGCAGCTGAGTGCGCGCCTGCTCCTCCAGGAAGTCGACGACCTGACCCATCGAGACGCCCGGCATCGGCACGGCGGAGAAGGTGGCCGAGGGCAGCTGGTTGTACTTGTTCAGCGCGTTCGGCTCCACCGCCGTATCCACCGACACCACGGTGGACAGCGGGATCTGGGCGCCCGATCCGGAGGTGACGTAATAGTTGGTCAGCGATTCCGGGGTCAGGCGGTCGGCCCGCGGCACCTGGGGAATGACCTCGTAGGAGCGGCCGTTCAGGTTGAAGCGGTTGACGTAGTTGCCGCCGACCAGCACCGCCAGCGTGTCGCCGACCGACTTCATCGACAGGCCGAGGTCGGCCGCCTTGGCGCGGTCGATCTTCAGCCGGACGACCGGGCTGTCGTATTTCAGGTCGGTGTCGGTGACGATGAACATGCCGCTTTTCATGGCGGCGTCGTTGATCCGCTCGATGGCGTCGAAGATGGTGCGGTAATCGCCGGGGCTGGAGATCACCATCTGCACCGGCAGGCCGCCGGTGGAGCCGGGCAGGGCCGGCGGCGACACCAGGAACACGTTGATGCCCGTCACCTTGCCAAGCTCGGCCTGGGCCAGCGGCTGCAGTTCCTTGGCCGACCGCTCGCGCTCGCCCCACGGCTTCAGGATCATGCCGGCGAAGCCCTGGTTCAGGGTCGGTATGCCGGTCAGGACGAAGCGGGTGTCGGTCTCCGGGAAGCTGGCGAAGGTGTCGTCGATCTGCTTTCCGAAGCTGTCGATATAGTCGAGGTTGGCGTATTGCGGCGCCTTGGAGATGCCGAACAGGATGCCCTGGTCCTCTTCCGGCGCCAGCTCCGACATGGTGTTGGCGAACAGGTAGCCGACCGACAGCAGGATGCCCAGCGCGAACAGCAGGGTGGCTGCGCGATAGTCCAGCATGCCGTCCAGCCGCCGCTCGTACCAGCCGGCCAGCTTTTCGAACTGGCGGTCGAGGAAGGCGGCGAAGCGGCCCTGGCTCCCGCCCTCCTTCAGGATGACGGAGCACATCATCGGCGACAGCGTCAGCGCCACGATGCCCGACACGATCACCGACGCGGCGAGCGTGAAGGCAAATTCGCGGAACAGCGCGCCGGTCAGTCCGCCCAGCAGGCCGATGGGGGCATAGACCGCCGCCAGCGTGATGGTCATGGAGATGACCGGCCCGACGATCTCGCGCGCGCCGATCAGCGATGCCGCGACCGCCGATTTGCCGTGTTCTATGTGCCGGTGGATGTTCTCCACCACCACGATGGCGTCGTCCACCACAAGGCCGATGGCGAGCACCATTGCCAGCAGCGTCAGCAGGTTCAGCGAAAAGCCGAGAGCCAGCATGAAGGTGGCGGCGCCGATGATCGACAGCGGGATGGTGACCACCGGGATCAGCACCGACCGGAGGGATCCCAGGAACAGGAAGATGACGACGATGACGATGGCAACCGCCTCGAGCAGCGTCTTCACCACCTCGTCGATGGACGCCTGGATGAAGCGGGTGCTGTCATAGACGATTTCCATCTTCATGCCGGGCGGCAGGTTGCGCCGCAGCTCCGGCTCCATCTTGCGGATGTCTTCGACGATGTTCAGCGGGTTGCCGGTGGGGGTGCTGTCGACGCCGATGAAGATCGCCTGCTGCCCGTTCATCGCCACGCTGGCGTCGAAGCTCTTGGAGCTGAGTTCGACGGTGGCGATGTCGCGCATCCGCACCAGCGCCCCGTCCTTGGCCTTCACCACCATGTCGCGGAACTGCTCCACGTCGGTCAGGCCGGTGTTGGCGGTGACGTTGGAGATGACGAAGACGCCCTTGGTCTGGCCGGGAGCCGACTGGTAGTTGTTGGCGGCGACCGCCGCCGAGACGTCGGCCGGCGAGATGTTGCGCGCCGCCATCTTGGCCGGATCCAGCCAAAGCCGCATGGCGAAGGTCTGGCCGCCGAGGATCTTGGCCTGCGCCACCCCGTTCACGGTGGACAGCACCGGCTGCACCACGCGCGTCAGATAGTCGGAGATCGCCGCCCCCGACAGGTCTGGGCTGGAGAAGCCCATATAGAGGATGGAGGTCGTCTCGCCGGTCGATTTCAGGATGACCGGGTCGTTGGCCTCGCGCGGGAGCTGGTATTTGACCTGCTGCACCTTCGCCATCACGTCGGTCATCGCCACGTTGGGGTCGAAGTTCAGCCGGACATAGGCGGTGACGACGCTCTGCCCCTGGGTGGAGGAGGAGGTTAGGTAGTCGAGACCCTCCGCCGTCGCCACCGCCTGTTCGATCGGCGTCGCGATGAAGCCCTGCATCAGCTCCGGCGAGGCGCCGGGATAGCTGGTGGTGACGGTGATGACCGTGTTCTGCAGCTGCGGATACTGCCGGATCGGCAGCTCCAGCATCGAGCGGAGGCCGACCAGCAGGATCAGCAGGCTGACCACGACCGACAGAACGGGCCGGCGGATGAAGATGTCGGTGAAACTGCCCATGGCATCGGCCTCAGTTCTGCGGCAGGGACTGCGGCGGCGTAAGCGGATTGCTCTGCGCCTCGACGACCGCGGCGCCGTTGTTCAGCTTCAGCTGGCCGGACACCACGACGCGGTCGCCGGCGTTCAGGCCGCTGCGGATCTCGACCCGGTTGGCGAGACGGTCGCCGGTCTTCACCGCCTTGCGTTCCACCACCAGATGGTCCTTGCCGTCCTGGCTCTTCTGCTGGGTCGCGACGAAGACGGAATCGCCGTAGACCGTGTAGTCGACCGCGGTTTCCGGCACCGTCAGCGTGTTGGGCTGCGGCGGCAGGACGACGCGGACGCTGGCGAACATGCCCGGCCGCAGCTGGCGTTCGCGATTGTCCATGGTCGCCTGCACCTTCACCGCGCGGGTGTCGGCGCTGACCTGCGGTTCGATGGTGGTGATCTTCGCCTCGAAATCGCGGCCGGGCAGGGCATCGACGTTGATCAGCACGCCCTGGCCGACCGACAGCTTCGGCAGCGCCTGCTCCGGCAGGGTGAAGTTGATGTAGAGCTGCGACAGGTCGGTCAGGGTGACGATGGTGGCGCCGGGATTGACGTAATCGCCGACATTGACCTGCCGGATGCCGAGTTCACCGTCGAACGGCGCCTTGATCAGCTTCTGGCCGATCAGCGCGCTGGTACGTTTCATGTTCGCGTTGATCTCGTCGAGCTGCGCCTGATACTGGTCGACGTTGCTCTGCGGCGTCGCCTGACTGCGGCGCAGGTCACGGTAGCGTTCCAGGTTCAGCTCGGCCAGACGCGCCTGGGCGCGCTGGGCCAGCAGGTCGGCCTGCTCGGTGGCGTCGTTCAACTGCACCAGCGGGTCGCCGGCCTTGACGCGGGAGCCCGATTCGAAGGGGATGCGCTCCACCCGGCCGGCGACCTCGGGGGCCACCGTGACCTGACGGGCCGCCTGCAGCGTGCCGATGGCCGGCAGATATTTCGGGATCGTCTGCACCGTCGCCTCGGCCAGCGCCACCGGGGTGGGCGGCGGCTTGTTGCTGGCGAAGAAGTCGGCGATGGCCTTGGCGCGGAAGCTGTTGAAGCCGTACAGCCCGGCCCCGAGCAACCCGAGGATCACCAGCGTGATGATAATGCGCAGGGTCAGCCGCCCGCGCGTCACCGGCTTGTGCGGCGGAGCGGAGGGCGGGGCGGGCGGCGGCGGAGGCGTTCCGCGGCCCGGCTCGGACGCCGGGTGCCCGAATGACGTCTCGGTCTTTGGCGAATGGTCCAGGGTCACGATCGGCTACTCCGGTCTCTCGGGTGTGAGGTCGTCATTGTTGGAGCCGCACTCGCGGGCGGCGATGATGTCGTCGCGCAGGCCGAGGCCGCGCAGGATGAACCAGACGGTCTGGCGGGCAAGCTCGGGACGGCCGCAGGGATAGGGCACCACCGTCCCGCCGGACAGGCAGACGGTCGCCATCATTCCGCACAGATGTTCGGCGAGCCAGAGTCCGTTCTCCGCATCGATCGGCCCCGGCGCAAGGTCACCACAGGCGACGGCGGCGGCGATGGAAGCGGCGAAACAGGGCATGAAGCGGCTGCGGATGCCCTCATAGACCTGCCGCATGAACTCGCCGTCCTCCAGCAGGCTGATGATCGACAGACGGTGGCGCGCCCGCTCGTCGGGATCGGACGGCACCTCGATCACGAAATAGTTCACCAGCCCCTGGATCATCTGCACCAGCGTGCCGGTGCCCGGCGGCAGGGCGACCAGCCGCTCATACTCCGGATCGCCGTCGATGCAGCTGAGGAAGATCGCCTCGTACAGCGAGGCCTTGGACGGGAAATGCTTGAAGATCAGCGCCTCCGACACGCCGGCGGCCTGCGCGATCTCCCGTGTGGTGGTCGCGGCGAAGCCCTTGCGCGCGAACAGCGGCAAGGCGGCGTCGAGGATCGCCCGCTTGCGGGCGCCGCTGTCGAGACGTGGGGCCATCGGGGGCTTTGTATCAGTCACTTGTGATAAGTGAGTGCTTACTCACCTTTGTTGGCGGAGGTATAGCTTGGGTGCGGCATCCTGTCCATGGGGTTTGGCAGGACCAGCGCGGGTCTCCTGCCCGGCCCCTGACAGCCGCCCTGACGGGTACCGCCATCTTTCGTCATTTTTTGAAGCTGTTGGGACGGACGAATGGTTTTCCGCACCCGCACACTCGCCTTACAGTCAAGCCATCGATCTCGACCGGAAGGAGCGTGCGCGCGATGGAGCCCATCCTGTGGGAATGGATCAACGCCCTGGCGCGGTGGCTGCACGTCATCACCGCCATCGCCTGGATCGGATCGTCCTTCTATTTCATCCATCTCGACGCCTCGTTGCGCCGCCGAGCGGGGGCGCCGGCCGGGACGGCAGGGGATGCGTGGCAAATCCACGGCGGCGGCTTCTACCACATGACCAAATACATGGTCGCCCCGCCGCAGTTGCCGGAGGATCTCACCTGGTTCAAGTGGGAATCCTACGCGACCTGGCTCAGCGGCTTCTTCCTGATGTGCGTGCTGTATTACCGCGGCGCCGACCTGTTCCTGATCGATCAGGACGTGATGGCGCTCAGCCACTGGCAGGCGGTGGCGATCAGCGTCGGTGTGCTGGTGGCGGGCTGGGTCGCCTATGACCTGATGTGCAAGTCGCCGCTCGGCCGCAACGACGGAGCGCTCGCGGTCGCCGGATTCGTGATGCTGGTGGCGACGGCCTGGGCGATGACCAAGCTGTTCAGCGGGCGCGGCGCCATGCTGCAGGTCGGTGCCCTGATGGCGACGATGATGGCCTGCAACGTCTTCATGCTGATCATCCCCAATCAGCGCAAGACGGTGGCCGCCATGCTGCGCGGCGAGACGCCGGACCCGTCGCTGGGAAAGAAGGCCAAGCAGCGGTCGCTGCACAACAATTATCTGACCCTGCCGGTCGTCTTCCTGATGCTGTCCAACCATTATCCGCTGGTCAGCTCCACCCGCTACAACTGGGTGATGGTGGCGCTGGTTCTGGTGGTCGGCACGGCGATCCGCCACTTCTTCAACAGCCGCCATGCCGGCAAGCCGACGCCCTGGTGGACCTGGGGGGTGGCCGCCGCCGGCATGCTGGCCTGCGCATGGCTCAGCACCATGGGCCCGGCGACTGGCGACACGGCCGCAGCGGCGCCGGTCAAGGTCAGCTTCAATCAGGTCGAGGAAATCGTCGCCACCCGCTGCAGCATGTGCCACGCCGCCCAGCCGGTGTGGGAGGGCATCGCCACTCCGCCGCGCGGCGTCGTGCTGGAAGGCGACGGCATCCGCCGCCATGCCGAGCAGATCCGCCTGCAGGCCGGCTTCAGCAGCGCCATGCCCCCCGCCAACATCACCGGAATCACCTCGCAGGAACGCGCGGTGTTGGCGGCGTGGTCGGGGAAACCGAAATAACCCTCTCCCGCCCCGGGAGAGGGGAGGGACCCGCCGCGAAGCGGTGGGAGGGGTGAGGGGTGGTCTAAGGAGCCATGCGGTTCATTATACTTGGATTCCCCCTCACCCTCCCCACTTCGTGGGTCCCCTCCCTCTCCCGGGGCTCTCAGCGGACCTTTGATCCGCCTGACGCCGTCAGCACAAACGAAGTTTGTGCGAGAGGCGGGAGAGGGCGCTGTCCTCGTCGCAATTTACATACCTATCGCCAGTTGGATCCCCATGCCCGACCAAACCGTTGCCTCCGCCATCCGTGGGCGCCTGCTCAGCTTCCATCGCGCGCCCGCCGGGCCGGGGGACTTCGATTGCCTGACCTATCATGAGGACGGGCTGCTGCTGGTCGGGGCTGATGGACGGATCTTGGAGGTCGGGGAGTGGGCCGATCTGCGCGTCCGGGTGCCGGAGGGGGTGACGGTCGACGACCATAGCGGAAAGCTGGTGCTGCCGGGCTTCATCGACACCCACATCCATTTCCCGCAGACCCAGGTGATCGCCTCCTATGGCGCCCAGCTGCTCGACTGGCTGGAGAAATACACCTTCATCGAGGAACAGCGCTTCGCCGATCCGGCCCACGCCGCGGCCAATGCCGCCTTCTTCATGGACGAGCTTCTGCGCAACGGCACGACGACTGCTGTGGTCTACGGCTCGGTCCATCCGCAGTCGGTCGACGCCCTGTTCGCCGAGGCCGAGGCGCGCGGCGCCGGGATGATCGCCGGCAAGGTGATGATGGACCGCCACGCACCCGCCGCCCTGACCGACACGGCCGACAGCAGCTATCGCGACAGCAAGGACCTGATCGACCGCTGGCACGGCACAGGGCGCCAGCGTTACGCGGTGACCCCGCGCTTCGCCATCACCTCGACGGAGGCGCAGTTGGAGGCGGCGGGCGCGCTGCTGCGCGAGCACCCCGGCGTCCATATGCAGACCCACCTGTCGGAGAACACCGACGAGATCGCCGAGGTGCGCCGCCTGTTCCCCGGCGCCCGCGACTACACCGACGTCTATGACCGCTTCGGGCTGCTGGGGCCGACTTCGCTGTTCGGCCACTGCATCCACCTGTCGGACGCGGAGATGAGCCGGCTGTCGGAAAGCGGCTCGGTCGCCGTTTTCTGCCCGACCAGCAACCTGTTCATCGGCAGCGGCCTGTTCGACCTCGACGCCCTGTCGAAGCCGGAGCGGCCGGTGCGCACCGCCATCGCCACCGATGTCGGCGGCGGCACCAGCTATTCCATGCTGCGTACGGCGGCGGAGGCCTACAAGGTGTTGCAACTGCGGCGCCAGAACCTGCCGGCGCTCGCGGCCCTGCACTGGATGACGCGCGGCAATGCCGAGGCGCTTGGCATGGCGGACGAGATCGGCAGTTTGGAGCCCGGCCGCTGGGCCGACCTTGTCGTGCTCGACCCCGCCGCGACACCGGCTATGCGACATCGCATGAAGGCGGTGAGTGGCGATCTTGAGGAGGAGCTGTTCATCCAGGTGACGCTGGGCGACGACCGCTCGGTGGCCGTCACCTACCTGCGCGGCCGCAATTCGCACCTGCGGCAATCGGGCGCTTGACCCAAGCCCCTAGTCCTTGTAGGACTTCCCCCGTCATTGGGGAGTAGCCACCCGCCGGCAGCGATCCGGTGGGGTTCGCGTCAACAGACTTGGACGGTTCCGGCCTCCGGCCTCCGGCCTCTGGCCGCTACCGCCATGGCGCGCACGGCGGCCAGAGGGCCGACCCGGCGAGACCAGTGGATCGGGCATCTCCGCGGCCAGCCGGAGTCCGTCCGATTCCACTGCGTTGTCTGGCCCGGGAATAGCCATGATCGCCACGTCCCTCGCGCTTGCCTTCAGCCTTTCGATGGATAGCTTCGCCGCCGCTCTCGGCCGCGGGGCCTGCTCGCGCCGGTCCGGCCTGCCCGAGGCGGTGCGCGTCGGCGCGGCCTTCGGCGTCTGCCAGTTCGCCATGCCGCTGGTCGGCTGGGGCATCGGCATCGCCTTCGCCAGCCTCGTGGAATCGGTCGATCACTGGATCGCCTTCGGCCTGCTGCTGGCGGTCGGCGGCGCGATGCTGCGCAACGCCATCATGGACGGCGATGACGAAGGCGAGGAGGATTGCGGCCCGGTGCGCAGCGTGCGGGCCGAATGGCTGGCCCTGCTGACCACCGCCGTCGCCACCAGCATCGACGCCGCCGCCGTCGGCGCGGGTCTGGCGCTGGTCGACGTGGACATGGTGACGACCTCGGCGCTGATCGGCGCGGTGACCTTCGCGGTGGCCTTCGGCGGCGTGCTGATCGGCAAGGCCGCCGGCAACCATCTGGGCCGCTGGGCGGAAATGGCCGGCGGCGTGGTGCTGATCGGCCTGGGCGCGAAGATCCTGCTGGAGCATACGCTGGGGTGACACCGTCACCCCTCCCCGAACCAGGGCTGGAAGTAAAAGGAGCCGGGGCGACGCATCGCCCCGGCTCCTTCCGTCTTTACTCCGCCGCGATGGTCTCGCGGGCGGGTTCCTCGGCCGGCACCGTGCGGATCAGGTGGTCGAAGGCGGCCAGTGCGGCCTTGGCACCCTCGCCCATGGCGATGACGATCTGCTTGAACGGGACCGTCGTCGCGTCGCCGGCGGCGAAGACGCCGGGCAGGGAGGTCTGGCCGCGGTTGTCGACCTCGATCTCGCCGCGCGGGGTCAGCGCCAGCGTGCCCTTCAGCCATTCGGTGTTCGGCACCAGACCGATCTGCACGAAGATGCCTTCCAGATCGACCCGCTTCAGCTCGCCGCTGTTGCGGTCCTTGTAGGACAGGCCGACGACCTTGTTGCCGTCGCCATGCACCTCGGTGGTCTGGGCCGAGAGGACGACGGTGACGTTGGGCAGGCTGTGCAGCTTGCGCTGCAGAACCGCGTCGGCGCGCAGCTGGCTGTCGAACTCGATCAGCGTGACGTGCGAGACGATGCCGGCGAGGTCGATCGCCGCCTCGACGCCGGAGTTGCCGCCGCCGATCACCGCCACGCGCTTGCCCTTGAACAGCGGGCCGTCGCAGTGCGGGCAATAGGCGACACCCTTGTTGCGGTATTCCGCCTCGCCCGGGACATTCATCGAGCGCCAGCGGGCGCCGGTCGACAGCACCACCGTGCGGGACTTCAGCGAGGCGCCGCTGGCCAGCTTCACTTCGATCAGCCCGCCTTCCTGCGTGGCCGGCACCAGGGCGGTGGCGGTCTGCAGGTTCATCACGTCGACCTCATAGTCCTTGACGTGCTGTTCCAGCGCCGCGGCCAGCTTCGGCCCCTCGGTGTGCGAGACCGAGATGAAGTTCTCGATCGCCATGGTGTCGAGCACCTGACCGCCGAACCGCTCGGCCGCCACGCCGGTGCGGATGCCCTTGCGGGCGGCGTAGATGGCGGCCGCGGCGCCGGCGGGCCCGCCACCGATCACCAGCACCTCGAACGGGGCCTTGGCCTTGATCTTCTCGGCGGCGCGGGCGACGGCGCCGGTGTCGAGCTTGGCGACGATCTGCGCCACGTCCATCCGGCCCTGGGCGAAGGGTTCGCCGTTCAGGAAGACGGTGGGGACGGCCATCACCTGACGCTGCTCGACCTCCTGCTGGAACAGCGCGCCGTCGATGGCGACATGCTTGATCCGCGGGTTCAGCGCGCTCATCAGGTTCAGCGCCTGGACCACGTCCGGGCAGTTCTGGCAGGACAGCGAGAAATAGGTCTCGAAGCGGAAATCGCCGTCGAGGTTACGGATCTGCTCCAGCAGCTCCTCCGACTCCTTCGACGGATGGCCGCCGACCTGGAGCAGGGCCAGGACCAGCGAGTTGAACTCGTGACCCATCGGCAGGCCGGCGAAGGTGACGCCGATGTCGGTGCCGTCGCGCTTGATGGCGAAGGAGGGCCGGCGGGCGTCGGCGCCGTTGCGGTCCAGCGTGATCTTGCCGGACAGCGAGGCGATGTCTTCCAGCAGGCCGAGCATCTCCTGCGACTTCGCCCCGCCGTCCAGCGACGCCACCAGCGTGATCGGGTTGGTGATGCGCTCCAGATAGGCCTTCAACTGCGTCTTCAGATTGGCGTCCAGCATGGCTTTCGTTCCCAACGTCTCGTGTCCGGGGCGGATCGCCTGCGCGGAATCGCGGCGGTCCGGGCGGAGAAATGGTGGCCCGAGTCAAAAGAGCCGGTCGGGCGGACGGTCTGGCTTTCAAACAGCGAAGAGGTCGGAACGTCATCGTCCTCCCCGCGCAGGGGGGGATCCAGGCTTGGAAAAGGCTGCGACAAAAAGCGCCTGGGTGCCCGCCTTCGCGGGGATGGGGAAACCGATGACGGACCCTGATGGCGGGGAGGCTTTGAAAGCCGGCCCGCAAAACCTGCCTTGCGGCCGTTCCGGCCGATCAAGGGTACTCGTTTTCAAACCCGCCGATTTCAAACCCACTGGCGGGCGGGGGTGGGAGCCGGCCGAAGCCGGCCCCCGATCCGTAGGTTCCCGAAGGAGCCTTAGATCTTGCCGACGAGGTCGAGCGACGGGGCGAGGGTCTTCTCGCCTTCCTGCCACTTGGCCGGGCAGACCTCGCCCGGGTGGGCGGCGACATACTGGGCGGCCTTGACCTTGCGCAGCAGCTCCTTGGCGTCGCGGCCGACGCCGCCGGCGGTGATCTCGACGATCTGGATCTTGCCGTCCGGGTCGACGACGAAGGTGCCGCGGTCGGCCAGACCGACTTCCTCGATCAGGACCTCGAAGTTGCGGCTGATCGCCAGCGTCGGGTCGCCGATCATGGTGTAGTTGATCTTGCCGATGGCCGGCGAGGTGTCGTGCCAGGCCTTGTGGCAGAAATGGGTGTCGGTCGAGACGCTGTAGATCTCGACGCCCAGCTTCTGGAACTCGGCGTAGTTGTCGGCCAGGTCCTCCAGCTCCGTCGGGCAGACGAAGGTGAAGTCGGCCGGATAGAAGAACACGACCGACCACTTGCCCTTCAGGTCGGCGTCGGTCACGTCGATGAACTTGCCGTTCTTGAAAGCGGTTGCCTTGAAGGGCTTAATCTCGCTGTTGATCAAAGACATTTGTGTTCTCCGATGAGGTGCGATGGTTGGTTGACGCCTCGATCCCCGGCGGCTGGCCGTGGCATGCCCGACTTAATGCGGCGCACCGGGTCGAACAAGAGGGCCTGCCTTGTGGCCAGGGGGCGGGGCGATGTTCCCGTGTCCCGTTGACCCGTGGAGGAATACGGGAAATCGGTTATCAAGAGAAGTAGAAAATACCAATTGGATTGATCGATAAAATCGATTACATATCCAGGCATGAAACCGCTCCCCACCCTGCGCCAGCTCCGCTATCTCGTCGCCGTCGTTGACCGCTGTCATTTCGGGCAGGCGGCGGAGGCCTGCCTCGTCAGCCAATCGACGCTGAGCGCCGGTTTGCAGGAGCTTGAGGATCTGCTGGGCGCCACACTGGTGGAACGCACGCGACGCTCCGTGCTGCCGACCCCGCTGGGCCGTGAGATTGCCGAGCGGGCGCGGCAATTGCTGAAGGGTGCGGAGGAGCTGGTCGACATCACCCGCTCGGCCGCCGATCCGATGTCGGGCGCGCTGCATCTCGGGGTGATCCCGACCATCGGCCCCTTCCTGATCCCCCGCGTGATGCCGGCCCTGCGCGAGACCTTCCCGCGCCTGCGCCTCTATCTGCGCGAGGATCAGACGGCGCGGCTGCTGGAGCAGCTGAACGCCGGCAAGCTGGACGCGGCGCTGCTGGCCTTGCCCTATCCGATGGGCGATCTGGAGACGGAGGACATCGCGGAGGACCGCTTCTCCTTCGTCTGCCACACCGGCCACCGGCTGAGCGCCGGCGATCCGGCCGAACCGGTGACGGTGCCGTCGGAGGATCTGCTTCTGCTGGAGGACGGGCACTGCCTGCGCGACCATGCCATGGCCGCCTGCGCGCTGGACGCCACGCCGCACAACACCGCCTTCGAGGGCACCAGCCTGCATACGCTGGTGCAGATGGTGGCGAACGGGCTGGGGGTGACGCTGCTACCGCAGATGGCGGTCGATTCGGGCATCCTGCGCGGGCTGGATCTGGCGGTGCGCCCGTTGGCCGGCGGCCGGCCGGGGCGGCGGATCGCGCTGGCTTGGCGCCGCACCTCGGGTCGGAAGGAGACCTTCCAGCGGCTGGCCGAAGCGCTCAGGGCGGAAATGACGCGGAAGGACGGTTGAGGGGACGGGAAAGAAAGAATCGCTTGGTCCGACGGGTGCGAGGTGGTTTAAACGGGACGGTTTTTCGCCCGTTCACTCCGCTTTCGGGACACCCTGCGTCATGTCCACCGCCAGCACCGACACCGCACCTCTCTTCGACCGCGTCGCCATCATCGGCATCGGCCTGATCGGCTCCTCCCTGGCGCGGGCGCTGGCGGAGTATGGGATCGCGCGGCAGGTCGTCTGCACGGACCGCAGCGCCGAGGCCTGCGCCAAGGCGCTGGAGCTGGGCATCGTGGCGGAAGCCTCCACCGATCCGGCGGTGGCACTGGCCGGGGCCGATCTGGTGGTGCTGGCGACCCCGGTCGGCAGCTATGCCGCGGTGGGCGAGGCCATCGGGACGCTTTTGCAGCGCGGGACCATCGTCACCGACGTCGGTTCGGTCAAGCAGGCGACCCTGCGCGACGTCGGGCCGCATCTGCCCGACGGCGTTCACCTGATCCCCGGCCACCCGGTGGCGGGCACCGAGCATTCCGGGCCGGAGGCCGGCTTCGCCACACTGTTCCAGGGCCGCTGGTGCATCCTGACCCCGCCAACCGGGGCCGACCGCCACGCGCTGGAGCGGGTGACGGAGCTGTGGCGCCGCGTCGGCTCCACCGTGGAGATCATGGAGGCCAGCCACCATGACCGCGTGCTGGCCATCACCTCGCACCTGCCGCACCTGATCGCCTACACCATCGTCGGCACCGCGTCGGACCTGGAGGAGGACACCAAGTCCGAGGTCATCAAATTCTCCGCCGGCGGCTTCCGCGACTTCACCCGCATCGCCGCCAGCGATCCGGTGATGTGGCGCGACGTATTCCTGAACAACCGTGAAGCGGTGCTGGAGATTCTGCAGCGCTTCACCGAGGACCTGACGGCGCTGCAGCGCGCCATCCGCTGGGGCGAAGGGCAGCAGCTGCAGGACCACTTCACCAAGACCCGCGCCGTGCGCCGGGGCATCATCGACGCCAAGCAAGCGTAAGAGGCAGGCGTAAGGGGCGGGCGTGCCGGTGGTTTTTCACTCCATCGGCAAGCCTACGTAATTCTCCGCCAGCGCCGTCATGGCGGCGCGGGAGTGGACCAGATAGTCCAGCTCGGCCAGATGCACGCGCTGCTCGAAGGGCGACTCAGCGTCATTCCGGTGCAGCATGGTGGTCATCGACCAGGAGAAGCGCTCCGCCTTCCAGATCCGCCGCAGGCAGGTGGCGCTGTAGCCGTCCAGCCCCTCGGTCGTGCCGGATTTGTAATAGGCGGTCAGGGCGCGCGACAGCACCAGCACATCGGCGACCGCCAGGTTCAGGCCCTTGGCGCCGGTCGGCGGCACGATGTGGGCGGCGTCGCCGGCGATGAACAGCCGGCCATGCTGCATCGGGTCGCAGACGAAGCTGCGCATGGCGATGATGCCCTTCTGGAAGACCGGCCCCTCTGTCAGCGTCCAGCCGTTGTCGTCCTCCAGCCGGCGGTGCAGTTCGGACCAGATGCGGTCGTCGGACCAGTTGGCGATGTCGTCCTTGGGGTCGACCTGGATGTAGAGCCGCTGCACCTCCGGCGAGCGGGTGCTGAGCAGGGCAAAGCCGCGCTCGTGGTTGGCGTAGATCAGTTCGGGATGCGACGGCGGCGCCTCGGTCAGGATGCCGAGCCAGCCGAAGGGATAGACCATCTGGTATTCGGTGCGCGCGGCGGCCGGGATCGCCTGCCGGCTCGGCCCGTGGAAGCCGTCGCAGCCGGCGACGAAATCGCAGCGCAGCTCCTCCAGCGGTCCGTCCGCGTCGCGGCGGAACCGCACGCGCGGCGCCTTGCTCTCCAGGTCTTGGAACTGCACGTCGGACACGCCGAACAGGATCGACCCGCCATCCTCCAGCCGGGCGGAGACGAGGTCGCGGATCACCTCGTGCTGGGCATAGACGGTGACCCGCTTGCCGCCGGTCAGTTCCGCCATGTCGATGTGGTGGCTGCGGCGGTCGAAGCGCAGCGTGATGCCGGAGTGGAAATGGGCTTCGCGCATCATGCGGTCGCCAAGGCCCATGTCGTTCATCAGGTCGACCACCCATTGCTCCAGCACGCCGGCGCGGATGGTGCCCTCGATCTCCTCGCGGCTGCGGTGCTCCAGGATCACCGACTCGATGCCCTGGCGGTGCAGCAGATGGGACAGGAACAGGCCGGCCGGGCCGGCGCCGATGATAGCGACCTGGGTGCGGCCAAACTGGATATCGGCCGATTTCGTGGGGTGCATGTCTCTCGCCCTCCTTCGGGACCAGCAGCAGGCGCGCTTTCGCTGATTGCTGTGCACGCCAATCATTTGCGCTCATGCTATTCCCGGAGGCGGAGGGCCGGACATAGACGAACCGGCGAAAGACTTGTACTTTTCATCGCAAGCCTGCCGGAGCCCGTGCGATGTCCGCCCATTCTTCACACAGCGCCGAACCCATTCCCCGCTATTGGCTGTACGGCGAACCGCCGGCGGTGCCGGAGCTGCGCTTCGTCCATATCGAGACGATCCCGGAGCGGATGCGCTTGTACAATTGGGAGGTCCGCCCCCACCGCCACGACGGGCTGAGCCATACTCTGCTGGTCACGGATGGCGGCGGGCGGCTGACCGCGGACGGGGTGGAGGTGGCGTTTCGCGCCCCGGCGCTGATCGTCGTGCCGGCGCAGGTGGTGCATGGCTTCCGCTTCGATCCCGGCACCGACGGCCATGTGCTGACCTTGTCGGAGGGGTTCCTGGCCGGTGTGCTGGCCGCCGCACCGGAGGCGGAGCTGCGCGAGGCTCCGGCCCTGCCGCTGGCCTGGGATCTGGGTGACGGATCAGACGAGGCGGCGGCGCTCGACCGCTGTTTCGGCGAAATCAGGCGGGAGTTTCGCGCCCACCACATCGGCCGGGCCAGCGCGATTTCGGCGCAGGTGATGCTTCTGCTGGTCGCCACCGCGCGACTGGCTGCCGACCGGCGGCACGACGAGGCTGGGCACGACGGGCAGGGGGTGTCGCCCGATTTGCGGCTGCTCGCCCGGCTGCGGCCGATGATCGACGAGCGGTTCACCCAGCATTGGCCGGTGGAGCGCTATGCCGCCGCCCTGGGCGTCACACCCGGCCGGTTGAACGCCGCCTGCCGCCGCGTCACCGGCCTGTCGACTCTGCAGCTGGTCCATGCCCGGCTGATGCTGGAGGCCCGGCGCTCGCTGATCTACACCAGCCATGGAATGGCGGAAATCGGCTATGCCCTGGGCTTCGAGGACCCGGCCTATTTCTCCCGTTTCTTCACCAAGCGCGAAGGGCGGTCGCCGCAGGCCTTCCGCCGGGCGCACGGCGATGGCGGAATGGGAAGCAGCCTTGACGGCAACGGCCTTGACCGGACCGGGGGACCCTCACCACAGTAACGGACTTGCGCCCCCACCAGCGTCGATGCGGGGCGGTCCAGTTTTCGGAAGAGGGTGATGGCGATGGACAGCCTGGACGTCACGATGCGCGAGGCGGCCGAGACGGTCGAACAGTCGCTGTGGCGCCGCCTGCGCGCCGACGCCGCCCGCGTGGCGGAGGAGGAAAACGGCCTCGCTCCCTTCCTGTATGACGCGGTGCTGGCGCGCGACGGCTTCGGCCCGGCATTGGCCGCCCTGCTGGTGCGCAAGCTGGCCGACCGCGCCATGCCGGAGGACCGGCTGGCCGCCGTGGTGCGCGACGCCATGGAGGCCGACCCGGCCATCGTCGAGTCCGCCGCCGCCGACCTCGCCGCCATCCTGGCGCGCGACCCGGCCGCCGATGGCTGCCTGACGCCCTTCCTCTATTTCAAGGGCTTCCACGCCCTGCAATGGCACCGCGTCGCCAATTGGCTGTGGCGGGGTGGCCGGCACGACCTTGCCCATTTCCTGCAAAGCCGGGTGTCGGAGGCCTTCGCCGTCGACATCCACCCGGCGGTGCCGGTCGGACGCGGCGTGTTCATCGACCATGGCACCGGCGTGGTGATCGGCGAGACGGCGGTGATCGGCAACGACGTGTCGATCCTGCAGAACGTCACGCTGGGCGGCACCGGCAAGGAGCATGGCGACCGCCATCCCAAGGTGCGCGACGGCGTGCTGCTGTCGGCGGGGGCCAAGGTGCTGGGCAACATCACCATCGGCGCTCATGCCAAGGTCGGCGCCGGCAGCGTCGTGCTGAAGGACGTCCCCGGCTGCGCCACCGTGGCCGGCGTGCCCGCCAAGGTCGTCGGCTGGTGCCGTGACGAGCCGGCGCCGGCGCTGACCATGGACCAGAGCCTGCAACAGGGCGATTACAGCATCTGAGCGGCCAATTCCGCGCCCTGTCCCTTCGCTGTCACCGGAAATCCGCCGTCGCAATGACTACATGGAAGGCGGACGGTGATAGGGCGCGAGGGCCGTGAGGGTGCTGCTGGCATTTCTGTTGACGCTGGTCCTGCTGCTGGCCGGACCGGTGTTCCTGCTTGCGTCCGGAACGGTGCCGACGGCTATCGACTGGAGCCGCATCGACCGCAGCCCGGTGGGCCTCGCCCCCGACGCGACGACAACGCCGGAGGCGGTGGTCCAGGTCTATGCCGCCCGCGTGCTGTCTTGGCGCGGCGCCTTCGGCGTGCATCCCTGGTTTGCCGTGAAGCCGGCCGGCGCCCGCAGCTATACGGTTTACGAAGTGATCGGCTGGCGCGCCTACCGAGGCCTGTCGGTGGTCTCCGTCAGCAACCGCGACCCCGACGGCCGCTGGTTCGGCGCTCAGCCCATTCTGCTCGGAGAGCTGCGCGCCGCCGCCGCCGAAGCCGCCATCCCCAAGATCGCCAAGGCCGCCGCCAGCTATCCCTATGCCGGCGAGTACCGTGTCTGGCCCGGCCCCAACAGCAACACCTTCGCCGCCTGGGTTGCCCGCGCCGTGCCGGAGCTGCGGCTGGACCTGCCCTCCACCGCGCTGGGGAAGGATTACCTTGGCCGCGGCGTGTTCGCGCGGGCGCCGAGCGGCACCGGCTGGCAGATCAGCCTGTTCGGCGTCGCCGGACTGCTGCTGGCGTGGGAGGAGGGGCTGGAGGTGAATTTGCTTGGGCTGACCATCGGCATCGACCCGCTGGACCTTGCAGTGAAACTGCCAGGGATTGGACGGGTAGGGTGGTCAGAGTCTGAGCCACTTTGAAAGAAGCGGAAGAACTTACGACGACTTGGGAAGAGTATGGTCAGTTGGCTTGACCGGAGCACACCATCCAAACCTTGAACTTCGAAGGGAGGATGGTGCCCAGGGACGGAGTCGAACCGCCGACACGGGGATTTTCAGTCCCCTGCTCTACCAACTGAGCTACCTGGGCATCTCGGCGCCGCTTGATGGGTGACCGTTTCGGTCGGTGCGGCGCGTCGTGTGGGGCGCTTTTTAGAGAGGTTCGGACGGGCTGTCCAGAGGAAAATTCAAAAAAATTTGGACCCGTCTCACAGCTCCTCATCGGGGTCGGATCCGCCGGGCGCGGCGGGGGTTTCCGGGCTCTCGATGCGGTAGACGCCGCCCAGCCAGCGCGACAGATCCACGTCGGCGCAGCGCTTGGAACAGAAGGGGCGGGTGGCCGGTTCGGTCGGGCGGCCGCAGATCGGGCAGTTGGTGCCCGCCTTGGCGCCGGCATGGGACTGGCCATGGGCCTGGGAGCGCTGCGGGGCGCCGGGGAATTGGGGGTCGGACAAGGATGGCCTCCGTAACGGATAGCAGCGGTCAGGGCCGCAGCAGGGCTGTCAGCGGCGTGCCGCGGCGGGCGCGGGTCAGTTCGACCAGGCCCAGTTTGGACATGCCGTAAACTTGGGTCTGCACCGGGTCGCTTTCCACCGCCTGCGACAAGGCGGCCAACACGCGCTCGGCATCGCCGCGGCTGCGCATGTTGACGAAATCCACCACCACGATGCCGCCGACGTTGCGCAGGCGAAGCTGGCGGGCGATCTCCGCCGCGGCGTCGAGGTTGACGTCCAGCGGGTTGCCGCGCTCTCCGGCGTTCACGTCGACCACCGTCAGCGCCTCCGTCCGCTCGATCACCAGCGAGCCGCCGAGCGGCAGCGGCACCCGCACGTCGAGAAGCTCGGCAATCGCGGAGTCGAGGTCGCACAGGTCGAACAGACGTTGGACGCCTGCATGAGCGCTCAGGCGCGGCAGCAGGTCGGGGGCATGGCGGTCGCACCAGTCGCGCAAGCCCGACAGCAGCGGCCCGTTGCCCATCCTGATCCCGCCGGCTGGGGGCGGATCGTCGACCAAGATGGCGTCTGGGGCGGCGGCTCCCTGCTCGATCAGGGCGCGGG
Source organism: uncultured Azospirillum sp. (assembly GCF_946480385.1). The sequence goes on from NZ_CAMLJP010000001.1 coordinate 108,476, forward strand.
TCGGGGCGTCGGGGCCGGGATGCAGCAGGCGCGGGGCGGAGCCGGCACGGGCGTCGTCGCGGATGGCGCGCCATTGCAGGTGCAGCGCTTCCGATTCGGCGGCCAGCAGATCGTCGGAGACCTGGGCGGCGCCGGCGCGCACGATCCAGCCGGCGCCGGTGGCGAGCTGTTCGATGCGGCGGGCCAGCGCGGCACGCTCCGGACCGGTGCCGAGGCGCTTCGACACCGCGATGTCGCGACCGAGCGGCGCGTGCACCAGGAAACGGCCGGGCAGGGTGATGTCCATCGTCAGCGACGGACCCTTCGACCCGACGGCGTCGGCCTTCACCTGCACAATCACCGGCTGGCCGGTGCGCAGCAGCGCGCCGATGGGGGCCGGCTTGGCGCCCGGACGATTGGAGCGCGGTTGCGGAGCATCGTCGTCGAGGACGGGGCGGCGCACGTCGGCCGCCGGCAGCAGGCCGGACAGGCCATTCCCGAGGTCGACGAAGGCGCCGTTCAGGCCGGTGGCGATTCGCTCCACCCGGCCCAGGATGATGGCGCCCAGCAGCGACGGTCGGTCGGCATGGTCGATGTGCAAGTCGGTCAGGCGGCCGTCGGCCAGCACCGCCGCCCGCGTCAGCGGGCCGTCGCGGTCGACCAGCAGCTCAAGCCTGCTCATTGTTCAGGAGATGTCGGGGCAGGAAGCGGGAAGCCGGCGCCATGCAGCATGCCAGCGACCTCGTGCAGGGACAGCCCGACGACGTTGCTGTAGGAACCGCCGATCCAGCGCACCAGCGCCCCGGCCCGGCCCTGGATGGCATAGCCGCCGGCCTTGCCTTTCCATTCGCCGGACGCGATGTAGGCGTCGGTTTCCGCCCGGTCGAGCACCTTGAAGGTAACGTCGGTGCGGACCAGCCGGTCGATTCGACGATGGCCTTCCGTCCCTGGAATCAGCAGCACGATGCCGCCGAGCACCCGGTGCCGCCGGCCGGACAGCAGGGAGAGGCAGCGTCGCGCCTCCTCCTCCCGTTCGGCCTTGGGCAGGATGCGGCGGCCGCAGGCGACCACGGTGTCGGCGGCGAGAATCCACGAATCGGGATGGCGCGCGGCGACGCACGACGCCTTCTCCGCCGCCAGACGCAGGGCGTGCTGGGGCGGGAGTTCGTCGCGCAACGGCGTTTCGTCGAGATCGGCGGGATCGACCGCGTCGGGCACGATGCCGATCTGGCGCAGCAGGTCGAGCCGGCGGGGCGAGGCCGAAGCCAGGACCAGCCGGGGCGCCTTGGACGGGATCGTCACGGGGAACCGCTATGCAGCAAGGATGCTACTTGAACCGGAAGGTGATGCGGCCCTTGGTCAGGTCGTACGGCGTCATTTCCACATTGACGCGGTCGCCCGCCAGAACGCGAATCCGGTTCTTACGCATCTTGCCGGAGGTGTGCGCCAGAACCTCGTGATCGTTGTCGAGCTTCACCCGGAACATCGCGTTCGGAAGCAATTCGACGACGGTCCCGGAAAACTCGATCAGATCTTCCTTTGCCATAGGCCCTTATGTCCGTCCTAAAAGTTTCGCGGCAATAACTGACCTTCCAAGGCCGCCGGGTCAAGGGGGATTCCCACTGCCGATGCGTTCGGCCGCAGCCATCCGCGCGGGGCAGCCCCGCGTTGTGCGTCAAAAATGCCGATAAACCGTCGTGGGTCAGACCGACTGATAGGGGTTGAGCGGCGATGCACCGCCTTCTTCCAGGCGGCGCGGCTGTTCCAGCGCCTTGTTGATTGCCGCGAACATCTCGCGCTGGTCGATCTCCATGCGGCGGGTCAAGCGGCCCACCGTTTCCGCCGCGCTGAGGGCGCGGCCGGTGGAGCGGTCGTGGAACAGGTTGTGATTCGCCTTCGCCGCACTGGGCAACAGGTCGGCTGCGACGGCGCCGGGGCTCGATTCGGCGGCGCGAATCAGCTTCGCCGCCCCGCCGGAGCCCAGAACATAGGCCATGCGGCTTTCCGATTCGCTGGCCGGACGGCCCAGCCGCTTCTCCAGCGCCTCCCGCCCCTCGGACAGATAGCGGGCGGCCATGCCGGCCGACAGGTCGACATCGTGGCGCAGTTCCAGGATCTGGCGGCGGATCGCCGGATCCTTGACGCTGGACACGCCGTTGCGGACCTGGATGTGCGAGGCCAGCTCGCCCTGGCCATAGGCGGCGCCATGGCGGCGGAACAGGTCGAGCCAGGTCGATTCGAGGAACTGGAAGGGGCCGGCGGCGGAACTGTGCCTGTTCTTGGCACCGGCATCCAGCCCGCTCTCCTGGGTGGCCTGGGCCAGGATCGCGGTGAAGCTGTGGCCCGACAGGCCGGCGACCTGCTGCGAGGCGACCAGCACCCGCGTGGCGGTCGGATCGTCGGAGTTCACCGCCCTGACCGTCTCCGCCACCTTCTTCGAACTTGGAGTCGGGCCTTGCGCCAGGGCCGGCGCCGCCGGTTTCAGCCCAGGCAGGGGCGCGCGTGGTGCCGCGGTCCCGCCATCCGCCGGTGCGGAGTTCGCCAGCAGGACAGGCGCGTCGGGCTTAACAGCTGGGAGCGGCACGACGGTACCGTCGGCCAGGTGGATCGGGGTGACCGGTTTGGCCGCAGGGAACGGGACCTGGGTACCGTCGGCCAGCAGGATCGGGGCCGGCGGCTTGGCGGCCGGCAGGGGCGACGCCTTCTGGCCGTCCTGGAGCCTGCCGTTGGCGGGGCGGCCGACGGGCACGGCCGCGCTGCCGGGCCGATTGGTCTGGACCAGCGCGTCACGGAACGACGACTCGCCGCCGGCGCCGTCGGCCAGCGACGGAGGAGTATCGGGCTTGCGCTCCGGAACGGGGGCGAGAGGGGGCTGCGCAACCTTCATGGCACACACTTCGCTGCAGACCGGCCGAGCCTGCCGGGAGGGGTGCCGCCACTATAGCACCGACTCGTCAGCTGTGTGCGATCAACTGCGGACGCGGGGAGTCATCCTGTCCATCGCCAAGCGGTCCAACATCGGCCGATCCGTTGTCCGCATGCCCGACGCAAACCCAGCGGCCGATCGCGGCCAGCAGCTTGGTCTTCTCCAGCGGCTTGGCCAGATGGGCGTTCATGCCCGCCTGCAGGCAGCGTTCGACCTCCACCTGCAGGACGCCGGCCGACAGGGCCAGGATCGGGATGCGGCCCACCGGGCCGGGCAGGCCACGGATGCGGCGGGTGGCCTCCAGCCCGTCCATCACCGGCATCTGCACGTCCATCAGCACGAGGTCGTAGGCCTGTTCCTGCACCGCGGCGACCGCGGCGGCGCCGTCTTCCACGGCATCGACATGGTGGCCGGCCTTGGTCAGCATGGTCACCGCCAGATCGCGGTTCATCGCCAAATCCTCGGCCAGCAGGATGCGGGCGCCGGCGCTGCCGGGCTCGCTGCCGGCAAGGGGGGCACCGTCGCGCTGGACCGCGGCGCTGCCGGCTGGCAGCAGCGGCAGCGAGAACCAGAAGGTGCTGCCGCCGCCGGGCTGGCTTTCCATGCCGATCTCGCCGCCCATCAGCTCCACCAGCCGGCGGCAGATGGCCAGCCCCAGGCCGGTGCCGCCGCGCCCGCGTTCCAATTGGGTGAAGCGCTGGAACAGGTCGCGCTGGCGTTCGGGCGCGATGCCGATCCCGGTGTCGGTCACGGTGAAGGTGCAGATGCGGCCGCCGCCGGGCTTGCCGCCCGTCTTGCTGCCGTCATCCTCGATCGCCTTCACCGTCAGCCGGACCGAGCCGCGGTCGGTGAACTTCACCGCGTTGCTCAGCAGGTTCAGCAGGATCTGGCGCAGCCGGTCGGGGTCGCCCATGACGAAGCCGCGGGCGGTGGCGGAGATGCTGGTCTGCAGTTCCAGCCCCTTCTGTTCGGCGGCCAGGCGGACGATGGCGACGCAGCGGTCGGCGAGATCGTCCAGCCGGAAGGGCACGCTGACCAGATCGAGCCGCCCCGCCTCCAGCTTCGACAGGTCGAGCACGTCGTTGATGACGGTCAGCAGCGACCGCCCGGCATCGCGCACCTGCGAGGCATAGCGCCGCTGTTCGGCGGTCAGCGGGGTTTCCAGCAGCATCTCCGCGAATCCGATCACGCCGTTCATCGGCGTGCGGATCTCGTGGCTCATGGTGGCGAGGAATTCCTCCTTGGCGCGGCTGCCGGCCCGCGCCTCCTCCATGGCGGAGCGCAGCTCCTGCTCGCGCTGCTTCAGACGGCGCGACATGTTGTTGAAGGCGTGGGAGACGACGCGGAACTCGTGTGGGGCGCGGTCGGCCTCGATCACGGTGCCGCCGCCGCCGTCGCCGATCCGGGTGGCGGCACTGCCCAATTCCCACACCCAGCGCAGAACGGAGGCGCGCAGCAGGACCCACAGCGCGGTGACGCTGACCAGCGCCGCGATGCCCAGCAGCCCGAGGCTCTGCCACAGGTCGCGCCGCGCCTCCGCGATGATCGGGCCGGTCGGCATGCCCACGGCGAAGATGGTGTCGGTCTCGTCGGAATGGCGGAAGGCCCACAGCCGGTCGCGCCCGTCGGCGCTTTCGGAATCCAGGAAGCCGTCCCGTTCCTTCAGCATCCGCTGGACATGCCGCAACTGGCCGACATTGCGGTTCAGCCAGCCTTCCGGATCGGGCTGGCGGGCGACGATCACGCCGTTGCGGTCCAGCACCATCACGCGGGCGTCCGGCTGCTTCAGCACCTTCACCAGATCGGTCAGCCAGGTCAGGTCGACGGCGACGCCCATCACGCGGACGATCCGGCCATTCTCGATGATCGGGCTGGCGACGATGATCAGCGGCTTCAGCGAGCGCTTGCCGATGATGAAATCGCTGACCACCCAGCTTTTGGTGTCCAGAACGCGCTGGAAATATTCGCGTTCGCGCAGCGAGATGCCGGCCCCGGGACCGGTCGTGTCGCAGATGATGTTCCCGTCGGCGTCAGTCAGCCAGACGCCGGTGGTCCAGCGGTGCTGGCGCGGCATCGGCGCCAGGGTGGCGACGCAGGCGTCGGTGTCGGTCGGCGTTGCGTTGCGGATCGCCGGCACCAGCGACAGCACGCCCAGCAGGTTGCGCGCCTCGCCGATCAGGTCATGCTGGCGCTGCACCCCGTCGTCGGCCAGATGCAGGGCCAGTTCGCGCGCGGCGCCGACACGGTCGTCGAGCTGCTGGTCGGCGAGATAGAGCGCGCCAACCAGCGGCAGCGCCAGCGAGGCCAGCACCACGCCCATCAGGCGCGCGCGCAGGCTGCGCGGGCTGAAGACGCGGAGAAGGCGGGGCATCAGACCGGCTGGCATGGATGGACGGCTCTCCGCGGGAAAATTCGTCGACGCTCCCGAGCCTAAGTCGGCGCGCGATGCGTTGCGATGACACAGCTCAATAACATTGGCGGGGATGCAATGTGAATGCCCACGGCGCAAAAAGTTGCAGAATGCCAAAATTATTACCGACCATGCCGTGTGCGGCGATCCGGAGGATTTGACGGCCGTCAAGGCCGGCGGGATGGAGATCCGGGATGGTTCCGGCACCGTGCCGACCATCCGCCCCAACCATCCACCAGGAGCCCCGCCAGATGCACAGTGAATGCGACCACAGGATCAAGCCGGCGCGGCCGGGCGGCTGGGGATTCGGCATCGTCCTCGGCGTGTCGAGGCAGCGGGTGCGTCGGGCCTTGCTGGTGCTGCACCTGACGCTGGGGCTGGCCGTGGGGGCGCTGCTGGCGCTGACCGCACTGACGGGCAGCCTGCTGGTCTTCTACGTGGACATCGACCGCGTGCTGACGCCCGAACTGGTGGTGCCGGCGGGGCATGGTGAACCGGTGCCGCTGGACCGGGTGGTGCAGGCACTGCGCGAGGCCCATCCCACGCGCAGCGGCGGTTGGCGGCTGGAGCTTCCCCATGGGCCGGATCATCCGATCATGGCCCGCTATATGAAGCCGGAGGAGACGGCGGGCAAATCCTTCGCACCGCTGATGGTGGCGGTTAACCCGTACAGCGGCGAGGTGCTGTCCTCCCGTTTCTGGGGCCGGACAGCGATGACCTGGGTCTACGACCTGCATTACCTGCTGCTGGCCGGCGACAGCGGCCGGATGGTGCTGACGCTGGGCGGAATCGGCAGCCTGCTGGTTCTCGCCAGCGGAGTCTATCTGTGGTGGCCGGCGGCCGGGAAATGGGGACGGGCCCTGCTGCCACGCCTGCGCTCCGGCTTCGTCCGGCAGGTGTTCGACATCCATGTGCTGGCGGGGGTCTACGGCCTCGTCGTCCTGCTGCCCCTGATCGTGACGGGGATCGTCATGGAGCAGCCGGAGTGGGTGAAGCCGGTGGTGGAGCGGCTGTCGCCGGTGAGCGGGGCGCCGACGCTGGGTAAGGTGCAGGGCGGAGCGGATGTCGGCGCCGATGCCGCGCTGTCCGCTGCGCTGGCCCGCTTCCCGCAGGCCGAACCGCGCTGGGTCGAGGTGCCGGGGCAGGGCGGCGGCGCCTATCACATCCGCCTGTTCCAGGCCGGCGAGCCCGGCTGGCGCTTTCCCAAGACCAGCGTCTGGGTGAATGGCGGCGACGGCACCATCCTGGATCTGCGCGACCCCACCCGCTGGAGCGCCGGCGACGCCTTCTTCGGCTGGCAGCATCCTCTGCACAACGGCGAGTGCTTCGGCCTGTGCTGCCGCATCCTGGTGGCGGTCGCCGGCCTGCTGCCGGCCCTGCTGCTGGCGACCGGGGTGGTGCGCTGGCGGCAGAAGAAGCGGACGCGGCCGGTGCGGGCCTGAGACCGAGACTCTAGACCGTCAAGTTTTTACACCGTCGGCCCGCGACTGAGGGGAAAGCGCTGCTTCACCTTGGCCAGCAGGCCGTCGCGGACCTGCCGGTAGGCTTCCAGCATGGCGTCGCGGGTGCCGTCGACCAGGGTGGGGTCGAAGGTGTTCCAGAACTCCACGTCGCAGGCCATGGTGCGCGTCATCTCGATGGCGCGGTGCTGTGCCTCGGGTGACAGCGAGACGATCAGGTCGAAGTTGGTGTCTTCCAGATCCTCGAAGGTGCGGCAGCGATGCTTGGACAGGTCGATGCCGATCTCCTCCATCACCGCGACGGCGAAGGGATCGACCTCGTCGCCCTCGCGGACGCCGACCGAATCCACATAGACGCGGGTGCCGTGGTAATGGCGCATCATCGCCGCCGCCATCGGCGAACGGATCATGTTGTAGGTACAGGCGAACAATACGCTCGTGACCGGCAGGGATGTGAGGACCGGGGTCGCCGCCATGGCCATGCGCCGCCCGTTCCCGTCAGCCGCGAATGTGCAGAACGCAGATCAGCGTGAACAGCCGGCGCGCGGTCTGCAGGTCCATCTCCACCTTGCCGGCCAGACGTTCGCGCAGCATTTCGGACCCCTCGTTGTGCAGGCCGCGGCGGCCCATGTCGATGGCCTCGATCTGCGAGGGCGTCGACCGCTTGATGGCGGCGTAATAGCTTTCGCAGATCAGGAAATAGTCCCGCACGATCGAGCGGAAGCCGGTGATCGGCAGCATCAGCCGGTCGAGCACGCTGTCGTCCTCGCGCCGGATGTCGAAGACCAGCCGGTTGTCCTCGATCGACAGGTGCAGGTGATACGGCCCGTCCTCCGCGAAGTCGCAGGGGCAGAACTCGTTGTCCTCCAGCAGGTCGAAGATGGCGACGGCGCGCTCATGCTCGACCTCCGGCTTGTGGCGGACGACACTCCGCTCGTCGAGCGTCACATGGGTGATGCGCCGCTTGCTCTTCGCCGTCGTCACGCCCCGCCTCCCCCGCAATTCCGGTCCTTGCGGACCTCAGTCCTTGTAGATCTTATTCTTTATAGCCCGGCAGCCGCTGGGCGACGGAGCGCGCATGCGCCTCCAGCCCCTCGGCCATCGCCAGCGTCACCGCCGCCGGGCCGATGGCCCGCAGGCTGTCGGCGTCGCAGGCGACGAAGGTCGTCCGCTTCATGAAGTCCAGCACATTGAGGCCGGAGGAGAAGCGGGCGCTGCGCGCCGTCGGCAGCACGTGGTTGGGACCGGCCACATAGTCGCCGATAGCCTCCGGCGTGTAGCGGCCGAGGAAGATGGCGCCGGCATTGCGGACCTTCGCCGCCAGCGCGTCCGGATCTTCGACAGCCAGCTCCAGATGCTCCGGCGCCAGCCGGTCGACCAGGGCCGGCGAATCGGCCATCAGGTCGCCGACCAGCACGATGGCGCCATGCTCCCGCCAGCTTTCGGCGGCGATCGCCGTGCGCGGCAGCGTCTCCAGATGCTTCTCCACCGCCGCTGCCACCGCGTCGGCGAAGGCGGCATCGTCGGTGATGAGGATCGACTGGGCCGAGGTGTCATGTTCGGCCTGCGACAGCAGGTCCATGGCGATCCAGGCCGGATCGTTCCTGCCATCGGCAACCACCAGGATTTCCGACGGGCCGGCGATGCTGTCGATGCCAACGAGGCCGTAGACCTGCCGCTTGGCGGCGGCGACGAAGGCGTTGCCGGGGCCGACGATCTTGTCCACCGGCCGGATCGTCGCCGTGCCGTGGGCCAGCGCCGCGACCGCCTGGGCGCCGCCGATGCGATAGATCTCGTCGATGCCGCAACGCTTGGCCGCGGCCAGCACCAGCGGGTTGATCGCCCCGTCCGGCGTCGGCACCACCATGACGACGCGCTCGACACCCGCGACCTTGGCGGGCAGGGCGTTCATCAGAACCGACGACGGGTAGGAGGCGGTGCCGCCCGGCACATAGAGGCCGACGGCGCCGACCGGGGTCCAGCGGGCGCCCAGCCGCACGCCGGCGGCATCGCGGTAGTCGGTGACCTCCGGGATCTGGCGGCGGTGGAACGCCTCGATCCGCGCGGCGGCGAGGTCCAGCGCCTCCAGCGTTTCGGCTGAACACTTCGCAGTGGCGGCGTCGATCTCGTCCTGGCCGATGCGCAGGGTTTCGGCCGTCAGGGTCTGGCGGTCCCAGCGGGCGGTGTAGTCAATCAGCGCCGCATCGCCGCGGGTGCGCACCTGCTCGATCACTCCGGCGACCAGCGTCTGGACATCCTCGCTGGCCTCGCGCTTGGCATGCAGCAGCGCCTCGAAACCGGCGGCGAAGTCCGCGTCGCGAATATCAAGCCTGACGGGCATTCACCGCCTCCCGGAACTTATCGATCCACTGAGAAATCTCGGCCGTCCGCGTCTTGAAGGCGGCGCGGTTGACGATCAGGCGCGAGGTGACGTCGGCGATATGCTCCACCTCAACCAGCCCATTGGCCTTCAGCGTCGAGCCGGTGGAGACCAGATCGACGATGCGGCGGCACAGGCCCAGCGTCGGCGCCAGCTCCATCGCGCCGTTCAGCTTGACGCATTCGGCCTGGACGCCGCGGGCGGCGAAATGGCGCTTGGTCACCTCCGGGTATTTGGTGGCGACCCGCACATGGCTCCAGCGCGACGGATCGTCGCCCTCCATCATCTCCACCGGTTCGGCGACCGACAGGCGGCAGGCGCCGATGCCGAGATCGAGCGGGGCGTAGATTTCCGGATAGTCGAATTCCATCAGCACGTCGTTGCCCGCCACGCCCAGATGGGCGGCGCCGAAGGCGACGAAGGTCGCCACGTCGAAGGAGCGGACGCGGATGATGCTGAGGTTCGGCACATTGGTGGCGAAGCGCAGAAGCCGGCTCTTGTCGTCGTCGAAAGCCGGCTCCGGATGGATGCCGGCATGGGACAGCAGCGGGCGCAGCTCCTTCAGGATGCGGCCCTTGGGCAGGGCCAGCACCAGCTGGTCATCAACCGGTGTGGTGGCCGGCGCGGCCGTTACGGCGGCAGTCACCCCTTGGGCGCTGGGATCGGCGGACAAAACACTCTCCTCGCATCGCTCGCCGGGGCGATGTGCATGCCCCGGATGAACCATCGACGCGATAGATAGCACATTCCACGCGCCCGTCACCTGTCGCTGTCGCGCCGCACCAATTCAACAACAAAATTCCGCGCATCATGTTATTTCACACAAACTGCGGATTTGCGGTTGACCATACTCCATGGAAGGGATAGATAAATATCCATCGGACGCCCCGCCGGGGCATCCCGCGGCAATTTGACCCCTGCAGCTTGCGCCGCGTCACCAAACGCTAAAGCGCCACGATACCGGTCGTGGACCTCTTCAAGAAGGAGAGACCGGAATGACCTCGCGAGTTTCCGCTCCCCCATCCGTGCTTCGGACCGTCTCCCCGGCCTGCATGATGCGCCTGGGCCTGTGTTGCCGCTGATCTGCGGCACAAGAACACAGCGCCCATTCCGCACATCCGCCAGTCCCGAATGCATTTGCGCCGTCCGCCCTGCAGCGATTGAGGGCAGGCCGCGCCACGGAACCCATATTGGGGAGTCCTTCGCCATGACCCACGCCAACGCCTATGCCATCGAAGTCCAGGGCCGCTCCGCCGGCATCGTCGTCGCCGAACGCGGCGGCTTCACCTTCTTCGTGTCCGACTGGGCATTCCGTGACCTCGACCGCCGTGTCTTTCGCAATGTCGGACAGGCGCAGCGTGCCGCTCACCAGCATTTGAACCGCCTGCCCGACCGCCGGCGCTGAGTTCAGCCTGCACGGGCCGCATGGAAGCCAGACCGGTGCGGCGGAACCATACCGCTGTATTGCGGGACCGAACTGCGGCACTTTGGGGCTCCGCGATTTCGACCATGACAAGAATGCGCCGGACCCGGCCTTGCCCTTGCTCTTCTCAAGAGCGGGGCGGGGTCGGGCCAGTCCGCAAGCCAGACTTCGAAGAACGATGATAACGCTAACAAACATTCACAAGACCTACCCGGCCCGCGGCGGCGGCGCTTCGGTCCAGGCTCTGGCCGATGTCGACATCACGGTCGGCCGCGGCGAGATCTTCGGCATCATCGGCCGGTCCGGCGCCGGGAAATCCACCCTGCTGCGGACGGTCAACCTGCTGGAAAGCCCGAGTTCGGGCAGCGTCATGGTGGACGGGGTGGAGATGACCGCCCTGTCGGCGGCGGAGCTGCGCCGGGCGCGGCATTCCATCGGCATGATCTTCCAGCACTTCAACCTGCTGTCCTCGCGCACCGTCTTCGACAATGTGGCGCTGCCGCTGGAACTGGCCGGCACGCCGCGCGCCGAGATCCGCAAGGCGGTGGAGCCGCTGCTCGACCTCGTCGGGCTGGCCGACAAGCGCGACCGCTATCCGGCGGAACTGTCGGGCGGGCAGAAGCAGCGCGTCGGTATCGCCCGCGCGCTCGCCAGCAAGCCGAAGGTGCTGCTGTCGGACGAGGCGACCTCGGCCCTCGACCCGGAGACGACGACGCAGATCCTGCATTTGCTGGCCGACATCAACCGGCGGCTGGGGCTGACCATCGTCCTCATCACCCACGAGATCGCCGTCATCAAGGAGATCTGCCACAAGGTGGCGGTGATGGAAGGCGGCCGGGTGATCGAACAGGGGCCGGTCTTCGACATCTTCGCCCACCCGCAGCACCCGACCACCCGCAGCTTCGTCGATCCCGTCATCAACCGCGGCATCCCCGACAGCCTGCGCGGCCGGCTGTCGCCCCAGCCCGGCTTGGGGAGCAACCCGGTGCTGCGCATCACCTTCACCGGCGAAAAGGCGACCACCCCGGTCATCAGCGCCATCAGCCGCCGGCTGGAGCTGGACCTGAACATCTGGCACGGCCAGATCGACGAGATCCAGGGCGCGCCCTTCGGCACGCTGGTGGTAGAGGCGCTGGGCGACACGGCCAAGGTCGAGGCCGCGATGGCGCTGGTGAAAGAGAACAATCTGGGTGTCGAGGTGTTGGGCCATGCTCTCCCCGCAAATCATTGACCTGCTGATCAAGGGGCTGCTCGACACGCTGCACATGGTGGCGGTGTCGGGCGCCATCGGGACGCTGATCGGCCTGCCGATCGGCGTGCTGCTGGCCGTCACCGGCCGGGGCGAGCTGCTGCAGAACTTCGCCTTCAACAAGGTGATGGGGGCGGTGGTCAACATGACCCGCTCCACCCCCTTCATCATCCTGGTGGTGGCGATTATCCCCTTCACCCGGCTGATCGCCGGCACCTCCATCGGCACCAATGCCGCCATCGTGCCGCTGACCGTCGCCGCCGCCCCCTTCATCGCCCGCGTGGTGGAGAATGCGGTGCGCGAGGTCGACCGCGGTCTGGTCGAGGCGGCCCAGGCGATGGGCGCCACGCCCTTCCAGATCATCCGCAAGGTTCTGCTGCCGGAAGCCCTGCCGGGCATCGTCGCCGGCCTGACCCTGTCGGCGGTCAGCCTCGTCGGCTATTCGGCGATGGTCGGCGCGGTCGGCGGCGGCGGGCTTGGCGACCTCGGCATCCGCTATGGCTATCAGCGCTTCCTGCCGGAGGTGATGCTGGCGGTGGTCATCGTGCTGATCGTGCTGGTGCAGATCGTTCAATCGACGGGCGACTGGATCGCCCGCCGCGTCAACAAACGCAATCTGAAATCCTGAACCTAGAAAACCCCAAAGAAACCAAAGGAGTGTTCGAGATGCTGCGCTTCCGTTCGCTGGCGTCATTGTTGGCCGGCGCCGCCACCCTGGCCGTCGCCTTCGGCGCGTCTGCCGAAACCATCAAGGTCGGCGTCACCGCCGGTCCGCACGCCCAGATCCTGGAAGCGGTGAAGCCCATCGCCGCCAAGGACGGGCTGGACATCCAGATCATCGAGTTCACCGACTACGTCATCCCGAACCAGGCCCTGGCCGGCGGCGATCTGGACGCCAACAGCTTCCAGCACCAGCCCTATCTCGACAATCAGGTGAAGGACCGGGGATTCGATCTGGTCAGCGTGGCCAAGACGGTGGTCTATCCGATCGGCATTTATTCCAAGAAGGTCAAGAGCCTGGACGAGCTGCAGTCCGGCGCCAAGGTCGCCATCCCCAACGATCCGACCAACGGCGGCCGCGTCCTGCTGCTGTTGCAGGCCAAGGGTCTGATCAAGCTGAAGGACGGCGGCACTCTGAAGGCTTCGCCGATCGACATCGTCGAGAACCCGAAGAAGCTGGAGATCGTCGAGCTGGACGCCGCCCAGCTGCCGCGCTCGCTGGATGACGTGACCGTCGCCGCCATCAACACCAACTTCGCGCTGGAAGCCGGCATCGACCCGGTCAAGGACGCCATCGCCCGCGAGGCGGCGGACAGCCCCTATGCCAATGTCATCGCCGTGCGCAAGGCCGACAAGGACAAGCCCTGGGTCGCCAAGCTGGTGAAGTCCTACCAGAGCCCCGAGGTGAAGGAGTTCATCCTCACCAAGTTCAAGAACGCCGTGGTTCCCGCGTTCTGAGGTCCATGAGAGCACGCCCGGCGGCGCCCAGCGCGTCGCCGAGCGTTTCCCCTGGCCGCGGCGCGAACAGCCGCATCGACGGATACCAGGGCCGGCAGCCGGTGCCGAGCGCCGTCCAGTCCCCCGCCGGCCCGATCCGCCACACCGGAACGCCGAGCGCGCCCGCCATCTCCGCCACCGACGTTCCGGCGGAGATCACCAGATCCAGCGCCGCCGTCAGGGCCGCCGCGCCGTCGAGGTCGTTTTTCAAATCCAGCGGCGGGCGGTGGATGGCGATGCCGAAGCGGTGTTCGGCGTCGGCAAGTTCGGCTTCGCAATCGTCGTATTGAAGATTGACCAGCCGCAGGCCGGGCAGGGTTAGGATCGGCGCCCAGTCGGCCAGCGGGGCGTAGTTGGCGTCGCGCAATGCGTTGCGCAGGCCGCTGCGCCAGCAGAGGCCGATGGTGAGTGCGGCGTTAGACCCCCACCTATCCTCCCCCGCTGAGCGGGGGAGGGACTGCCGCTGAACGCCGACAAAGCTCCTACCCCCTCCCCCGCCCAGCGGGGGAGGGTTGGGGTGGGGGCAAGTGTCTCCGGAAAGACCACCCAACCACCCCCGCCACCACTCCACCGCCGCGTCGTCCGCTCGCAACCATCCCCCCCGCGCCGGAAAGCCACCCAGCCCCCAGCCCAGCAACAAGGGCAGCGACCCCGCCGGGACGTGGCAGTCGGCGTCCACCGGATCCTCCGTCGCCGCGCGAACCACCGCCTGCGGGACGGAGCGCGCGAACAGGTCCACCAGCCGCGGCTCGCATTCCAGAACAACCCGGCCGGCGCGCGCGATCAGGTCAGGGTAGCAGGCGCTGAACATCAGCTCGTCGCCAACCCCCTGCTCGCGCCAGACCAGCACGGTCTTTCCCTTCAGATCGCCACCGTCCCAGGCGGGAATGCGGAAGCGCCGGTCGGGCAAGGCCTGCCCGGCGGCGAACCGCGCCTCCAGCCCGGCCCAGCCGGTGGCAATCTCCCCCCGCGCCAGCGCCGCGTACCCGCGGTTGAAGGCGGCGAGCGTCAGGGTCGGATCGTCCTCCACCGCCCCGCGATAGGCCGCGTCCGCGTCCGAGGGGCGGCCGGCGGCATGCAGGGCGTTGCCGAGATTGTAGCGCCAGTCGGCCCGCGCCGGCTCCAGCGCCAGGGCGCGGCCCCAGCCCTTCAGCGCGGCGTCGAGCCGGCCCTGCCGCTGCCGCAGGTCGGCCAGCCCGGCCCAGCCGGCACCGGTTCCGGGGGCGAACAGGATCACCCGCCACCACGCCAGCCCGGCGGCATTGCCGTCGCCGGCCCGCTCCAGCGCCAAAGCGAGGTTGCCGAGCGTGCCGAGGTCGCCCGGCCGGCCCAGGAGCGCCAGCCGCAGATGCGCCACCGCGTCGGCCGGCCGGTCGAGCGCCAGGGCCGCCAGCCCCATGTTGCTGGTCGCTGCCGGGTCGCCGGGGCGCAGGCGCAAGGCCCGGCCGGCGGCGCGCTCTGCCTCGGTGGCATGGCCGGGGTCGCGCAAGGCTTCGGCCGAGAGGGCGGTCCACGCCTCCGCCAGTGTCGGGTCGAGAGCGAGCGCCCGCCGGAAGAAGGGCAGCCCGTCCTTGCCCATCGCCTGCCGCGCCAGCCCGGCATTGGCCCACAGCCCGGCATGGAAGAGGGCGAGGCGCCGCGCCGCGTCGGTCGCCGCCGCCGCCTCAAGCGCCGCGCCACGGGACAGGCGCAGGGCGCCGAGATTGCCGAGCGCCTCGACATCGTCGGGGGCGAGCGTGGCGGCGGTCAGCCAGTCGGCCTCGGCGTCGGCCAGGGCGCCCATCTCCTGATGAGCCTGGGCGCGGCGCTTGTGGCGGTCGGCGGTCGGCTCGACCGCAATGGCGCGGCTCAGCAGGGTGGCGGCGATGTCGGGACGGCCAGCCTGATGGCCGAGCAGTGCGTAACCCTCCAACGCCGCCGGCACCTCGCCGCCCTGGTCGAGGATGCGCTGATAGGCCTTCTCCGCCTCGGGCCAGCGGCCGGACTCGTGGAGAGTGCGCGCTTCAGCCAGCCACTGCTCAACGGGGAGAGCGGGGAGCAGCCGGCGGAGGTCCGCCGCCATGCGGGCAAGCACGTCGGCCAACCCTTCGCCGGGGCGCGTGCTCCACAGCCGCATCGACGGGAACCAGGGACGCACGCCGCTGCCCAGAGCCGTCCAGTCGCCGTCATGGCCGAAGCGCCAGACCGGCACCCCCAGCGCGCCCGCCATCTCGCCGACCGAACTCGCCACCGTCACCACGAGGTCGAGACTGGCGATCAGTGCGGCGACGCCCTCCAGATCGTTCTTCAGGTCGGTGTCCGGCCAGCGCCGGATGCGGATGCCCAGCCGCGTTTCGACTTCGGCGATCTCCGCCTCGCGCCCGTCATATTGCAGGGTGACCGGGATCAGGCCGGGCAGGGCCAGCAGCGGCGCCCAGTCGGCCAGCGCGGTGTAGGAAGCCTTGCGCTCCCCCAGCATGTTCTGGCTGCCCCAGCAGATGCCGACGCGCAAACCCGGCCCCAATGCCGCCAGCCGCTCCGCCCAAGCCGCGCCGCGCGCCGGGTCGGGCGTCAGCCAGGACGGCCGGGCGGGAAAATCGGCCAGGGTCGGGCGCAGCAGACGCGGCAGCGATCCCATCGGCAGATGAGCCTTGGCGCCGGTGGCGGCGTCTGTCGGATCGACGGTCTCCGCCCGCACCGTGACGCCGGGCAGGGCGCGGCCGACCAGCCCGGTCAGACGGACATCGACCTCCACCACCAGCGCCGCCGGCCCCAGCCTTGCGGCGAGGTCGGGCAGGGCGGTGCCGAACATCAGCTCGTCGCCCAGCCCCTGTTCGCGCCAGACAAGCACGCGCCGGCCGGCCGCGCCGTCCCAGGCCGGCAGGGCGATGCTGCGCCCGGCCGACACGCGGCGGGAGGCGAAGCGGGCCTCATACTCGTCCCATCCCTCCGCCAGCCGGCCGCGGCCGAGCAGCCGCAGGGCAAGGTTCCAGCGCGCCAGCGCGAAGCCGGGGGCATGGACGAGAGCGTTGCGATAGAGCGCCTCCGCCTCCTCGCCAAGCCCCTGCGCCTCGCGCAGCAGGGCGAGGTTCACCATCGTCTCGGCATCGTCGGGGGCGAGGCGCAGCGCCTCCAGATGCGCCGCCTCGGCCTCGTCGGCGCGGCCGGTCTCTTTCAGCACGACGCCGAGGTTGGTAAGGGCGGTGGCATGGCCGGGGTCGAGCCGCAGGGCGTGGCGCAGCGCCGCTTCCGCTTCGCCATAGTCATCCTGCGCCCGCAGCAGCGTGCCGAGATTGGCCCAGGCCTCGGCATAGCCGGCGTTGAGGTCGAGCGCGCGGCGGTAATGGCGTGCGGCCTCCGCCAGACGGTCCTGCTCCTGCAGGGCACTGCCCAGGCTGTTGTGCGCCTCCGCATAGGCCTCGCGCAGGGCGAGCGCCCGGCGGTATTCCGCCTCCGCCTCCTCCAGCCGGCCCAGAGCGTGGAGGGCGAGGCCGAGGTTGGCGTGCTGCTCCGCCATCTTCGGGCGCCGGGCGATGGCCTGCCCGATCAGGCGGACGGCGTCGGCATCCTGTCCGCGCTGATGGTGCAACACGCCCAGCAGATGCAGCGCGTCAGCGTTCCCGCCGTCGACCGCCAGCATGGCGCGATAGCCACGCTCCGCCCCGTCCAGATCGCCGGCACGGTGGTGGGCCAGCGCCTCGCGCAGGAGGGCGACCAGTTTGGCGGGTGCTGCGGGTGGCGGCATGAGTGAGGGGCGCCAAGGGAAGGAGCGGGCCAATTCGATAGCATGAATCGGTCCGGCGGCGCGCAAGCAAAATCCCGAATGCATTTAAGAGGACTGGCGTGGCTTTCTTCATCCTGTATACTTGCCCGCAATTCGGCTTCGCCGGCTGATATCCATCCAAAAGGCTTATATCTTGAGTAAGACTGCAATCATCGTCGACGACAGCAAGCTTTCGCGCATGCATGTGCGGGCCATGGTCTTGCGCAACAAGCCCGACTGGTCGGTGGTCGAGGCGGCGAACGGCGACGAACTCTTCAAGACCTTGCAGGGCACGCCGGTCGACGTCGCGATCATCGACTACAACATGCCCGGCGACAACGGCGTGGACACTGCGGCCAAGCTGCGCCAGAGCCACCCCGACGTCCACATCGCCATCATCACCGCCAACGCCCAGGACGCTGTGGTGTCCGGCATCCGCGCGGTCGGCGCCGCCTTCATGCCCAAGCCGCTGGAGGAGGAGCAGGTCGCCCGCTTCCTGAACTCCACCGCCCTGCCGCCGCGCCGGCCTTCCCAGGCCCCTCAGGAGTGATCGCAGCCCCCATGCTGAGCGAGCTGGAGCGCGACGCGCTGGCCGAACTGGGCAACATCGGCATCGGCCGGGCCTCGACGGCGCTTGGCCGCATGCTGGGCGGGCTGGTCACCCTGTCGGTCCCGTCGGTGGAGATGGTGCCGCCGGACGCGGTGGCCGGACTGCTGGACCGGGCGTTGACGCCGCCGCTGGTGGGCATCTCGGAAACGCTGGGCGGCCTGTTCGCGGGATGCGCCCTGCTGGTCTTCCCCCAGGCCGGCAGCCTGCCCCTGGTGCGCGCCGCCCTGCCGCCCGACGTGCCGGCGGAGGATGTTCCCGAGCTGGAGGACGAGGTTCTGGCGGAACTGGGCAACGTCGTGCTGAACAGCGCGCTGGCCCTGGTCGCCAACCTGCTGGGCGAGTCGGTCGAAACCGGCCTGCCGGTGGTGTTCCGCGGCGGTGCGGCGGAGATCCTGCGGGGATGTTCGGGGGCGGCTCCAACCGCGGACGGCGCAGCCGTGCTGTTCCACATCGACCTGCGCACGACCCTGCCGGGGGGCGACGGGACGGCGGTGGCGGGACGGGTGGTCCTGCTGCTCGACGCCGGCTCCGCCGGAGCGCTGCAGGCGACGCTCGGCCGCTATATCGGGCGGCTGGTGGCGTGACGGCAACAAGAACAACCGGCTGGAAAGGCGGGTAAGGACCATGGCACTCATCAAGAAGACAAAGATCGACACGGCGCACACCGCCCGGAGCAAGTCCGGCGCCGCCGGCGATCCGGATCGGTCCGCCGCCGAAATCGAGGCTTCCACGACCGAAGCCGCGCCGCCGGCCGCCACGCCGGGCGCGCCGCAGCGCCGCAGGGCGCGTGCCGATTCGCGCCGCCGGCAGGCCGCCAGCGGCATCGCCGCCGCCGCCACCGAGCTGGCGAGCGGCGTCACCCAGGCGGCCTCTGCGGCGGAGGAACTGCGCCGGGCGATGGAGCAGATCGCCGCCGGGGCGGAGGAATCGGCCAGCGCCACCCAGCAGTCCCAGCGCATGATCGGCCGCGCGTCGGAGCTTCTGACCCGCTCGCGCGGCACGGCGGAGCAGGCGGTGCTGCGGGTCGAGGCGCTGCAGGCCACGCTGAAGGACGTCAGCGGCCAGATCCTGTCCTCCATCGACGGCATCGTCCGTGCCGCCGAACGGCAGGAGGCGTCGGTGCGGCTGGTGCGCGACCTGGAGGCCCGGGCGCAGGAGATCGGCACCATCGTCCAGAGCGTCGCCGCCATCGCCGACCAGACCAACCTGCTGGCGCTGAACGCCGCCATCGAGGCTGCGCGGGCGGGGGAGGCGGGCAAGGGCTTCGCCGTCGTCGCCGACGAGGTGCAGGCGCTGGCCGAACGGTCGGAACGCAGCGCCAACGACATCCAGGGGATGGTCGCGGAAATCCAGGAGGCGGTGGCATCCATCGCCGCCGGCATCGTCGCTTCCGCCGACGCCGCCAAGGCGGAGGTGGAGCGCGGGCGCATGATCGTCCAGCAGCTGGAAGGCGTACGGTCGGACATGTCGACCATCGTCCAGGGCGCGCAGGAGACGATCCGCGCCGCCGTGGAGGCCGATCAGGCCGCCCGCGAGGCCCTGCGCGGGGCCGAGACCATCGCCGCCAGCGCCGAGGAGCAGTCCGCCGCCGCCGAGGAGGCGCTGAGGACGGCGGGCGAGCAGGCGCTTGCCCTGACCCAGAGCCAGCGCGCCGCCGGCCAGCTGTCCGAACTGGCCGAGGATCTGGAGGGAACCGCCGACCTTGCCGCCACCGCCGACGAGCTGGCCTCCGCTGCAGAGGAACTGTCGGCTGCCATCGAGGAGATCAACCGCGGCGCCGCCCAGATCATGACCGCCATCGGCCAGATCTCCGGCGGGGCGCAGGCGCAGAGCGCGGCCACTCACCAGCTGGCCTCGGCGATCGCGGAGATCGACGCCGCAGCGACGCTGGCCGCCGGGCGGGCGGGCGAGTCCGTCGATCGCTGCACCTCGATGGAAGGTCTGCTGGGCGAAACCCGCGACACCATCGGCCGACTGGCCGACGGCATGCTGGAGGCGGTCGACTCCTCCCGCCGGGCCGGTGAACGGCTGGACGCGCTGGAGCGGCTCGGCCGGCGCATCGACAAGGTGGTGGACGCCATCGCCACCGTCGCCATCCAGACCGGCATGCTGGCGGTCAGCGGCTCCATCGAGGCTGCGCGGGCGGGGGAGTTCGGCCGCGGCTTCACCGTGGTCAGCGGCGACATCCGCAAGCTGGCCGGCGACAGCGCGGAAAGCGCGGAGCGGGTGAAGGACATCGTCCGCGACATCCAGGACCAGATGCTGCGGGTGCGCCGCGACGTGGATGAGGTCTCCGCGACGGCGGTGACGGAGATCGCGCGCCACCGCGCCTTCGGCGTCACCCTGACCGCCGGCACGCAGGAACTGCGGGTGGTCACCGCCGGCGGCCGCGAGATTCTGGACGCCGCCAACGAGACCACCGCCGCCCTGCGCGAGACCCGCGTCGGCGTGGAGCAGGTGGCCGCCGCCGCCGCCGCCGCGAACCTCTCCGGCTCCGAAGCGGCCAAGGCCGCGCGCGAACAGGCGAAGGGGGCCGAGGAGCTGGCGTCGGCGATCGAGGAGATCGCGGCGATGGCCGACAGCCTGCTGGGCGCGGTTTGACCGCCGTGGCCCAAGACGTGGCCGGGAACCGTGCGGCGACAGGCGAGGCCGATGGCGCCCTCGCCTTCGTCACGGTGGCGGTCGGCGAGCTGCGCCTCGCGCTGCCGCTGTCGGCGGTCCGCGCGGTGATCCGGCTGCCGGAGCTGGTGCGCATTCCGCTGGGGCCGCCCAGCCTCGACGGGCTGGCGCAGTGGCATGGCGAGGCGGTGCCGGTGCTGGACCTTGCCAGGGCGTTGGACCGGCCGGCCGGTGGGGCCGCCACGCGGGAAACGCGCGCGGTGCTGGTCGGGCATCGCGGCCAGCCGGTGGGTCTGCGGGTGGACGCGATGGCCGGCATCCTGCGCAGCGACCCCGACCGCATCGATCCGGTGACGCAGGAGGAGGGCGGGCTCGACCCCGCCATGCTGGACGGCCTGCTGCGCGACGGCCCGGCCACCATCCTGAAGCTCGACGCGCTGATCGACCGCCAGTTCGGCGACGGGACGGAGGCGGATCGACCGGAGCGGGGCACCGGTGGGTTCGGACATGTGATGGCGGGCGAGGCCGGCAAAGCGGCGGCCGGACCCGACCGTCAGGCCCTTCTGGTCTTCGAGGTCGCCGGGCAGGAATTCGCCCTGCCGGTGGATCGGGTGCGCGAGGTTCTGCCGGCTCCGCACGAGATCGCCCGCATGGCGCGGGCCAAGGCGCATCTGCTGGGCGTGATGGCGGTGCGCGACCGGCTGCTGCCGCTGGTGGGGTTGCGCGCCCTGTTCGGGCTGGACGGTGAACAGGGGGCCGGGCGCCGCGTCGTCGTGGTGCGGTCGGGGGCGGGGGAAGCGCCGGTCGGCGTGCTGGTGGACGAGGTGCGTGAGATCCTGCGGCTCGATCCCGCGCTGATCGACCCGGTGCCGCCGCTGCTGGCCCGCGAGCCGGAGTTCGAGGATCTGGACGGCATCGCCCGCGCGGATGGCGGGCGGCGGCTGGTGTCGGTGCTGTCGGCGGAGCGGCTGTTCCGCCATGGCGCGGCAATCGGCGCGGAAGCGGGCGGAGAGGGAGACGGCATGGAGCCGGCGCAGTCTGCGGAGGGGAGCGGAAACGTGGAACGCTTCGTCGTCTTCCGCCTCGCCGGGGCCGAATACGGCCTGCCGGTCGCCGCCGTGCGCGAGGTGCTGCGCCGGCCCGACGGCATCACGCCGCTTCCCAACGCACCCGATTTCGTCGCCGGCGTGCTGACCCTGCGCGGCGAGGTGCTGCCGCTGATCGACCAGCGCCGGTTGCTGAACCTGCCGGCCGCCACGGCCGGCCTCTCCGCCGGGCTCGAGCGCGGGCGGGTGGTGGTGGTCGGGCGCGACGGGCTGCTGGTCGGGCTGCTGGTCGACGGGCTGTCCGGCCTGCTGACGGTTCCGGTGGAGCGGATCGGGCCGGCACCGGCGGTGTCGGCGGCGCAGCGCCGGCTGATCCGCCGGGTCGCCACACTCGAGTCCGGCGGCGCCCGCCTGATCCTGCTGATGGACGCGGAAAGCCTGCTCGACATGGACCGGTTGGCCGACCTGCCTGTTATCCCGCAGTGACGGCTGGGAGCCTGGAGTGGGGGACGGCGTGCTGACGGTGCTGGTGGTGGACGATTCCGCGTTGATGCGCCGGCGCATCGCGGATCTGCTGACCGAGGCCGGATTCCGGGTGGAGACCGCCGCGACGGGGGAGGAGGCCCTGGCGCGCCTGCCGGTCGTCGATCCGGACGTGGTGACGTTGGACGTCACCATGCCGGGCATGGACGGGCTGACCTGCCTTGCCCGCATCATGGTGGAGCATCCCAAGCCGGTCGTCATGGTCTCCGCCCTTACCGGCGCGGGGGCGGAGGAGACGCTGGAGGCGCTTCGGCTTGGCGCGGTGGAGGCGGTGCAGAAGCCGGCCGCCGGCTCCATCGGCCGGATCGGGGAGGAATTGGTGGAGACGGTGCGCGCCGCCGCATCCTCCCGCCCGCGCCGGGTCCGCGGCCTGCGCGAACGGCTGCGGCTGGCCCGCGCCCGCATCGCCGGGGAGGATTTCGTGGCGCCCGAGGGGCTGCCGCCTGCGGTGCCGCCCATGGTGGCATCGCCCCCAGCCACGGCGTCGGGCGGCGCGGGCGAGGGGGTGGTGCTGGTGGGTGTCTCCACCGGCGGCCCCAGCACGCTGGAAGACATCCTGCCCCTGCTGCCGGCCGGCTTTCCCTGGCCGGTGGTGGTGGCGCAGCACATGCCGGCCGCCTTCACCGCGACGCTGGCGCGCCGGCTGGACGAGTTGTGCGCGCTGAAGGTGGTGGAGGTGGAGCGGGCGACGGTGTTGGCGCCGGGCATGGTCTGCATCGCCCGCGGCAGCGCCGACGTCGAGCTGGCGCGGCGCGGCGGACGGCTTCAGGCGGTCTGCGTGCCGGCCTCGGCCGACCGGCCCTGGCATCCCAATGCCGACCGGCTGGTGACCAGCGCTCTACGGCTGCTGCCCGCCGACCGGCTGGTGGGGGTGCTGCTGACCGGCATGGGGAATGACGGGGCGGCGGCGATGGCCGAGCTTCACGCCCGCGGTGGTCGCACCATCGCGGAGTCGGAGGACAGCGCCGTCGTCTTCGGCATGCCGCAGGACCTGATCCGGCGCGGCGGCGCCGGCGTCGTGCTGCCGTCGGGCCGGATCGCCGGCCAGCTCACCCGCTGGCTGATGCCCGCCGCCCGGCGCGTCGGGATCGATTGAGGAGTGACGCCATGGGACTGGTGAAGAAAAAGGCCGCTCCGGACCCTGCGCCGGCCGCAACAGGCGCCCGGCTTGACCCGCTGGCCTCGCTCGAGGTTGCCGACGCCGCGGTGCGCCGTGACGCAGCCCACGCGCTGGGTCATGCGGCGCTGCCGGGTGCGGAGGCGGCGCTCGCCCGCCGGCTCCAGGCGGAGGGGGATGCCGGCGTGCGCGAGGCCATCCTGACCGCGCTCGCCCGCATCGCCACGCCGGAGGCGGCGGCGGTGCTGGTGCCCTTCCTCGACAGTGAAGATGCGGCCTTGCGCAATGCGGCGCTGGAAAGCCTGCAGCAGATGCCGGCGGAGGTCGCCGCCCCGGCGCTGCTGCCGCTGCTCGACCATGCCGACGCCGACCTGCGCATCTTCGCGGTGCAGGGACTGGGCAGCCTTGCCCATCCCGTCCGGGCCGACTGGTTGGCAAGGGTGATGGAGCGCGATGCCGACGTGAATGTCTGCCTCGCCGCGGTGGAGGCGCTGGCCGAGGCCGGCAGTCCGGAGGCGCTGTCCAGCCTGGAGACTCTGGCCCGCCGCTTCCCCGGCGACGCCTTCGTCGCCTTCGCCGTCGACGCCGCCCGCTCCAGTTTCCACGGCCGGTGAACGGAGTGACCGACGCCGAGCCGGAAGGCCTGTCCCAGGAGGAGTATGCGACGCTCTGCGGATTCCTGCGGGACCGCACCGGTCTGTCCTTCACCGAGGCCAAGCGCTATTTCGTCGACCGCCGCGTCGCCGCCCGCATGCAGGCGGTCGGCGCGCCGGGTCTGCGCGCCTATATGAATTTGCTGCGCTTCCAGGCATCGGGGGAGGAGCTTCAGCGGCTCGTCAACCTGATGACGGTGAACGAGACCTATTTCTTCCGCGAGAAGTATCAGCTCGATTGTCTGGTGAACTCCGTCCTCGACGAGCTGGTGCGGGCGCGGCCGAAGGGCTCGCGGCTGCGCATCTGGTCGGCCGGCTGCGCCACCGGGGAGGAACCCTATTCCATCGCGATCATGCTGCTGGAAAACTGGCACCGGGTGGACGATTACGAGATCGAGCTGCTGGCGTCCGACATCGACAGCGCCGTACTGGAACGCGCGCGCGAGGGCATCTATGACGAGCGCGCCCTGCAGGGGCTGCCGGCCCATCTGCGCGCCAAGTATTTCCAGCCCCTGCGCGGAGCGGCCGAGGCCGGGGGGCCACGCTGGCAGATCGTCGAGGATCTGCGGGAGTCCGTGGATTTCTCGCTGGTCAACATCGCCGACCCGCAGCAGGTGCGGGCCTTCCGCGGGATCGACGTGATCTTTTGCCGCAACCTGCTGATCTATTTCGACGATCTGGGCCGACGGGAGGCGGCGAGCATGTTCTACGATGCCCTGGCGCCGGGCGGCTTCGTCTGTCTCGGCCATTCGGAAAGCATGAGCCGCATGTCCTCGCTGTTCGTTCCACGCCGCTTCCCCGACGCCATCCTCTACCAGAAGCCGGTGGACGGGGGTGCGGCATGAGCGGGCCGCGCATCCTGGTGGTGGACGATGCCGTGACCGTGCGCGCCTTCAGCCGCCGCGTGCTGGAGGCGGACGGCTTCGTGGTGGACGAGGCGGTGAACGGCATCGAAGGGCTGGAACGCGCCATGGCCGCGCCGCCGGATCTGGTGATCGTCGACGTCAACATGCGCAAGATGGATGGCTACACCATGCTGCGCGTCCTGCGCCGGGACCCGAGCCTGCGCGACGTGCCCGCCATCATGATCAGCACCGAATCGAAGGACAGCGACCGCGAGCAGGCCCTGCTGGCCGGCGCCAACTGGTACATCGTGAAGCCGCCGCGGCCGGAGATGCTGATTGAGGCGGCCCGGCTGCTGACCGGACGGCCGCCCGACACGGAGGACGCGCCATGAGCGAGCTGTTCGACCAGTTCGTCGTCGAGGCGCAGGACTTGCTGGAGACCGCCGGCGCCGCCCTGCTGGCGCTGGAGCGCGACCCGGCCGACCGCGCGTCGGTGGACGAGCTGTTCCGTGCCTTCCACACGCTGAAGGGGGCGAGCGGCCTGTTCGACATGCCGCCCTTCACCCGGCTGGTCCATGCCGGGGAGGATACGCTGTCGCTGCTGCGCGACGGCCGACGCGGCATGACGCCGGATCTCGCCGATTTGCTGTTCCGCGCGCTCGACCAGTGCGCCCGCTGGGTGGCGGCGCTGGAGGAGGCCGGCGCGCTGCCCGCCGATGCGGCGGAGGCGGCCGAGACGCTGGTCCGCGGGCTGGCGGGGGGAGAGGCGACGGCCGGTGCGGCAGCGTCTGCCGGAGCGGTGGACGCTTTCCCCTGGGTGGCGGCGCTGACGGAGGAGGAGCGCGCTGCCGTGGGCGAGGGCGCGCTGACCGCCATCGACTACACGCCCGATCCGGAGTGCTTCTTCACCGGCGACGATCCGCTGGCGCTGTTCCGCCGGGTGCCCGACCTGCGGCTGCTGCGGGTCGAGCCGTCGGAACCGCTGCCGCCCCTGGCGCAGATGGACCCCTACCGCTGCATCCTGCGCTTCCGCGCCCTAAGCGGTGCCGGGCTGGAGGCGGTGACGCCGGCCTTCCGCAGCGTGCCCGATCAGGTGCGGATCGGCAGCGTCACGCTGGCGCCTGCCGCCGTATCGCCCTCCGTGGCGGCTTCTGCCGCGCCGCCGGATTCGCTCGCGGCGGCGATGCTGGAGGAGCAGGCGCGCATCCTCGACCTGTCCGGCAACGCCGCCGAGCGAGACTCCCGCCGGGCCGCCGTGGCGCGGGCGGTCGCCGCGATCCTGACGGCGATGGGGCAGCCGACGGAGCGCGCCGCCGTCGAGTCCGCCTGTACCGACGCCGCGACGCTGCGCCGGTTTCTGGCCGATGGACCTGCGGCCAAGCCGGCGATGCCAGAGCCGCCGCCCGCCGCCGCTCCAGTCCCACGCCGTGCCCTGCGGGTGGAGCCGGAGCGGATGGACGCGCTGATGGCGCTGGTCGGCGAGCTGTCGGTGGTGAAGGGGCAGTTGGGGCCGCTGGTCCGCCGCGCCGGGGACGGCGAGATGGCCCGCGACTTGAAGAGCTTTTCCGCCCGGCTGGACAGTCTCGTCGGCGACCTGCGCCATGCGGCGTTGCGGCTCCGGCTGCTGCCGCTGGCGCGCGTGTTCGATCCGCTGCCCCGGCTGGTGCGCGACACCGCCCGCCGGCTGGACAAGACGGTCGAGCTTGTGCTGGAAGGCGCGGAGACGGAAGCCGACAAGGACATCCTCGACGTGCTGGGCGAGCCGCTGCTGCATCTGGTGCGCAACGCGCTGGACCACGGTATCGAGACGCCGGAGCGGCGGGCGGCTGCGGCCAAGCCGCCCGCCGGCACGCTGCGGGTCCGCGCTTATCAGGACAAGGGCGGCGTGGTGGTGGAGGTGTCGGACGACGGCGCCGGCATCGACCCGGCGGCGATGCGCCGCGCCGCCGTCGCCAAGGGGCTGCTGGAACCCGACGCCGCGGCGGCGCTGAGCGATACCGACGCGGTGCGGCTGGTCTTCGCCCCCGGCTTCAGCACCGCCGGCAGCGTGTCCGACCTGTCCGGCCGTGGCGTCGGCATGGATGCGGTGCGGGCGGCGGTGGAGCGGGCCGGCGGCCGGGTGGAGATCGCGTCCACCCCCGGCAGCGGCACGCAGGTGCGGCTGTCGCTGCCGCTGACGCTCAGCATCACCCGCGTCGTGGTGGTGGAGGCGGCGGGATCGCTCTACGGTATCCCGGTGGCGCTGGTCGGCGGCGTCCAACGGGTGCCGCGGACCGAGATCCGCTCGGTGAAGCGGGCGGAAAGCGTCGTGCTGCGCGATCGGGTGGTACCGCTGGTCCGCCTGCGCCGCCTGTTGGCCCAGCCCGACGACGAACGGGTGCGCGAGACTGTTTGCGTCGTGCTGGCCGAACTGGGCGACGGGCCGGTCGCGGTCGCGGTGGACGATGTCGGCGAGCGCGCCGACGTGGTTCTGCGGCCGATGACCGGGGTTCTGCGGGGTCTACGCGGCTATGCCGGCACGGCGGTGCTGGGCGACGGCCGGCTGATCCTGGTGCTCGATTTGCGGGAGCTGTTGTGATGCCGATCCGCTATGACGCCGATCTTGCCCGCTTCGAGGCCGCCTGCACGGTGGAGGACGCCCTGCCGCTCGCCGAATGGCTGGAGGCGACGGCGGCGCCGCGGGTGGATCTGTCCGCCTGCACGGACCTGCACACGGCGCTGCTGCAATTGCTGATGGCGGCGAGACCGGTGGTGGCCGCCGGGCCGGAGGATGCGTTTCTGGCGCGCGTCATCCCTCTCCCTCCCACCGGTCCCTGAACACCAGATCCTCCAGCGGCAGGCGTTTGCGCCAGCCCTTGGTTTCCAGTTCCGGCGTCGCTTCGAAATGTGTGACGTTGCCGAGGCAGAGATAGGCGATCGGCACGATCCGCTCCGGAATGCCGAGTGCATCCTTCAACGCCTCCTCATGCAGGATGCTGACCCAGCCGACCCCCAGACCTTCCGCCCTTGCGGCCAGCCACAGATTCTGCACGGCGCAGACGCAGCTGTAGAGGTCCATCGCCGGCATGTGGGTGCGGCCCAGCACCACTGGGCCGGAGCGCTCGCGGTCGCAGGTGATGCACAAATTCACCGGCGCCTCGCGGATGCCCTCCAGCTTCAGCCGGCTGTAGAGGCCGCGGCGCTCGCCCTCGAACATCGCCGCCGCTTCTTCGGTGGCGCGGGCGAAGTCGGCGTGGATGCGCGACTTCACGGCCGGGTCGGTGACGACGATGAAGTTCCAGGGCTGCATGAAGCCGACCGACGGCGCGTGATGGGCGGCCAGCAGGACGCGGTTCAACACCTCCTCCGGCACCGGGTCGGGGCGGAACTGCCCGCGCACGTCGCGGCGGGAGAAGATCGCCTTGTAGAGCGCGTCCCGTTCCGCCGGGGTGAAGTCTTCATCCATGCGCCGTCATCCCCGCGCGATCAGGTGGACGAAGGACCCCAGCGCCAGCCCGCGCCGGCTGCCGAGCGCCCCCAGGTCGGTGCCGTCCGCCGCCGTCGCGGTCAGCAGCGGCGCGTCGCCGCCGCGGGACAGGGTCGAGGCATAGTGGAACTCGTGCCCCATCAGCGGAGATCCAGCCGCTCCCAGCGGCCCGTCGGCCAGCAGGGACGCGCGGCGATAGCCCAGATGCAGCCGCCGCTTGGCGAAGGAGGTGCGCACGCCCAGCAGCCCGGTCATCGGGTGGGTGACGCCGTCGGCATCCTCCAGCGTTTCGCCCATCACCATGTAGCCGCCGCATTCGCCAAAGACCGGCACCCGCTCCGCCGCCGCACGCAGGCCGTCGTGGAAGATGTGGTTGGCGGCGAGGCGGCCGGCATGCAACTCCGGATAGCCGCCGGGCAGATAGACGGCGTCCGCATCCGGCGGCGGCGCCTCGTCCGCTAGGGGGGAGAAGAAGCGCAGTTCCGCCCCCGAAGCTTGCCAGCCGGCGGTCAGGTGCGGATAGACGAAGGTGAAGGCGGCGTCCCGCGCGATGGCGATCCGCTGACCCAGCGGCGGCAGGGCGGGGGCGTCGCTGCCGCGCCCGGCCTGAGACGGCTTGGCCAGCGCGACGACACGGTCGAGATCGACATGCTCGGCGACGAAGCGGCCCAACGCCGCCAGCCGGTCGGCCAGCCCCTCCGTCTCGTCGGCTTGGACGAGGCCGAGATGGCGTTCTGGCAGGCTGAGGTCGGGCGCGCGGGGCAGGGCACCCAGCAGGGGAATGCCCAGCGCCTCGATGGCATTGCCGGCGAGTGCGGTGTGGCGCGGACTGCCGACATTGTTCAGCACGACGCCGCCGATGGTCACGTCGTCGCGGTAGGTGGCGAAGCCCTTGACCAGGGCCGCGGCCGACTGCGACTGGCCCTTGGCGTTCACCACCAGCAGGACCGGCCAGCCGGTGCGCGCCGCGATCTCCGCCGTCGAGCCGGTACCGGTGGCACCGACGCCGGCGACGCCGTCGAACAAACCCATCAGCGCTTCGCAGACCAGCAGGTCGGCGCACTCGGCGGCGCGGGCGGCCAGCCCGTCCAGCAGGTCCGGCCCCATCGCCCAGGTGTCGAGGTTGACGCTCGGCCGGCCGGTGGCGGCGCGGTGGAAGGCCGGGTCGATGTAGTCCGGCCCCGACTTCACCGCCCCCACCGCCACGCCGCGGCCGCGCAGCGCCGCCAGCAGGCCCAGCGTCAGCGTCGTCTTGCCGGTGCCCGAGGCCGGGGCGGCGATGATGAGACCATTAGCCATTTTGCAGAGCCGTCTGGGCCGGCAGCCATTCCAGCGCCGGGCGCAGCCGCACCACCTCGCCGATCACGATGATGGCGGGCGGCTCCAGGTCGCTGGCCGCCAGATCGGCGACACAGGTGCCGAGGCTGGTGACGAGGCTCTTCTGGTTGGCGGTCGTCGCCTCCGTCACCACGCCGACGGGGGTATCGGCGGACAGGCCGCCGGCCATCAGCTCCGCCGCGATGGTCGGCAGCGCCTTCCAACCCATATAGAGGATCAGCGGCGCCTTGGTGGCCGCCAGCGCCCGCCAGTCCGGGCCGCCGCCCAGCGAATGGCCGGTCGCCAGGATCACCGCCTGGTTGGTGTCGCGGTGGGTCGCCGGGATGCCGGCATAGGCCGGGCCGGCGATGCCGGACGTGATGCCGGGAACGATGCGGAAGGGGATGCCCTCGGCCGCCAGCGCCTGGGCCTCCTCGCCGCCGCGGCCGAAGACGAAGGGGTCGCCGCCCTTCAGCCGCAGCACGCGGTGACCCTCCTTCGCCAGTTCGATCAGGCGGTTGGTGATGTCGTCCTGGTGGGCGGAGGGGCGGCCGCCGCGCTTTCCGGCGAACTCCAGCCTTGCCGACGGGCTGGCGAGCGCCATGATCCGTTCGCCGACCAGCGCGTCATGGACGATGACGTCGGCTTGCCTTAGACCTTGCAGGGCCAGCAGGGTGAGCAGGCCGGGGTCGCCGGGGCCGGACCCGGCCAGCCAGACGCTGCCGGGGGCGAAGGGGACCAGGACGCTTTCGGGAATGGACGACTCAAACGACATGAACGCGGACTCGGGCTCGGAGAGGACGGGAGGCGGTGCGGAGGGCGCCGGCATGCCGGAGCATGCTACACCCTTGCGCCGCGGCTGGACGACGGGAACCTGCGCCACCGCCGCGGCGCGGGCGGCGGCAGAGGCTTTGTTCGGCGGGGAGTTCCCTGACCCGGTGACCGTGACCCTGCCCGGCGGCCAGACCCCGGCCTTCGCCCTGGCGGTGACGGAGCGGGGGGAGGGGGCGGATGGACCCTGGGCCATGGCCGGCATTGTCAAGGATGCCGGCGACGATCCCGACGTGACCCATGGCGCGCTGGTGCGGGCGCGGGTCTGGCGCGGCGCGCCCGGCAGCGGCGTGGGTTTCCGCGCCGGACCCGGCGTCGGCACCGTGACCCTGCCCGGCCTGCCGCTGGCCGTCGGCGAGCCCGCCATCAACCCGGTGCCGCGCAGCATGATCGCGCAGGCGGTGGTGGAGGCGGCGAGCGCCGCCGGTCAGCCCGCGGACCTTGTGGTCGAGGTCGGGGTGGACAATGGCGAACAGCTCGCCAAGCGCACCATGAACGGGCGGCTCGGCATCCTCGGCGGGCTGTCGATCCTGGGGACGACGGGCATCGTCGTGCCCTATTCCTGCGCGGCCTGGATCGCGTCGATCCAGCGCGGCGTCGACGTGGCGCGCGCCGCTGGGCTGACCCATGTCGCGGCCTGCACCGGCGATCTGTCGGAAAAGGCGGTGGTGGCGCGCTACGGCCTGTCGGAACAGGCGCTGCTCGACATGGGCGATTTCGTCGGCGGCACGCTGAAGTATCTGCGCCGGCACCCCATTCCGCGCCTGACCCTGTGCGGCGGCTTCGCCAAGTTCGGCAAGCTGGCGCGCGGGCTGATGGATCTGCACAGCAAGCGCAACAGCGTTGATTTCGAGTGGCTGAGCGAAAGGCTGGCGGAGTTGGGCGCCGGACCAGACCTGATCGCCCAAGCGCGCGGCGCCAACACGGCGGCGCAGGTTCTGGGCATGGCGGACGCCGCCGGCCTCCGGCTGGCCGACCATGTGGCCGAGCTGGCCCGCCGGGCTGCGCAGGAGGTGCTGGAGGACGCGCCGGTCGCCGTCGAGGTGCTGGTCACCGACCGGCAGGGGCGCATCGTGGGAGAGGCTCACTCCCCCGCCTCCTGGCCCAGCCCCCGGTAGCGCCGCACATGGCTGCCGTCATAGAGCGCGCTGCAGCGGAACTCCTCATGGCCCAGCGCCGGGCCGACCAGGATCAGCGCGGTGCGCTCCATCGGTGAGGCCGCGACCTGCGCCGCGATGTCGGCCAGCGTGCCGCGCAGAACCCGCTCGTCGGGCCATGTCGCGCGATAGACCACCGCCGCCGGGCAGTCGGCGCCGTAGAGCGGGGTCAGCCGCTCCACCACCCGGTCGATGACGTGGATCGACAGGTGGATCGCCAGCGTCGCGCCCGAGGCGCCCAGCACTTCCAGCGTTTCGTTGGCGGGCATGGCCGAGGCGCGCCCCTCGGTGCGGGTCAGGATCAGCGTCTGGCTGACCTCCGGCAGGGTCAATTCGCGCCCCAGCGCGGCCGACGCGGCGGCGAAAGCCGGCACGCCGGGGGTGATGGTGTAGGGAATGCCGAGTTCCCGCAATGCGCGGGTCTGCTCGCCCAGCGCGCTGTAGACCGACAGGTCGCCGGAATGCAGCCGCGCCACGTCCCGGCCGGCGGCATGGGCGGCCTGGAACTCGGCGACGATCTCCTCCAGCGTCAGCGGCGCGGTGTCGATGATCCGCGCATCGGCGGGGGCGTGGGCGATGATCTCCTTCGGGACCAGCGAGCCGGCATAGAGGCAGACCGGACAACGAGCGATCAGATCACGACCGCGCAGGGTCAGCAGGTCGGGAGCGCCCGGTCCGGCACCGATGAAATGGACGGTCATGAACGGGTCTCCAAAAGGGCGACGGCAGGCAGGGCGAGCGCTACGGTGGCGCGGGGGGTGGAGCGGCGCGGCAGCAGCAGGCGCGATCCCGGCCCGGCGGCGGCCAGTGCCGCGGCTTCCGCGACCGACGCCAGCCCGACGGCGGCTAGCACGGTGGCGGAGCGGGTGTGGACGCGGTCCTGCGCCGCCAGCATCGCGTCTTCCTCAATGAAGCGCAGCGGCAGGCCGAGGGCGCGGGCCGCCTCCGCCAATCCGGCTTCGTCGGCCTTCATCGCCGGGGCGGCGAGGGCAGCCAGCTGGCGCGCGGCGTCGGGCAGGGCCGCCTCGTCGAAGGCGGCGGCGACCAGATCGGCGATCTCCTCCCACCCGCAGCCACGGCGGCAGCCGAGACCGACGAAGACCGGGCCAAACAGCAGGGCTTCCGACGTCATGCAGTCCATGTGCCCTCCTGATACGGCTTTTCGGCCCGCCAGAGCGTGACCGGCATGGCGGCGCGCCAGCCGCGGAAGCCGCCGACCGCCGAGGCGCGGGCCACCGCGATCTGGGTCAGCTCGCCTCCCAGCCGCTTGTGCACGTCGATCAGCACCGCCTCGCTTTCCAGCGTCACCGCATTGGCGGCGATCCGGCCGCCGGGAGGCAGGGCGTCCCAGCAGGCCTCCAGCACGCCGTCCGTGGTCAGCCCGCCGCCGATGAAGATGGCGTCGGGCCGCTCCAACCCGCCCAGTGCCGCTGGGGCCTTGCCGCGCGCCAGCGCCAAGCCGGGCACGCCGAAGGTCGCGGCGTTGGCAAGAATGCGGGCGATGCGGTCCGGGTGATGTTCGACGGCGATGGCGCGGTTGGCGGGATCACGCAGCATCCATTCGATGCCGATCGACCCCGACCCGGCGCCGACATCCCACAGCAGCTCGCCCCGGCGCGGCGCCAGGAAGGACAGGGTGACGGCGCGCACCTCGCGCTTGGTGATCTGGCCGTCATGCTCGAACCAGTCGTCGGGCAGGCCGGGGGCCAGCGGCAGGATGCGGGCGCCGGGGGCGGCGACGCAGTTCAGAGCGATGGTGTTGAGGTCGGCGACCCGCTCTGCGCTCCAGGCATCGGCGGTCGCATCCTGCCGGGCTTCGCGCGGGCCGCCCATCGCCTCCAGCACCGTCAGGCGCGAGGCGCCGAAGCCGCGGGCGCGCAGCAGGGCGGCGAGCTTGGCCGGAGTCGTTCCGTCCCAGGAAAGAAGCAGCAGCTTGCAGTTCGGGTGCAGATGCGGAACGACCTGCTCAAGCGGTCGGCCATGGACGGTCAGGCACCGGCA
Source organism: uncultured Azospirillum sp. (assembly GCF_946480385.1). The sequence goes on from NZ_CAMLJP010000001.1 coordinate 141,747, forward strand.
GTCCTGCACCGGCCAGCCCAGCCGGGATGCGGCGAGGCTGAAGGCGGAAGCGGCCGGGATCACCGTCGTTTCCGCAGCCGGAACGAGCCGCGACAGCGTTGCGCCCACCCCGTACCAGGACGGATCGCCGCTGGCCAGCACGCAGACCCGCTGCCCGCGCCGGGCAATCAGGCCGGGGAAGGCATCGGTCATCGGCGACGGCCAGGGCAGCCGTTCCTGTCCCGCAACGACCGGCACGAGATCGAGGTGGCGGGCGCCGCCATAGAGGATTGTCGCGCCTTCGACCGCCGCTCGGGCTGCAGGCGACAAACCGTCCCAGCCATCCTCGCCGATGCCGACGATGGTGAGCCAGCGGGCGGTTCCCGTGCTATCCATGGCGCCGATCCTGACGGGTGGGGAGGGGGAATTGGTCAAGGTGCTGATGGTCAAAGTACTGATCCTGGGCGGCACGACGGAGGCGACGGCGCTGGCAAAACGGCTGGCCGGCCATCCGCGCATCGACGCCCGCGTGTCGCTGGCCGGCCGCACGAAGAACCCGGTGCTGCCGCCGCTGCCGACCCGTATCGGCGGCTTCGGCGGGGTGGAAGGCTTGGCCGATTACCTGCGCGCCGAGGGGATCGGCGCGGTGATCGATGCGACCCATCCCTTTGCGGACCAGATCTCCGCCAATGCCGCCGTGGCCTGCGCGCGGGTCGGCGTGCCGTTGCGCCTGCTGACCCGGCCGGCCTGGGTGGCGGGGCCGGGCGACCGCTGGATCGGCGTGCCGGACATGGATGCGGCGGCGCTGGCCTTGCGCGACCTGGGCGACACCGTGTTCCTGACCATCGGCCGGCAGGAGGTCGCGGCCTTCGAGGCGATGCCCGACAAACGCTACCTGATCCGTGCCGTCGATCCGCCGGAGCCGATGCCGGCGCTGCCGCACATGAGCCTGATCCTCGACCGCGGGCCGTTCACCCTGGAGGGCGAACTGGCGCTGATGCGCGGGGAACGGATTGAGGTCGTGGTGAGCAAGAACAGCGGCGGACGCGCCACCGATGCGAAGCTGGAGGCCGCACGGGAATTGGGCCTGCCGGTGGTGATGGTGGAGCGGCCGGCGGGCAACGGTGTGGCGGAACTGCACGACGTGGGCGAGGCGGTGGAGTGGCTGGAGGGGATGGGCTGACTCCTCTCCCCGCGGAATCACCCTCTCCCCCCCAGGGAGAGGGGCGGGGTGAGGGGGATGCATTCCGGGATTTTCGCAAAAGTCCTGCGGCGCGTCCCCCTCACCCAGCCCTCTCCCCAGGGGGGAGAGGGCTGCTCGCGGCGGATTGGTCGTCACGCCCATCCTCACCCCCGATAATGCCGGGGCGTATACACCCAGCGCCCGCCATCAGCCTTGGGTACGAACCGCGTGTGCGAGGCGCCGATGATGACCAGCGTGCGCATGTCCGCCTGCTCCGCCCGCACCTCTCCCAGCGTGGTGACGGTCAGTTCCTCATCCGCGCGACCCACGGCGCGGCCCAGCACGATCGGGGTCTCGGGCGCACGTATGTCGCGCAGGGCGTCGAAAGCCGCCCCCAGCTGCCAGGGCCGGGCGCGGGAGATCGGGTTGTAGAGCGCGATGACGAAATCCGCCTCCGCCGCCAGACGCAGGCGCCGCAGCACCACCTCCCACGGCTTCAGATTGTCCGACAGGGAGATGGCGCAGAAATCATGCCCCAGCGGCGCCCCGGCCCGCGCCGCGGCGGCTTGCATCGCGGACACGCCGGGATCGACCGACAGCGGAACCGCATGCCACGCCTCGGGAGCGTCGGGATCGTCCAGCGCCTCGAAGATGGCGGCGGCCATGGCGAAGATACCGGGGTCGCCGCCCGACACCACCGCCACCCGCCGGCCCTGCGCCGCCAGATCCAGCGCGAAACGGGCGCGGTCCAGTTCCACCCGGTTGTCGGAGGCGTGGCGCACCTGATTGCCCGGCGGCACGCGCTCGACATAGGGGAAATAGCCGACGAGGTCGGTCGCCTCGGCCAGATCGCGCCGGGCCTCCGGCGTCAGCCATTCCTCAGGTCCAGGGCCAAGGCCCACCACTTTAAGCCAGCCGCTCATCCGCGCTTTCCCTCGCCCGGAATGACGATCTGGGAGAAGTAGGGGGCGACGTCCGGCGCCTCCAGGAAGGGCATGAAGCGCTGTTCGTCCATGCTGGCGCGCTCCACATACCACGCCCGTTCGGCCAGCCCGGCGGCGGCGATGGCGCGGCGGACCTTCGGCAGGTTCTGGCCCAGCTTCATCACCACGCAGGCATCGGCGGCAGTCAGGGCGCGGACCAGCGCCGCCTCGTCCAGCGTGCCGGGAATCACCGACAGCACGTCGTCGCGCAGCATCAGCGGGCGCGGCAGCAGGGACGCGCTGCACACCATGCTGGTGACGCCGGGAATGACCTCCGAGCGGAAGCGGCCGGACAGCCGCAGAAACAGATGCATGAAGGAGCCGTAGAAGAACGGATCCCCCTCGTTCAATGCCGCGACGGAGCGGCCGGCGGCGAGATGCTCCGCGATGCGCTCGGCCGATTCGTCGAAGAAGGCCTCGATCTGGCGGCCATAGTCGGGGTGGGTCGGCGGCAGCTCCACCGTCACCGGATAGACCATCGGCAGCTCGATCTGGTCAGGCCTGATGGCCTGATCGGCGATGCGGCGGGCTTGGCCCCTGGTGCCGCGCTTGCAGAAATAGGCGACGACCGGGCAGGCGCCGATGGTGCGCACCGCCTTCAGCGTCATCAACTCCGGATCGCCGGGCCCGACGCCGACGCCGAACAGGGTGCCGGGGGTGGGGGAGGTCTCGCCGCTCATTCGACGTCGCTCGCCAGGGCGTTGACGGCGGCTGCGGCCATGGCGCTGCCGCCGCGCCGGCCCCGGATCGCCAGATAGGGCACGCCGAAGGGGTTCTCGGCCAGGGCATCCTTGCTTTCCATCGCGCCGACGAAGCCGACGGGGAAGCCCAGGATCGCCGCCGGTTTCGGCGCACCGGCCGCCAGCATCTCCAGCAGGTAGAACAGCGCGGTCGGCGCGTTGCCGATGGCGACCACCGATCCGCCCAACCGGTCGCCCCACAGGTCCAGCGCCGCGGCGGAGCGGGTGTTGCCGATGCTCTTGGCCAAATCCGGCACGGCGGGATCGCGGAGCGTGCAGACCACCGCATTGTCGGCCGGCAGGCGGGCGCGGGTCACGCCATGGGCGACCATCTCGCTGTCGCAAAGGATCGGCGCGCCCGATCGCAGGGCCATACGGGCGGCGCTGCCGACATCGGTGGAGAACAGCAGGTCCTGGGTCGCATCGACCATGCCGCAGGCGTGGATGACGCGCACCGCCACCGGCTTCAGGTCGTCGGGGATGGCGGACAGGTCGGCCTCCGCCCGGATGGTGGCGAAGGACTGGCGGTAGATGGCCGCTCCGTCGCGGATATAGTCGTAGAGCGGCTCAGGCACCGGTGGACTCCTCGGTCAACAGATCCGCGACGCGGGCCACGGCGTCGGCGGGAGACAGGCCGGTATGCGGGGCGGCATCACCGGGTTTGGCGTTCAGGGCGACGTCATACACGCCGTCGCGGGCGGTCAGGGTGACATCGGCGATGGCGGGATGGGCGCAGCCCTTGGCGCAGCCCGACACATGCACCATTCGGACATGGTCCAGCAAGGGGCCTGCGCGCTCGGCGATGGCGAGCGCCGTCGCATGGGTGTCAGTGGTGCCGACATCGCAGCCGCCGGCCCCGCTGCAGGCGGTCAGTTTCAGCCGGCGGTCGGTGTGCGAAAGGATGGCGCCGTGGGCTTCGGCGATGTGCTGTGCGTCCGCGGACGGAGCGTCGAGGAGCAGCGCGCGCCAGGGGGTGATGCGGATCTCGGCGCAGGCGGCGGCGAGGGCCGCGAGGGTCTCGGCGGTCAGACGGCCGAAGGGGAAGGCGGTTGTGAGAAAGGCCGGCGTCTCCCCAACGCGGGATCCCTTCTCCCCCCCGGGGAGAAGGTTAGGATGAGGGGGTTCGGCGGAGCCGAAGACATCCATGAGGTGCGGCACTTGCCCCCACCCCGGCCCTCCCCCGCTGGGCGGGGGAGGGGGTATCAGCGGGGAGAGGCGCTTGCCTATCTCCTCAATGCCGATTGCCGCGACCAAACCGGCCATGCGGCGCGGCGGCTCCGGCAGCGTCGCGCGCAACTCCAGAAACGCCCGCCCCAGCGCCGACGCCACGTCCGCCACATCCTCCACCCGGCACAGTCCCAGCGGCGCAGCCTTCGCCAACGTGCCGCCCAAGGACACCCGGAAGTGTTCCGCGTCCAGCGCGTCGAAGCGTACGTCCGTGCTGCTGGCCGCCAGATGCCCGATTCCGCCGCCGCAGACCAGCCAGCCAAACTTCGGCGGCAGGCCGTGCAGAGCAGTATCCTCGGCCAGCCGCGCGTCGAGCGTACGCGCCACCCCCCGTACGTTCATCAGCGCGGTGGGATCCAGCCCGGCGGTGGGGGAGCACAGCACATTGCGCACTGCCTCGCTCGCCGCATCGGCGGAGACATAACCCATCGCGCGCAGGGCGTCGGTCACCGGCTCCAGCGCGTCGGCGGCGATGCCGCGAAGCTGCAGGTTGCCGCGCTGACTGAGGTCGATCAAACCGTTGCCGTAACGATCCCCCAACTCGGCGATGCGGCGGGCGTGTTCAGCCGACAGCACCCCAGCGGGGACGCGGACCCGCAGCAGGAACCCGTCGCCGACCTGCATCGGCGCCAGCACGCCGGGGCAGGTGCCGCGGCGTCTCGGCTGGGTGGTGACAGGGTTGGTCATGCTGCGGTCTCCCGGAGGCGCCGCAGATCCTCCGCGGTGGAGTTGCGGCGGGGATGCCACATACCGCGGTCGAGCGCCTCGCTCATGCGCGCCAGAATGTGCCGGGCGGCGGCAGGATTGGCATGCGACAGGAAGTCCCACACCTCCTCATCCTCGACGTACGCGTCATACAGCTGGTCGAAATGGGCGGGACGTACGGCGTCGGTGGTGGCGGCGAAGGCGAACAGCGTGTCGACGCCGGCCGCCAGTTCCGCCGCCCCGCGATAGCCGTGGCGCATCATGCCCTGGATCCAGCGCGGGTTGGCCGTCCGGCCGCGCAGGGTGCGGGCGATCTCCTCCGCCAGGGTGCGGACCGCGAGTTTTTCCGGATCGGCGCTGTCGAGATGGTAAAGCGCCGGTTCGGAGTCCTCCAGCGCCGCCGCCGCCGCGAACCCGCCCTCGAACTGCATGAAGCCGTCGGTGGACAGCACGTCATGCTCGCGCTGGTCCTGGTGGTGGACAAGGGCGTCGGCGCCGCCGACCCGGCGGCGGAACAGGGCCGGCAGCGGCACCCCCTCCAGCCCGGCGCCATAGGCGTGACAGCCGCCCTCAAGATAGGCGGCGCCGAAATCGGCCCGCGCGGTCCAGTCGCCGCGCGCGATCATGCCGGACAACGCCGTGCCGTAGATTCCGGGGGCGGCGCCGAAAATGCGGGCAGTGGCCCAGCGGCGGGCGTCCTCGGCAGTGGTGCCGGATGCTGCAAGGCGCTGTTCCTCGGCCCGCGCGGTGGTGGCCAGCGGGTTGGTGTCGTCGGGCTCGTCCAGCCCGGCGACGGCGCGCACCGCCTGATCGAACAGGGCGATCTGCTGCGGGAAGACGTCGCGGAACAGGCCGGAGATGCGCAGCGTCACGTCCACACGGGGGCGGCCGATCACGCCGGCCGGCATGATCTCATAGCCGGTGACGCGGCCGGAGCCGTTCTCCCAGATCGGGCGGACGCCGAGCAGGGCGAGCGCCTGGGCCAGCTCGTCGCCGCCGGTGCGCATGGCGGGCGTGCCCCAGCAATCCACCACCAGCCGGCGCGGCCAGTCACCATGGTCTTGCAGATAGCGGGTGATCAGCGCGTCCGCCGCCTGCCAGCCCAGCGTCCAGGCGGTCGGCGTCGGCACGCCGCGCGGATCGAGCGCATAAAGGTTGCGCCCAGTCGGCAGCGTATCCGCCCGTCCGCGCGCCGGCGAGCCGCCGGGGCCGGGGCGGACGAAACGACCGTCCAGCCCGTCGAGCAGCGCCCGCATCTCCGCCTCGCCGCAAGCATCGACAGCGGTGGCGACAGCAATCGGATCGGCGGTGCGGGCGACGGCGACGGTCAGGCGGTCGCGGCGCTCGCCGGTCGGGCTGTGGCCGAAGACATGCAGGCCGTCGCGGATCTGCAGTTCCTTGATGTCGCAGAGATGAGCGTCCAGCCGCGACAGGATGGCGTCGGGATCGTCGTCGGGGCGCAGGTTGCAGTCGGCGGCGACGCCGGATTTCCAGGCGAGGTCGAGGATCGTCTCGCGCAGCATGCCCAGCCGCCGCGGGTCGAGGCCGGTCGCCTGCGAATACTCGTCGATGGCGGTTTCCAGCGCGGCGAGGTCGCCGTAGAGGCCGGATTCCACCGGAGGCGGGGTCAGGTGGCCGATCAGAACGGCGCCCAGGCGGCGGCGGGCCTGCACGCCCTCGCCGGGGTTGTTGACGATGAAGGGATAGAGGGTCGGCAGGGCGCCGCCGACGATCTCCGGCCAGCAGTCGGCCGACAGCGCCACCGCCTTGCCCGGCAACCATTCCAGCGTGCCATGGGCGCCGATCTGCACCAGGGTATGGATGCCGGCCGCATGGCGCAGCCACAGGTAAAAGGCGAGATAGCCGTGGCTGGGGGGCGTATCGGGATCGTGGTGCTGGGCAGTGGTCAGGGCACCGTGGCCGCGGCTGGGCTGTACCGCCACCATCGCGTTGCCACAGGGCAGAATTCGGAAGGCGAAGACGCCATCGTGGCAGGCGGGATCGGCGGCGGGCTCGCCCCAGGTCTCGGTGATACGGGCGCGCAGATCCGGCGGAGCGAGGCATTCGTACTCGGCCAGCGACAGGGTCGGGGTGGGGGCGGCGGTCAGTGCCGCCATCAGTTCGGCGGCGCTGTCCGGGACGGCGGACAGGCCGTAGCCTTCGGCGGACAGGCGCTGGAGCATCGCGATGGTGCTGGCCGGGCTGTCGAGGCCCACCGCATGGCCGATGCCACCGCCGGGGCCGGGATAATCGGACAGCACCAGCGCCACGCGGCGCTCCGCCCGCGGGGTGCGGGACAGGCGGACCCAGCTTGCCGCGAGATCGGCGGTGAAGGCCACCCGGTCGGGGATCGGGCGCAGAGTGGGCGCGGCGAATTGCAGGTCGGGGTCGGGGGCGCCCGCCGTCTTGAAGGCGATGGCGCGGGCGATGATGCGGCCGTCCATTTCCGGCAGCACGACGTTCATCGCGAGGTCGGATGGTCCCAACCCGCGCGATGAGGCCTGCCAGCCGGTTTCCGGCGTGGTGGAGAGGATGGCCTGCAGGACCGGGCTGCCATTCGCCTCCAGCGGCGAACCGTCGTCGCGTGCGGCCGAGAAGGCGGTGGTGTTGACGACCACGGCGGCGTTCTGCGCGGTCAGGCTGGCGCGCATCCAGGCAGCGCAGTCCGGCTCCTTCAGGCTGGCGACGAACAGCGGGCGGGGGGCGAGGCCACGGGCGGCCAGCGCGTCGCACAAAGCATGGACCGGGGCGAGGTCTCCGGCCAGCAGGTGGGAACGGTAGAAGACGACGGCGGCAGTCGGGGCGTCGGCGGGTGTGGGGCCGCTCCAGCCGTCATAGGCGCCGAATCGCGGCACCGGGGCGGGGTCGTCATGGGGCAGGGGCATCCCGGCCAGCGTCGCGGCGCAGGCCAGCAGATGGGCCATGTTGGCCGGGCCGCCCTCGGTGAAGTAGCGCCACAGGCGGTCGGCGGTCTCGGATGGGATGGTGCCGTAGGCGGTGAGATTCGGGTCGGGCTGTGCCTCTCCCGGCAGGACGGCCAGCAGGATGTTGCGTTCACGGCAGAGGGCGGAGAGGCGGTCGAGGCCGTAGCGCCAGTAGCCGCTGCCGCCGAGCAGGCGCAGGACCACCAGTTTCGCCTTGGCAACGATGTTCTCGGCGTAGAGGTCGACCGACAGCGGGTGGCCGAGCCGGTTGAGGTTGGCAAGGCGGAGGCTGGGCAAGCGGTCGCGTGCCGCCTGCCACGCGGCGGCGAGCGCGGTCAGGTCGCTGTCGGAGAAGGACAGCACGACGAGGTCGGCCGGCGTCTGCCCCAGATCTTCCGCCTGGGGGCCGGCGTCCAGTTCGTCCTGGCGGGCGGCGAGCAGGTGCATGGTTTGACGTCCAGGGGGGCGGCGGCGCCCCTCCCTCCCACGGCTACGCCGCGGGTCCCTCCCTCCCCCTCTTCGAGGGAGAGGGGAAGATTTGCAGAGCGGCAGCAGTTCCCTCTCCCACCGAAGGTGGGGGAGGGTTAGGGAGGGGGCATACGCCGCAACATCCTAACTCTTACCCAACAACCGCCCTGGTCACCGCATCACGGTCCAGCCCGGTCTCGCCGATCACCACCAGACGGCTGCGGCGCTCCTCGTCGGGCTTCCACAGGCGGTCGTAGTGGGTCTGGATTCGGGTGCCGACGCCCTGGACCAGCAGGCGCATCGGCTTGCCGGGCACGTCGATGAAGCCCTTCAGACGGAGCACGCCATGCAGGCCGGCGACCTTCTCCAGCGTCATCGCCAGAGCGGCGGGGTCGGACTGCGACGGCAGTTCCACCACGAAGCTGGTGAAGTCGTCGTGGTCGTGGCCCTCTTCGTCGTCATGATGACTGGGACGGTTGGCGAGGTCGTCCTCCACCGCCGCACCGACGCCGAGCAGGACCAGCGGATCGACGGCGCCCTGGGAGGCGCGGACCAGCTTGGCGTCACGGCCGACCGTGTGGTTCAGCGCGCCGCGGATCAGCTCCTCGACACGGGCGAGGTCGCCGGCGGCGACCAGATCGGTCTTGTTGACGACGATCAGGTCGGCGCAGAGCAGCTGGTCCTCGAACACTTCTTCGATCGGCGTTTCGTGATCGACGGTGCCGGCGGCGTCGCGCTGGGCTTCCAGCGCGGCAGGATCGGGGGCGAAACGACCCTCCGCCGCCGCCGCGGCATCCACCACGGCGATGACGCCGTCGACGGTGACGCGGGTCTTGATCGCCGGCCAGTGGAAGGCCTGGACCAGCGGCTTCGGCAGGGCGAGACCGCTGGTCTCGATCACGATGTGCTCGGGCGGCTCCGGCCGGGCCAGCAGCTTTTCGATGGCCGGGACGAAGTCGTCGGCGACGGTGCAGCACAGGCAGCCGTTCGCCAGCTCGATCACGTCGTCTTCGGTGCAGGTTGGGTTGCCGCAGGCGCGCAGGATGTCGCCGTCGATGCCAACGTCGCCGAACTCGTTGATGATGAGGGCCAAGCGTCGGCCGTCGGCCTTTTCCAGCAGGCCACGGATCAGCGTGGTCTTGCCGGCACCGAGGAAGCCGGTGATGACGGTCGCCGGAACCTTGCCGGCGGCCGTTTTCGCAAGTGCGGACATGGGCTTGTTTCCTTAACGCGCGCCGGGCTGGACCCGCAGGGCCGGGCGGGACTCGGTCTCGCGGACCAGACCGCTCATCAGCCAGCCGCAGGCCGAGCCCAGGATCGCCCAGAACAGGGCGGCCCCGCCAAGAGAGGCGGTGACGAAGCGGGCGGCCAATTCCGGCGGAACCGCACCTTCGGCGCTTTCCGGATGGGGCGCGCCGATCAGATGGGGCAATGCTGCGGCCAGGATGGCGGCGGCGACGACCAGACGGTTGCGGGCGAAGGCGAGCGCGGCCATGCCGACGCCGGCCCCGGCGGCGGCGGACAGCCACCAGAGCTGACGAAGCTCAAGCTCCGCCCCGGCCATGCCCGGCAGTTCGGGGGCCAAGCCGAAGGACGGCGCCAGCGAGACGGCGACGAAGCCGCCCATGCCCCACACCAGCCCGCGCCGCGCATCGACCGGCCGGCCGGCCAGCAGGATCCCCGCCCCCAACAGCAGCGCATAGGCGACACCGGTCAGCAGGTTGGCGACGATGGTCAGGCCGATGCGCTGCATCGCCTCGTCCAGCGTCGTCGGCACCCCTTCGCCGATCTCGCGCACGGGACCGTGCTGGTGCGCAGTCGCGCCGGCAGGCGCCACCGAAGGCGCCGGAGGCGGAGTGACCACCTCGTATTTCTCGGCTTCGAGGATCAGCGGGACGGTCGTCGCCTGCTGAACGACGGACGCGGCCGTGCCGGAGAGCACGCCCGCGACCAAAGCGGCTGTGAACAGCCGCCGGATCAGATCCATGACCCGCTGCTTAGTGGCAGGGGAACGCGAAGGAATGACGCGTGTCGTGGGCCGCGTCGTGGATCTGCTGCGGCTGGGCGAAGCCGACGCCGTACAGCAGGAAGCTGCCGAGCAGGATCGCGGCGAAGGCGGCGACCGCGGTCTGGGCGGCGCTGCGGGTCGCGGAACCGGCGGCATTCATGGAATGAGTGGTCATCGAAGACATCCTTGCTCTCCCGCCACACCCGGCGGGGTTGGGAAAGGTTGGTACGTCCGTCGGCAGGTTTCCTGGCTCGCGGGTCGCCGCATCGCCGTCCGCCTTCCCGGCCCATAAAGGACCAGTGGCATGATGGACGGGACGCTCGCCGCTTACAGTTGCGGGGGCAGCCGCGGCATTGGCGCTTCCAAAGAAGCACCGCACCGCATTCCCTATTATCCCCGCCGCCCGTCAGGACGGGCAGGGCACCGTCGGACGGCCACCATCGCAGTGCCGCGCGCGTTTGGCAAGCCCACAATAAGGCGTCTGCCGCACGGACGATCTTGCGCACCGACATTTTGGATGCTGTCATGTTTGGCGGACAGAGTGTCCGGAAATCCGACACTTTCCGGTGCTGAGGTGAGCGATTGGATAGAGGGCGCCGCAGCAAAACCGGAGGAGAAACAACGGGGCCGGGGCCCCGATCGAAGCGAACCCGGCCGTGGCACGCTTCGTGCGTACAACAATAGGTGAAACGTCCCGCCGCATGGCGGCTCCTGGGCTCGAAGCCCGGTCATAAGGACGAACGGGAGGAGAATTCGCGACCGATGAACGCCGCACCGAACGACGACATCATCCTGGAAGCGCGCAACCTGACGAAGGAGTTCAAGGGGTTCGTGGCGGTGAAGGAGGTGAACCTGCAGGTTCGCCGCGGCACCATCCACGCGCTGATCGGCCCGAACGGCGCCGGCAAGAGCACGGTGTTCAACCTGCTGACCAAGTTCCTGACGCCGACGCGCGGCCAGATCCTCTACAAGGGCCGCGACATCACCCGCACCAAGCCGGCCGACATCGCGTTGATGGGGCTGGTGCGCTCCTTCCAGATCTCGGCCGTCTTCCCGCATCTCAGCGTGCTGGAGAATGTCCGCGTCGCCTTGCAGCGGCCGCTCGGCACCAGCTTCCATTTCTGGAAGTCCGAATCGTCGCTCTACGACCTGCATCACCGGGCGCTGGAGCTGATCGAGGCGGTGAACCTCACCCCCTGGGCCGGCCACACCGCCGCCGAACTGCCCTATGGCCGCAAGCGCGCGCTGGAGATCGCCACCACGCTGGCGCTCGACCCGGAGGTGATGCTGCTCGACGAGCCGCTGGCCGGCATGGGCCATGAGGACATCGAGGGCACGGCGGCTCTCATCAAGCGCGTCGCCGCCGACCGCACCGTGCTGATGGTGGAGCACAACCTGTCGGTCGTCGCCCACCTGTCGGACACCATCACCGTTCTGCGCCGCGGCGAGATCCTGGCGGAGGGGCCGTACGAGGTCGTCTCCAAGAACCCGCAGGTGATGGAAGCATATATGGGGACCGGACATGCCTGACGGCGCGATGACCAAGACTGCCATGCTGGAGATCGCCGACCTGCACGGCTATTACGGCGAGAGCCATGTGCTGCACGGTGTCAGCCTGGAGGTGCGTCAGGGCGAGGTGGTGACGCTGCTGGGCCGCAACGGCGCCGGCAAGACCTCGACCATGCGCGCCATCATGGGGATCATGGGCAAGCGCACCGGCTCCATCCGCTTCCAGGGCCAGGAGCTGATCGGCATGGCCCAGCACAAGATCCCGCGGCTGGGCATCGGCTATGTGCCGGAGGAGCGCGGCATCTTCTCCTCGCTCAGTGTGGACGAGAACCTGACGCTGCCGCCGGTGGTGAAGGACGGCGGCATGACGGTGCCGCAGATCTACGACCTGTTCCCCAACCTGAAGGGCCGCGGCTCGACGCAGGGCACGCGGCTGTCTGGCGGCGAGCAGCAGATGCTGGCGATCGCCCGCATTCTGCGCACCGGCGCCAATCTGATCCTGCTGGACGAGCCGACCGAGGGTCTGGCCCCGGTCATCATCGAGCAGATCGGCGTCGCGGTGCGGGCCTTGAAGCAGCGCGGCTTCACCATCGTGCTGGTGGAGCAGAACTTCCGCTTCGCCGCCACCATCGCCGACCGCCATTACGTGATGGAGGAGGGCCATGTGGTGGACATGATCCCCAACGACCAGCTCGACGCCAACATGGACAAGCTCCACACCTATCTCGGCGTGTAGGGCGTCCAGCCATCTGACATCGCCGGCATGAACGTCGCCTTGGCCCGCAATTCGGGGCCGGGGCGGCGAACTGCCGCAGCTTGCCCGATTACGGCCACAGGGACCCGCGAAGGGAACCGGCCGACAATAAAACCAAGAGGGAGAGACCTTCTGATGCGCACGCTTCTTCTCGCCGGCACCGCCCTGCTGACGCTCGCCGGAACCGCGCTTCCGGCCTCGGCACAGGTGTCGGACAACGTCATCCGCATCGGCGTGCTGAACGACCGTTCCGGCATCTACGCCGATCTCGCCGGCGAAGGCTCCGCCATCGCCGCCCGGATGGCGGCGGAGGAGTTCGGCAACAAGGTCGCCGGCGCCCCGGTCGAGATCGTCGTCGCCGACCACCAGAACAAGGCCGACATTGCCGCGTCGAAGGCGCGCGAGTGGGTGGACACCGGCGGCGTCGACGTCATCGCCGACGTGCCGAACTCCGCCGCCGCCCTGGCGGTGCAGGGCATCGCCAAGGACAAGAAGCGCATCTTCCTGATGTCCGGCCCGGGCGCCACCGCGCTGAGCGGCGCGCAGTGCAGCCCCTACGGCTTCCAGTGGACCTACGACAACTACGCCATGGCCGCCGGTACCGGCCGCGCCCTGTATGAGCAGGGCAAGAAGAAGTGGTTCTTCGTGACCGCCGACTACGCCTTCGGCCAGTCGCTGGAGGAGGAGACCACCAAGATGGTGAAGTCGCTGGGCGGCACCATCGTCGGATCGGTGCGCCATCCGCTCGGCACCTCCGACTTCTCGTCCTTCCTGCTGCAGGCGCAGGGGTCGGGCGCCGACGTGATCGGTCTGGCCAATGCCGGCGGCGACACCGTCAACGCCGTCAAGCAGGCGTCCGAGTTCGGCATCACCCAGGCGGGCCAGAGCCTGGCCGGTCTGCTGATGTTCATCACCGACGTGAATGCGCTGGGGCTGCAGTCGGCGCAGGGCCTGATGCTGACCACCGGCTTCTACTGGGACATGGACGACCAGACCCGCGAATGGTCGAAGAAGTTCGAGGCCAAGGCCGGCAAGAAGCCGACCATGGTGCAGGCCGGCGTCTATTCGGCGGTGAAGCATTACCTGAAGGCGGTCGAGGCGGCGAAGACCGACGACGCCGACAAGGTCGCCGCCAAGATGCGCGAACTGCCGGTCGAGGACATGTTCGCCAAGAAGGGCAAGGTCGCCGCCAACGGCCGCATGTTCCACGACATGTATCTGGCCCAGGTGAAGACCCCGGCCGAATCGAAGGGCCCGTGGGATTATTACAAGATCGTCAAGACCATCCCGGCCGACACCGCCTTCATGGACCCGAAGCAGAGCGGCTGCCCGCTGGTGAAGTGAGGGGGCGGGCGCATCTTGCTCCCTCCCTAACCCTCCCCCGCTCTCGGCCGGCCGAAGGCCGGTCCGATCGAGGGAGAGGGGACTGCCGCCGCTTCGGCATTTACGTTTCGCTGACAAGCGTCCTGCCCCCTCTCCCACCGAAGGTGGGGGAGGGATGGGGAGGGGGCAACGGCGGCAACCACTTACCAAAACCAAAAACAACACCAACGAACCGGGAGAAATGCGGAGATGGTCAGCCTGCTGGGAATCCCGCCCCAAGTGCTGTTCGGGCAGCTTCTGCTCGGCCTGATCAATGGGTCCTTCTATGCGCTGCTCAGCCTCGGGCTGGCGGTGATCTTCGGCATGTTGAACGTCATCAACTTCGCCCACGGCGCGCTCTACATGGTCGGCGCCTTTGTGGCGTGGCTGCTGCTGACCTATGCCGGCATCGGCTATTGGGGGGCGCTGGTGATCGCGCCGGTGGTCGTCGGGCTGCTCGGCATCGCGCTGGAAAAGACGCTGCTGTCGCGGCTCTACAAGCTGGACCATCTCTATGGGCTGTTGCTGACCTTCGGGCTGGCGCTGATCCTGGAGGGGGCGTTCCGCCACCAGTACGGCGTCTCCGGCCAGCCCTACCCGATTCCCGCAGCCCTCCAGGGCGGGCAGAATCTGGGCTTCATGTTCCTGCCCAACTATCGCGGCTGGGTCGTCGTCGCCTCGCTGGTCATCTGCTTCGGCACCTGGTTCGCCATCGAGCGGACGAAGCTGGGCGCCTATCTGCGCGCGGCGACGGAGAACCCGACGCTGGTCCAGGCCTTCGGCATCAACGTGCCGGTGATGGTGTCGCTGACCTACGGCTTCGGCGTGGCGCTGGCCGGGCTGGCCGGCGTGCTGGCGGCGCCGATCTATCAGGTGTCGCCACTGATGGGGACCAACCTGATCATCATCGTCTTCGCCGTGGTGGTGATCGGCGGCATGGGCTCGATCCTGGGCGCCATCGTCACCGGCCTCGGGTTGGGGATGCTGGAGGGGTTGACCAAGGTCTTCTATCCCGAAGCGTCCAACATCGTCGTATTCGTCGTGATGGCGATCGTCCTTCTCATCAAGCCCGCAGGCCTCTTCGGACGGGAGCGTTGATCCAATGACCGTCGCCAGCAATTCCACCCGCGTCGCGGTTCGGGGTCCGGCCATCGGCACGGCGCTGATCGCCGCCGTCCTGCTGCTGCTCGCGCTCGCGGCACCCTTCGTGCTGTATCCCGTCTTCCTGATGAAGGTGCTGTGCTTCGCGCTGTTCGCCTGCGCCTTCAACCTGCTGATCGGCTTCGCCGGCCTGCTCAGCTTCGGCCATGCCGCCTTCTTCGGCGGGGCGGCCTACATCGCCGCCCACACGGTGAAGGAATGGGGCTGGGCGCCCGAATTCGGGCTGCTCGCCGCCACGATCGTCGCCGGGCTGATGGGGCTGGTCTTCGGCCTGATCGCCATCCGCCGCCAGGGCATCTATTTCGCCATGATCACACTGGCGCTGTCGCAGATGGTGTTCTTCCTGGCGCTGCAGCTGCCCTTCACCCATGGCGAGGACGGCATCCAGGGCGTGCCGCGCGGCCTGCTGTTCGGGCTGTTCGACCTCAGCCAGCCGCTGACCATGTACTACACCGTGCTGGCGATCTTCGTCGCCGGCTTCGCCCTGATCTGGCGCACGGTCCATTCGCCCTTCGGCCAGGTGCTGAAGGCGATCCGCGAGAACGAGCCGCGCGCGGTGTCGCTCGGCTACCGCACCGACCGCTACAAGCTGGTCGCCTTCGTGCTGTCGGCCTCGCTGGCCGGGCTCGCCGGCGGGACCAAGGCGATCGTCTTCCAGCTTGCCAGCCTGACCGACGTGACGTGGCAGATGTCGGGCGAGGTGGTGCTGATGACGCTCTTGGGCGGCATGGGCACGCTGTTCGGGCCGGTGGTGGGTGCCGGGCTGGTGGTGACGCTGGAAAGCTACCTCGCCTCCACCAGCCTGCCGGTGCCGGTGGTGATCGGCTGCATCTTCGTCGTCTGCGTCCTGCTCTTCCGCCGCGGCATCGTCGGCGAGCTGATGGCCCGCCTGCCCAAGCGGGGACACTGAGCGGGGCATCGAGTCTGCCGTCTTCTCCGTAAACTCCCCCAGGGGGGACCGGAAGGTCCCCCTCTTTTTCCCTGCCCGTCCGGGTTGAAAGACCCAAAGAGAAACGGGGCTATGGCGGAGGATGTAGAGAACTCGTCCGGATTGCCTTTTTAAAAAGCGGTCAGAACCGGCATGCGGCAAAGCTTTGATCTGATGAACGGGTGCGGATCGACCCCACGCACCCGAACGAACCTGCACGCCTTCCCTTTAATCCGACGGATGGGCTACTATGTTGACCTCTGATATTGTTGGCAAATTGCGTTGCAATGCAGCAGGCCCAAAAGCCGGCATCGCAAGAGGCCTCGACACCGGGACGACGAAGATCG
Organism: uncultured Azospirillum sp.; assembly: GCF_946480385.1. The sequence continues at coordinate 158,025 of NZ_CAMLJP010000001.1, forward strand.
GTCCCGTTTGGGAGGGTGACGTGGGCGACACCGTCGATTTCGAAGCGTTGCGCCAGCGGGCGGTCCATTCCCTGTTTGAACATCTGGAATCCATGTGCGTCGGTGCCGTCGCCGTCGACCACAACGGCCGCATCGCCTGGATGGACGAGAAGTACAAGGCGCTGCTGGGCGTTCCCGGCGACCCGCGCGGCCGGCAGGTGGAGGACGTCATCCCCAACAGCCAGCTGCGCCGGGTGATCGACAGCGGCCAGCCCCAGCCGCTGGACATCATGGAGTTCGACGACCGGTCCTTCGTGGTGACGCGGATGCCGCTGTTCGGCACCGACGGCTCGATCATCGGCGCCATCGGCTTCGTGCTGTTCGACCGCGCCGAATATCTGCGCCCGCTGGTCCGCAAATACGAGAAGATGCAGGAGGAGCTGGCCCGCACCCAGCAGGAGCTGGCGCACGAGCGTCGGGCCAAATACTCCTTCTCCCAGTTCCTCGGCGCCAGCGAATCGATCCGCGAGATCAAGCGGCTGGGCCGCCGCGCCGCGCAGATGGACAGCACCGTCCTGCTGCTTGGCGAGACGGGGACGGGGAAGGAGCTGCTGGCCCAGGCCATCCATTCCGCCAGCCCGCGGGCGGCCAAGCCCTTCGTCGGCGTCAATGTCGCCGCCATCCCGGAAACCCTGCTGGAGGCGGAGTTCTTCGGCGTCGCCCCCGGTGCCTACACCGGCGCCGACCGCCGCCACCGCGAGGGCAAGTTCCAGCTCGCAAACGGCGGCACCCTGTTCCTCGACGAGATCGGCGACATGCCGCTGCCGGTGCAGGCCAAGCTGCTCCGCGTCCTGCAGGAGCGGGAGATCGAACCGCTGGGCTCCAACAAGGTGGTGCGGGTCGATGTGCGGATCATCGCCGCCACCAGCCGCGACCTGCATGCGCTGGTGAAGGAAAAGCAGTTCCGCGCCGACCTTTATTACCGCCTGAACGTGGTGCCGATCACCCTGCCGCCGCTGCGCGACCGGCCGGAGGACATCGAGAGCATCGCCGACCGCATCCTTGAACAGCTGGCGATCCAGCAGGGCACCCCGCCGCGCGAACTGCTGGAATCGGCGGTGCAGGTGCTGCGCGACTATGACTGGCCCGGCAATGTGCGCGAGCTTTACAACACGCTGGAGCGGGTGGTGGCGCTGACCGACGCGCCGATCCTGACCGCGCCGCACATCCGCAGCGTGTTGCCCGGCATGCAGCATCCGGCCGGCGCCTCGGCCCTGCCGCTGGCGGCGGGAGCGCGGCCGTTGCAGGAGGTGCTGCACGCCGCCGAACGCCACGCCATCGCCGCCGCGCTGGAGGAGGCCAATGGCGTAAAGGCGCGGGCGGCGAAGCTGCTGGGCATTTCGCGCGCGTCGCTGTACGAACGCATGGTGACGCTGGGGCTGGGGGCGACGCAATGATGCGGGCATAGCCTGCCGGTCATAAATTCCGTATCGCGAAACCTTGTTCCATTGACGTGCTGTCCCGCCGCTGGCAGGATCATCCCGCGATCTTTTGCGGGAGGGTTCGAGCATGCGCAGGCGGGAAGAGGCTCTGGTCGCCGACGATCTGGCGGACGACGAGAAGGACCCGCGCTTCGTCACGGCGCTGGCCCGCGGGCTGGAACTGCTGCGTGCCTTCCGCCGCAACGAATCGATGCTCGGCAATCTGGAACTGGCGCAGCGCACCGGCCTGCCCAAGCCGACGGTGTCGCGGCTGACCTACACGCTGTCGAAGCTGGGCTATCTCGCCTACGACCAGAACACCGGGAAATACCGGCTCGGCACCTCGGTGCTGGCGCTCGGCTATGCCAGCCTGTCGGGCATGGGCATCCGGCAGGTCGCCCGGCCGCTGATGCAGGAGCTGGCCGACCAGACCGGTCTTGCCGTTGCGCTCGGCGGCCGCGACCGGCTGAGCATGATCTATCTGGAATGCTGCAAGGCGACCGGGCCGATCACCCTGTCGCTCGACGTCGGCTCCCACATCAAGCTGTCGACCACCGGCATGGGCCGCGCCTATCTGGCCGCCTTGCCGGAGGCGGAGCGCGCGCCGCTGATGGCGAAGCTGGAAGAGCATGAGGGGGAGCGCTGGCCCGAGATCCGCGACGGCATCCTCCAGGCCATCGAGGATTACCGGACGCGCGGCTATTGCCGGTCCATCGGCGCCTGGAAGTCGGAGGTGCATGCCGTCGGCGTCCCCTTCGTGCCGCGCGACGGGTCGCAGGTTCTGGCCTTCAACTGCGGCGGGCCGGCCTTCATGGTCGATCTGAAGAAGCTGGAGGAGGAGTTCGCGCCCCGGCTGGTGGCGATGGTCCGGCGGATCGACGCGGCGCTGTTCAACGGGTGAGGCTAAGCGCGGCATTCGAAGCCGACACCCCGCCCTGTCGCAGCCCAAGGGAACCCCAAACCGCAACGAACCGTTTTCCCGATACGGGTCATTTCGACCGGTGGGGAAGGACGGAACGGCATGGATGGTGGGTTGACGGACTGGCTGGTGCAGGTGATGCACCATCTTCACTATATCGGGATCTTCCTGCTGGTGGCGCTGGCGCGGGTGTTCCCGCCGCTCCCCGCCGAGTCGGTGATCCCGCTGGCCGGCATCGGGGCGGCGACCGGCGAATTCTCGCTGGTGGGGATCGCCATCGCCGGCGGGCTCGGTTCGCTGGCCGGGCAATTGGTGTGGTTCCTGCCGAGTCGCCTGATGGGGCGCGAGCGGCTTGAGGCGTTCCTGAAGAAATACGGTCCCTGGCTGACCATCAACCCGAAGAAGGTGCGGCGGAGCACCGACTGGTTCGCCAAGCGCGGCGGGCTGGCCGTGCTGTTCTCGCAGCCGGTACCGGGGGTGCGGACGCTGATCTCCATCCCCGCCGGCGCCTGCAAGATGTCGATCCTGAACTATTCGCTGGCGTCGGGCATCGGGTCGGTGCTGTGGACGCTGCTGCTGGCCTGGACCGGCTACATGCTGTCGACCTGGCCCTTCGCCCACCGGCTGGTCGGCTATTTCACCGTCGGGCTGCTGGTGGTGCTGGTGGGCCTGTATCTCTGGCGGCTGTTCAGCCACCTGCATCTGCTGCGCAAGGACCGTGCGGCAGGGAAGGCGGCATCCGTCACGCCCTCCGCCGGCTGAAAGGCGGTATCGTCAGGCCGTCGCCATGCCGACGATGCCGGTGGCGGCCATGCCCAGCGCCCACAGGCCGAAGACGCCCAGCGCCACGCCGGTGCAGTGGTTCAGCATGGTCAGGCCACGGTCGGAGATGCGGTGACGCACGGCGGCCACTCCCATCGCCAGCGTCATCCACCACAGCGACGACCCGATGAAGACACCCAGCACCAGGGTTGACGCTTCCAGGCGGTTCAGCGTGCCGCCCAGCCCGAATCCGGCGAAGATGGCGATGAAGGCCATGATGGTCGCCGGGTTGGTCAGGGTCAGCGACAGGCCGGTCATGAACCCGGTGAACCAGGATTTGCTGTCGGGAGCGGCCGCGGCCTCCCGCTCCTCCGCTTCGGGCTGCTGGCGGAAGGTGCGGATCGCCACCACCAGCAGGAAGATGCCGCCGACCAGCTGGAAGGCGATCTCGTGCCCGCGCAGGAAGCTGAGCGCCGCCGACACGCCGAAGGCGGCGATGGCGCCGTAGAAGGTATCGGCCACCGCAGCACCGAATCCGGTGAAGAAGCCCATCAGGGGCCCATGCTGCAGGGTGCGGCGGATGCACAGCAGACCGATCGGCCCGACGGGTGCGGCGATGGCGAATCCGAGAACGATTCCCTGCAAAAGCACCCAGACTTCGTCCACCGAGCGTCGTCCCCCGAATTCCTGTGGCCGGTCGTGCCGGTTTCTCGCGACCAGTTCGTCGCAAAGACCATCGGCGGGGGTGATAAACGCCCCCGCCCCTGTCGTCAACCGGGGGCGCCGCGATTCGCTGCACCGTTTTGTCCGCTTTCCCTGTTGTGCGGAATGATGGCGCGGTTATCCTTTGGGTCAAGTTTCCGCAGTCGGGAGTGGGTGGGACATGAAGACGCGTATTCTTGCCGGCATGCTGGCGATGACGGCGATCACGGCGGCCGGCGTTCCGGCGCTGGCCGACGACTTCTCGCCGGCGGTGGTGTTCGACCAGGGCGGCAAGTTCGACAAGTCCTTCAACGAGGCGGCCTATAACGGCGCCGAGCGGTTCAAGAAGGAAACCGGCACCGCCTACCGCGAGTTCGAGATCACCAACGAGGGCCAGCGCGAGCAGGCGATGCGCACGCTGGTCCGCCGCGGCGCCTCGGTGATCGTCGCCGTCGGCTTCTCGCAGACCGCGGCTGTGGACAAGGTGGCGAAGGAATCGCCCAAGACCAAGTTCTGCCTGATCGACGACAAGCTGGACGCCCCCAACGTCCAGTCCGTGACCTTCAAGGAGGAAGAGGGATCCTATCTGGTCGGCATGGCGGCGGCGCTCGCCTCGAAGACCGGCAAGGTCGGCTTCGTCGGCGGCATGGACATCCCGCTGATCCGCAACTTCCTGACCGGCTACGAGCAGGGCGTGAAGCATGTCGCGCCGAACGACGAGGTGTTCGTCAACATGACCGGCACCACCCCGGCCGCCTGGAACGACCCCGGCCGCGGCGCCGAGTTGGCCAAGAGCCAGTTCTCGCGCGGCGCCGACGTGGTCTTCGCCGCGGCGGGCGCCACCGGTCTCGGCGTGCTGCAGGCGGCGGCCGATGCCGGCAAGCTGTCGATCGGCGTCGACAGCAACCAGAACCATGTCCATCCCGGCAGCGTCCTGACCTCCATGGTCAAGCGGGTGGACGTCGTCGTCTATGACTGCATGAAGGCGGCAAAGGACGGCAGCTGGAAGCCCGGCCACCGCGTCGTCGGCCTGAAGGAGGACGGCGTCGGCTATGCGCTGGACGACAACAACCGCAAGCTGATCACGCCGGAGATGGAAGCGAAGCTGGAAGAGGCGAAGAAGCAGATCATCGCGGGCTCGCTGACGGTCAAGCCGTACCAGCCGTAAGCGGGTCTTCATGACGCAGGCAAACGCGCCGGCCATCCGGTCGGAAGTCGCCCTGGAAACGGTGGCGATCAACAAGTGGTTCGGCGCCAACCACGCCAACCGCGACGTGTCGCTGTCGGTGCCGGCCGGGACGATCCACGGGGTGATCGGCGAGAACGGCGCCGGCAAGTCGACGATCATGAGCATCGTCTACGGCTATCTGCGCGCAGACAGCGGGGAAATCCGGGTGAACGGCCGGCAGGCCGCCATCCGGACCCCGCGCGACGCGCTGGCAGCCGGCATCGGCATGGTCCACCAGCACTTCATGCTGGTCGACCCATTCAGCGTGCTGGAAAACGTGCTGCTGGGGGCGGAAGGCGGGGTCACCCTGGCGGGCGGCCTTGCCCGCGCACGCACAGAGCTGACCCGGCTGACCCGCGACTATGGGCTGGAGGTCGATCTCGACAGCCCGGTCGGCGATCTGCCGGTCGGCGCCCAGCAGCGGGTGGAGATTCTGAAGGCGCTCTACCGTGGCGCCGACATCCTGATCCTGGACGAGCCCACCGGCGTGCTGACCCCGCAGGAGGCCGACCATCTGTTCCGCATCCTGCGGGCGCTGCGCCAGCAGGGCAAGACGGTCATCATCATCACCCACAAGCTCCGCGAGATCATGGAGCTGACCGACAACGTCACGGTGATGCGGCGTGGGCAGGTGGTGGCCAACGTCGCCACCGCCGACACCAGCCGGGAGCAGCTGGCCGAGCTGATGGTCGGCCGCAAGGTGCTGCTGCGCGTCGACAAGGCGCCGGCCAATCCTGGGGCGGAGGTGCTGCGGGTCGAGGGGTTGCGGGTGCGCGATCCGTCGGGTGTTGAGCGGGTGAAGGGGGTTGGCCTGTCGGTGCGGGCCGGCGAGATCGTCGGCATCGCCGGCGTGTCCGGCAACGGCCAGTCCGAACTGCTGGAGGCGCTGGCCGGCATGCGGCCCATCGCCGGCGGCTCCGTCCGCCTGCGCGGCGAGGAGCTTGCCGGGCATCCGGATCGCTTCAACGCCCGCGCACTGCGGGGGTTGGGCGTGGGCCATGTGCCGGAGGACCGGCAGAAGGTCGGCCTCGTCACCAGCTTCTCGGCGGAGGAATGCTCGATCCTGGGGTTCCAGGACGATCCGGCCTGGAACGGACGGGTGCTGATGGACCGCGACGCCATCGCCGCCGACTGCGCCCGCCGGATGGAGGACTACGACACCCGCCCGCGCGACGGGTCGCTGGCGGCGGCCAACTTCTCCGGCGGCAACCAGCAGAAGATCGTGCTGGCCCGCGAGATCGAACGGAACCCCGACCTGCTGCTGGTCGGCCAGCCCACCCGCGGCGTCGACATCGGCGCCATCGAGTTCATCCACCGCCGGCTGGTGGCCCTGCGCGACCAGGGCAAGGCGATCCTGCTGGTGTCGGTGGAGCTGGACGAGATCCGCGCCCTGTCCGACCGCATCGTCGTGATGTTCGACGGCCACATCGTCGGCGAGGTGATGCCGGATCAGGCGGACGAGAAGACGCTGGGGCTGATGATGGCTGGGTGTGGGTGAGGGGGCTGACACCGCAAGGAGCCAGCCCCCCACTCCTCACTTCGCGAACAGCTGCGACATGTCGGCGAAGGCCTTGAACTCCAGCGCGTTGCCGGCGGGGTCGAGGAAGAACATGGTGGACTGTTCGCCGACCTGACCCTTGAAGCGGGTGTAGGGCTCGATCACGAACTTCACGCCGGCGGCCTTCAGCTTTTCGGCCAGGGCGTCCCAATCGGCTGGCTGGAGCACGACTCCAAAATGCGGGACCGGCACGTCGTGGCCGTCCACCGGGTTGTGGTGGGCCGGGGCGGCGTTCGGGTCGCGCGGCTTCAGATGGGCGACGATCTGATGGCCGAACAGGTCGAAATCGATCCATTCGTCGCTGCTGCGCCCCTCCGGGCAGCCCAGGACGGTGCCGTAGAAATGGCGGGCGGCGGCGAGATCGTCGACCGGGAAGGCGATGTGGAAGGGCGTCAGCGTCGTCATCGGAGGGTGGCCTTCAGGGATGGCTGTTGGTGTACCCAGCAGAGCCTATCGCCGCAGACTTGACAAACGAGTTCTCGGGCAGAGATTTATGAGTTCAACTCATGATTCGGTTTGTCCATGCCTGACCGCGCCTTGCCGTCGCTCAACGCCGTCCGCAGCTTCGTCGCGGTGGCCCGCCATCTCAGCTTCACCAGGGCGGCCGACGAGCTGGCGGTGACCCAGGGGGCGGTCAGCCGCATGATGCAGACCCTGCAGGCGGATCTGGGCGTCGAGCTGATCCGGCGGGTCGGCCGGGGGATCGAACTGACGCCGACCGGCGCCGCTTTCTTTGGCGAGGCGTCGGCGGCGCTCGACCGCATCGCCGCGGCGGCGCGGGCGGCCCGCGCGCAGGAGGGCGGGGTGCTGCGGGTCAGCGCGCTGCCGACCCTGACGCAACGCTGGCTGATCCCAAGGCTGAAGGGCTTCCAGGCGGAAAACCCCGACATCCAGGTCGAGGTCAGCATCGGCGAGCATCGCGTCGATTTCGCCAAGGAGCGCATCGACGTCGCCATCCGCTATGGCGTGGAGGACTGGCCGGGGGCCGAGACGGCGACGCTGATGCCGGAGACGATGGGCGTCTTCTGCGCACCGTCGCTGCTGGAACAGGGGCCACCGTTGCGCCATCCCGCCGATCTGGCGCAGCACCGGCTTTTGCAGCACACCACCCGGCCCGATTCCTGGCGCGTCTATCTCGGCGCTTTCGGCCTGCCGCTGCCGGAATCGGCCCTGTCGCTGGCCTTCGAGCATTTCTTCATGATCATCGAGGCGGCGTCGGCCGGCATGGGGGTGGCCCTGCTGCCGGTCTTTCTGGTGCGGGAGGATGTGGCCTCGGGCCGGCTGGTCCAGCCGATGCCCGAGACCCTGCGCCCGCGCGGCTGCTACCTGATCGCCCACGCGCCGGGCGCCGAGCGGGCCCGGCGCGTGCGCCGCTTCAAGGACTGGCTGCTGACCGAGGTGGAGTAGGGCTTCACGCCATTATGCCGAATCCTTCTCCCAGGGCGGGGTCGGCAGCGTCATGCCGTGGTTGCCGCGATAGGCCGCGACCTCCGGCGATGACCAGCCCGCCAGCAGCGCCGGATCCAGCCGGTAGACCTCGACGCCCAGCGGACGGCAGACCTCCAGCGGATCGCGGGCGTCCGGACCCCACAAGGGCACGCTGAGGTCGCCGCCGGGGCAGGTCGACAGGGCGCAGAGCAGGTCGATCTCGGCGAAGAACTCCAGGAAATCGCCCTTCTTGGCCGGGCAGGCCTTCATGAAATACTTGTCCTCGGCGTTGAGCCCGGTGACCTGGAAGACGTTCAGCACGTCATGCACGTCGAACTCGGTCAAGCCATAGGGGGCGACGGCGCGGGTCAGGTTGGAATGGCAGTGGTGGTGGAAATCCTCGCCGGTCAGCATGCGGTTGACATAGGGATCGCAGCGGGTGCCCAGCAGGTCGTGGACCCGGCCGCCATACTCGTCGATGCCGTAATCGGCCAGCGTGTCGTGGGTGATCGTCGCCAGCGGCCGCAGATAGGGCAGGGTCGACCACAGCCGGTCATATGTGCTGACATGCGCCTGCTGGAGCTGCCGGGTGCGCGATGCCCAGAAGCGTTCGCGCGGGTTGTGGCGGTTCCAGAGGTTGAGGTCGGCGACCTGCGGCCCTTCGATGGTGACGATGCGGAAGACATGGCCGGCCGGCACGGTCCAGGCACGGCCGGAGCGGATCGGCACCACGAAGCTGTCCACCAGTTCCCGTCCCCCGGTCTCGGACCCGATGCGCCCGTAAAAGGCGCGGTCGACGTCGAGCGCCGACCCTTTGCTGGCCTGATAGGCGGCGGGATAGCTGGGCATCGCGGACTCCTTGAGGGCATTCACTCTGTTCAAGCCGGACCGCGATCATGGCGAGGGAGACGCACCCTGTGCAACAGCTCTTCGCGCACCCGCGCCACCACCGGGGCCCAATCGCCGGGGCGCTGCTGGCGGAAGAGACGCAGCGTCGGGTACCAGGGGCTGTCGTCGCGGTCGAGCAGCCAGCGCCAGCAACCGCTGAACCGCGACAGCACCCAGACCGGCACGCCCAAGGCCCCGGCAAGATGCACGACGGCGGTGTCCACCCCGATCACCAGATCGAGTTGCCGAACGATGGCGGCGGTGTCGGCGAAGTCGGCCACGCCGGCCATCGGGTCATGGATCGCCACGCCATCCAACTGCGCCGCCGCCGGTCCCTTCTGCAGGCTGACCCAGCGCACGCCCGGCACAGTCAGCAGCGGCGCGAGCTGGGCGAGGGCTAGGCTGCGGCGGGTATCGGTGCGGCTGGCGGCGGCATGGCCCAGTCTCGGGTCGCCGGCCCAGACCAGTCCGACCCGCAAGCCGTCTGTTTCCGGCAGCGCTTCGGCCCACTGCCGGGCGGCGTCCGGCGGCGGCTTGAGATAGGGCACGGGCGCTGGAATGCGGTCGGGCTCCACCCCCAGCCGCTGCATCAGCGACATCAGCGGCACCCAGAGATCGTAGGCGCCGGCATCGGACAGGGCGGTGGTCACCGCATCGACGCCCTCGACCTCCGCCAGCAGACGGACCAGCGGTGCCCGGCAGTGCACGATCACCCGACGGGCGCCGCGGGCCTTCACCAACGGGATCAGGCGGATGAATTGCAGGGTGTCGCCGAAGCCCTGCTCCTCCACCACCAGCAGGGTCTTGCCGGTCAGGTCCTGCTCCGCCCATTCCGGATTGGCGCAGGCGGGCCGGGTCAGCGCCAGTTCCCGCGCCTGCCAGCGCGCCTCATAGGCCTGCCAGCCCTCCTCGAACAGCCCGTGCTGGAGCAGCGCCTCGGCCAGATTGTAGCGCACGCTGGGCGTTGCCGGGGCGAGCGCTGCCGCACGGCGCAGCAGGGTCAGTGCGGCGGCATGGTCGCCACGGTCCTGCGCCGCATGGGCCATCGCCAGATAGGGGGTGTAGAGGCCGGGCGACAGCGCGATGGCCCGGCGGCAGGCGTCGAGCGCCGCCAGCGGGTGGTCGGCTTCCTGCAGGATCGCGCCGATGTTGGCATAGGCCTCCGCCAGTTCCGGGCAGCGGACCAGCGCCTCGAAGCAGGAGGCCACCGCCTCGTCGGCCCGGCCGAGCCGGCGCAGTGCCGCCCCCCGGTTCGTGTAAGCCTGTGCCGCCTGGACGGGATCCAGCCGCGGGTCACCCAGCAGCCGGTCATAGGCCGCCACCGCCTGTGCCCAGCTTCCGGCACGGTGCAGGCGCAGGGCAGCCGCGAAGGCAGTCTCCGCCGTGCTCATCGGCGCAGAACGCCAAGGCCGCTCAGGATGTGGGGCGGGATGCTGCCATGGTCGGCGATGGTGTTGGCGTCGTCGGGCGAGAGACCGAGATGGATCAGGCGGTTGATGACCTGCCAGCGGCTGATCCTGTTGCTTTCGTACAGGGTCAGCGCGTCCTTGATGACCTCGATCGTCGAGGTTCGGGAAATGCTTTTCGACATGGGAGCCGCCTCCACGAGGGCCGGCGGACACCGCCGGCGCTGATGGAGGGGTTACACGGCGCTTCCCGCCGAAGCTGGCGCGGAGTCCGAACGCAGCGTCCCGCCTCTTCCCGGTCAGGCCGCGACGGCGGCGGCCAGGACGCGGGTCTGGCGGGCGACCTTCTCGAAGGCCTTTTCCTCGATCTGGCGGATGCGCTCGCGGCTGACGCCGTAGCGGACCGACAGATCTTCCAGGGTCAGCGGGCTGTCGGACAGGCGGCGGCTGGTCAGGATGTCGCGCTCGCGGTCGTTCAGCACGCCCATCGCCTCATGCAGCAGGGCGCTGCGCTGACGGGCCTCGCCGCGCTCGACCAGCGACTCTTCCACCGAGGGACGCTCGTCGGCCAGCAGGTCCTGCCATTCGCCGGAATCGCCGTCGGCGCTCATCGGCGCGTTCAGCGAGGCCACCGGTCCCGACAGGCGGCGGTTCATGGCGACCACGTCCTCTTCCGGCACCGACAGGTCGTTGGCGATGCTGGTGACGCTGTCGGGCTGCAGGTCGCCGCTGCCGTACTCGCCCAGCTTCCGCTTCAGGCGGCCCAGGCTGAAGAACAGCTTCTTCTGCGCGGCGGTGGTGCCGATCTTCACGAGGCTCCAGGACCGCAGGATGTAATCCTGGATCGAGGCCTTGATCCACCACATCGCGTAGGTGGACAGGCGGAAGCCGCGTTCCGGTTCGAATTTCTTGACCGCGGTCATCAGGCCGAGATTGCCCTCGGCGATCAGGTCGGACAGCGGCAGGCCGTAGCCGCGGTAACCGCCGGCGATCTTGACGACGAGACGGAGATGGCTGGTGACCAGCTTGTGCGCCGCATCGACGTCGCCATGCTCGGTCCAGGCCTTGGCCAGCATGTATTCGTCCTCGGCCGGCAGGACCGGGTAACGATGCGTGTCGTTGATGTAGCGGGACAGCGATTCGCCGGAATCGGGCGAACGGAGGGCGATGGCGGTGCTCATGTCACATCCTCGTGCAAAGCGATATGACGGGTACAAGGCCCCCAATCGGCAGGCCCAGGCCTCTCCGGCGGAGCAGGCAGGCATATAGTACAAAATCGGTGCTGAAAGTCAAGCGTGGCGGTCGGGTATAGGGGGCGCAGGTTCGGAACCGGGAGGAGTCGACCGGCGCTAATTCTGTTGCCCGGCGGGGGTGGGGCGCTTACGGTCGCATGTCACACCATATGAGAAATTCCCAGTCCGGTCACTTTGCCCAGATGCCGCGCCCCGTGATCCGCCGCCTGATCGATGCCGTGCCGACCGCCGTCCTGCCGATGGCGGCGGGGGTGGGGCTGTCGGCGCTGGTGGCGCCGCAGCCGGACGCCGCGATGTCGCTGCTGCGCGGGCTGGTGGTCACGCTTCTGCTGACCCTGCCGTCGCTGGCGGTCGGCACCGCGCTGGGGACGCTGGCGGGTTCCTGGGCGGCGGTGGCGCCGCGGTCGGCCGGCGGGCTGGTCGGGCGGCTGCTGGCCGGGGCAGGGCCGCTGCTGCCGGGATTCCTGCTGGCCGCCGTCGCGGCGCTCGCGGTGCGGGCGGGGGCGTCGGCGGCGCCGCTGGCCTGGACCGCCCTGTCGATTCCCGCCGCCTGCCAGGCCGCCCGGCTGGCGCGCCCGGCGATGGGCCGTGCCCTGGGCTCCGGGCCGGAGGGCGGGGCGGTGCGCATGGCGCGCGGGCTGGGGCTGGACGAACGCACCGTGCTGCGCCACCACGCCCTGCCGCAGGCGGTCGCCCCGGTGATGGGCGGCCTGCGCGCCGCGGTGCTGGCGGCGATGGTCGGGGCGGTGGCTCTGGAAAGCCTGCTGGACCTGCCGGGGGCCGGGGTGCTGATGATCGATGCCGCCCGTGCCGGCTCGGCCGCCGGGGCGGTGCCGGCCCTGCTGGCGCTGGGCGGGCTGACCGCATTGCTGAACGCGCTGGGCCTTGGGGTGCGCGACTGGATCGACCCGGCCAACCACAGCTCCACGCCCTATGAGGGGGCGTGACCGCCGCGAAGGACCCTGATGGCCGAGTTCGACCAATCGCCGCTTTCCCACCCGGTGCCGCCGGAGCCGCCGCGCGCCGGCTTCGGCCGCCAGCTGTCCGGTGCCGCCGTGCTTGCCGCCCTGGCGCTCGCCTGCGCCGCGGCGCCGCTGATGGCGGACGGCAGCGCGGTCCACCGGCTGGACGCCGACCCGGTCGCCGCGGCACTGCTCGACGGGCGGGGCAGCCTGTCCTTCGCGCTGCTGGCCGCGGTGCTGGGCGGAGCGCTGGGCATCGGCTGGGCATTGTTGGCCGGGCTGCTCGGCAATCTGGTCGGCAACCGGGTGGAGCGGCGCGTCATCGCCGCCGCCCACCGCATGGCCGGCTGGCCGCTCGCCCTGCTGGTTCCGCTGGCCGGCGGGCTGATGGGCAAGGTCTGGCTGCTGGCCCTGGTCACCGCGCTGACCGCCGCGCCTGCGGTCGCCGCACTCGCCCATGCCGAACTGTCGACCCTGTTGCGGGCGGAGTTCCTGACCGCCGCCCGCGCCGCCGGCCTGCCGGAGGGCGAGGTGCTGCGCCGGCACCTGATCCCCAACCTGACGCGCCCGCTGCTGGCTGCCGGAATGCTGGCCCTGCCGCGCGTGCTGGCGGCGGAGAGTTTCGCCAGCCTGCTCGGTCTCGGCCTGCCGCCGGCGCTGGGCAGCTGGGGCGCCTCGGTCGGGCTGGCGGCGCGGCTGGGCGACCCGGTGGCCTTCGCCCCGCCGGCCCTGCTGCTGGCACTCGCCCTCTGGGCCGCCTGCGCCATCGCCGACGGAATGGCGGCCGGAAACCGCAAGCCATGAATCACATCTCCGCAAAGCCCGCGCCGGTGGAGACCGAGGCGCTGACCCTGATGCTGGGCGACCGCGTCCTGCTCGACCGCGCGAGCCTGCGGGTGGAGCGGGGGGAGGTGCTGGCCATCACCGGGGGGACCGGCAGCGGCAAGACCGCCCTGCTGGGTGCGCTCGCCGGCCAGCCTCCGGCCGGAGTCGATGTGGCCGGCGGCATCCGTGTCGACGGGCATCTGCTGATCGCCCAGGGCGGACGGCTGGCGCCGCGCCGGCCGCTGGCCCTGCAGGTGGCGGAGGTCGTCGGCCACCACCTTGGGCTGGATCTGCGGTCGGCGCTGCGCCGGACCGCCGATGGGCTGGACCGCATGGGCGTCCCCGCCGCCGCCCGCCGCTTCGACCTGCCACCGGAACAGCTGCCGGACTCCCTGCGCTGGGCCTGCCTGTTCGCCATGGCGGTGGCGGTGGGGCCCGCGGTGCTGCTGGCCGACGCGCCGGCCGCCGGGCTGGATCCGACGGTGCGGCTGCGGCTTCTCCATCGGCTGGCGGACTGGGCGCGGGCCGACGGGGTGGCGCTGATCCTCGCCGGCCGGCCGGAGGACGGGGTGGCCGGTCCCGCTGACCATGTGCTTGCGCTCCGCCGCGGCCGTCTGCTGCCGCCGAGGACTCCGCGCACCGCCCCGTTGACGCCGCTGGAACCGCCGGGCACCGCCCGCCTGCATGCCCGCGGCGTCGGCATGTCTTATCCGCTCTCCCCCGGCCCGCGGGGGGAGGTGCGGACGCTGGCCGTCCTGCATGGCATCGACCTGGATCTGCGGACGGGGGAGACGCTGGCCCTGCTGGGCGAGACCGGCAGCGCCAAGGCGACGCTCGCCCGCTCGCTGCTCTGCCTGCCGCCGCCGACGGCGGGGGCGGTGGTGTGGATGGGCCGCGACCTGATGGCCGCCTCGACGCCGCCGGTCGCGGGGGAGGACCCCGACCGCGGCGGCCTCGACCAAAGCAGGCCCGATCATGTCGGCTTGCGCCGCGCCCGCCGCGACCTGCAGCCGCTGTTCCCCGACCCGGCCGCGTCCTTCGACCCGGCCATGACCGTCGGCGCCCAGTTCGACCTCGCGCTGGAGAGCCTGCGCCCCGACATCGCCGCCGACCGCCGCGACCATCGCATCGACGAGGCGCTGGAGGAAGCCGGCCTGCGTCCCGAGGCGGCGCTGCGTTGGCCCGCCGCGCTGACGGTGGCGGAGGCCGCCCATGCCGGCCTTGCCCGCGCCATCCTGCCGGAGCCGCGGGTGCTGATCGCCGACGAACCGGCCGCCAGCCTGACGGCGGAGGAGCGCGAGACCTTCCTCGACACGCTGATGGCAGTGCGCGACCGCCGCCGCCTGTCGCTGGTGCTGGCGACCGACCGCTATGACGAGGGTCTGCGCGACGCCCATCGCGGCATCGTGATGCTGGCCGGCCGGGTGGTGGAGAGCGCCGACGCCGAGACCCTGCGCACCGCGCCGCTGCATCCCTACAGCCTCGCGATGCTGGCGGCGTCCCGTGGCGAGCGCCCGGCGCTGGAGGGCGATGCGCCGTCCGCCTTCGGCCAGCCGACCGGCTGTCCGCTGCGCCGCCGCTGCCCGCTGGCGCGGGAGTTCTGCGCCCAGGCGGTACCGGCGCTGGAGGAGGTGGCGCCCGGCCACCATGTCGCCTGCCATTACTGGGACACGCCTGCGGACGGGTGAGCGGTCGCGACTCAACGGCTGGCTGTTTTCATGCCGTCGTGCTATCTTTCCACGACGCGACAGATCCCTGTCCGGAACGCCTGCCGCCGGGGAGCCGATGCCGTCCCTGTCCGCCACGATGCCCGCCTTGCCGGACCTGACTCTGCTGACCGGTCTTGCCACGCCGCTGTGGCTGGCGCGGGCGGAGGATGGCGGCGTGGTGTGGCTGAACCGGGCGGCCCGTAAGCTGCTCGACCCCAATGCGGCGGGCGGAACCCTGCGCATGACACCTGCGGGACCGGCGCCGACGGCGGCCGCCGAGCGCGCCGTGACCATCCGCGGCGGCGGCGGTGAAGCGCTCTCGCTGACCGTCCGCATCGGCCCTGTTCCGGGATGCGATCTCATGCTGGTGGAGGCGCCGGCCGATCTTGCCACCCGGCAGGAGGTGGCGCGGCTGAACGAACAGCTGGTCGCCCTGTCCTACGCCTATCCCGATTTGCGGTTCGAGCTGCGGCGCGACGGCAGCATCCTTGACTTCGCCGCCGGCAGCCCCGCCGACCTCGGCATCCCGGCCCAGCGCTTCCTGAACGGCCGCATCCAGGAGGTGCTGCCCGAAGCCGCCGCCGGACCACTGATGGAGGCGCTGGAGCGGGTGGCGGCCGGCGCCGCAACCGCCAGTGTCGTCATCCGCCTGCCCGTCAATGGGGCAACTGGCGGGGAAACCGGCGGAGAGGGCGACGCGGTGTTCGAGGCCCGGCTGGTCGCCCTTTCCGACGACGGCGACCGTATCCTCGGCATCCTGCGCAACATCACCGGCCGGGCACGGGCGGAGCAGCGGGCGGAACGGGCGCACCGGCTGCTGCTGGACGCCATCGACAGCATCGGCGAGGGCTTCGTCCTGTATGACGCCGACGACCGGCTGGTGCTGTTCAACCGGCGCTACCGCGACCTGAAGATCTCCGACCCCGACCTGGCGCAGCCCGGCACGCCGTTCGAGTGTCTGCTGCGCGACGGGATGCGGCGCGGCCTCTACCGGGTCCCGCCGGAGCGGGCGGAGGAGTGGTTCGCCGAACGGCTGGCCCTGCACCGCCAGGGCGGCCCGCCGATGGAGGTGCAGCTGGCCGATGGCCGCTGGCTGCGGATCGAGGAGCGGCGGACCTGCGACGGCGGAACCGTCGGCCTGCGCACCGACATCACCGACCTGAAGGCCCAGGCCCTGGAACTGGCCGCCGCCAACCGCCGCAAGTCCGACTATGTCCATCACCTGAGCCACGAGCTGCGCACGCCGCTGACCGCGGTGATGGGGTTTGCCGAGATTCTGCGCGATCAGCTGCTGGGACCGCCGGGCAGCCCGCGCTATGGCGAGGCGGCGGCGCAGATCGTCGCGGCCGGCGAGTATATGCTGGAGCTGATCAACAACCTGCTCGACCTCGCCCGCATCGAGGCCGGGCGGCTGGAGTTGCATGAGGAGGATTGCCCGCCCGCCCTGATCGTCGACGCCACCTTGTCGATGATGGCGGCGCGAGCCGATCAGGCGGGTGTGGCGCTGTCGGCCCGCCTGCCGGCCGACCTGCCGGTGCTGTGGGCCGATCCGTCGCTGGTCCGGCAGATGCTGACCAACCTCGTCGGCAACGCCCTGAAATTCACCGATTCCGGCGGCCATGTGACGGTGTCGGCGGAGCGCGACGCGGCCGGCGGCCTGATCCTGGCGGTCGCCGACGATGGCCGCGGCATGCCGCCGAACCGTATCCCGCAGGCGCTGACCGCCTTCGCCCAGATCCATGATCCGACCCGCGAGCGGATGACGGCGACACAGCACGGCTCAGGCCTCGGCCTGCCGCTGACCGCCGCGCTGGTGGAGCTGCATGGCGGCGGCATCGCCATCGACAGCGCGCCCGGACGCGGCACCACGGTGCGGCTGCGCTTCCCGCCGGAGCGGGTGATCGGATAGGCGCGCCGGCGCCCTTCGCCCGCAGCCAAAAAAGAAAAACCCCCGCTCCGGTTGGAGCGGGGGTTTTTCACATCACAACGACCGATGAGAGATCAGGCCATCTCGATGCGCTGAGCCTCGGGACCCTTGGCGCCCTGGCGGATGGTGACGCGGACCTGCGCACCGTCGTCCAGACCGCTGATGCCCGACCGCTCCAGCGCACGGATGTGCACGAAGATGTCCTTGCCGCCGGTCGACGGGGCGATGAAGCCGAAGCCCTTCGACACGTTGAACCACTTCACCGTGCCGTCGACGGTCTCGCCGCTGTCCGAATCGCCGTAGCTGTCGGCGCCGTAGCCGCCGCGGCTGCCGCCGTAGCTGTTGCCGCCGCCGTAGCCGCCGTCGTTGCCCCAGCTGTCACGCTCGCGCGGGGCGCGCGACGGACGGCTCGGAGCGGCGGTCGAGGTGTCGACCGCGTGGATGGTGGCGACCTGCGGGCCCTTCGGGCCGCGCGACAGGTCGCAGGTGATGGTGGCGCCTTCGGGCAGGCTGTCGTGTCCGCAGAACTGCAGAACCGTGGAGTGCAGGAAAGCGTCGGGCGACCCATCGTCGGGGGTGACGAAGCCGAAGCCCTTGGTTGCGTTGAACCACTTGACGGTGGCGCGGATGTCGCGCTGGGTGATCTCAGGAGCGCGGAAGGAAGAGCGCTGCGGACGGTCGAACATCAGTATCGTCTCATCTGTCGTGTTAAACCCCATCCCGGCAAGAACCAAAGAAGGGAGACCCGGAACAGGGCCAGCGAAGGATGATCGGTTCCGACCCATAATTCAATCGCGATTGCGCACTTTCTCGATTCGCACACAACAAAAGCACCGCCGCCGCCTGTCGGTCAGGCGGGGCGGGTGCGATTTCGCCAAAATTGTGCAGGTGCAGCGTGACGATTCAGCCGCGACTCAGGGCCGGCAGGCTCAGGCGCCGTGGCACTTCTTGTACTTCTTGCCGCTGCCGCAGGGACAGGGATCGTTGCGGCCGACCTTGGGGCCGCTGCGCGGGCGGGCGCCGAGCTGGCCGTCCACATAGTACCAGCGGCCGTCCTGGTGGGTGAAACGGCTGGTCTCGTGGTGGGTCATCGGCTTGCCGTTCATGCTGAAACGGGCAACGAACTCCACGATCCCGTCGCTGTCGCCGGGCTGGCCGGCTTCGGTCGAGCGGATCTCCACGCCTGTCCACACGCTGTTCTTGGCCCAGGTCTCGATCTCTTCACGGTTGAAGTCGTCGCGGGTGCTGGGCAGCAGCGTGTCGTGCAGGTAGTCGATGTTGCCGGTGGCGAAGGCCGAATAGCGCGAGCGCATCAGCGCCTCGGCCGTCGGGGCGGGCATGCCGGCCAGATAAGGTCCGCAGCAGGCGTCCAGCGGCTTGCCGGAACGGCAGGGGCATTCGGCGGCGGTCTGGGTGGTGTCGGTCATGGCCTGCTCTCGGGTGATGGCGGGGCGGGTTGTGGCGTGGTCCGGCTTTCACTGGTCCGGCAAATCGGGGCGCATCCATAGCGCAGCCGCGCTTCGCTTCTCAAGAGCTTGCTTGAGGCGAATGGGCGCGGCCTTGCGCCCGGACTCCGCCGCCGCTATCAAGCGGCCCCATCCCGTCCCAACCCGGAAGGCCGCCCGCCGATGCCCGCCAAAGCGCCCCGCAAAGCCGCCGCTCCCCGGCAGCGGCCCGACCTGTCGCTGGAGGCGGGCTTCGGCCCCGGCCGCCGCGTCTGCGGAATCGACGAGGTCGGGCGCGGCCCGCTCTGCGGCCCGGTGGTCGCCGCCGCCGTGGTTCTGCCGCCCGAAGGGCTGCCGCCGGAGATCGCCGCCCAGATCGACGACAGCAAGGCGGTCACCCGCCGCCTGCGCGAGGAGATCGAGCCGGCGATCCGCGCCCACGCACTCGCCTTCGCCATCGCCGAGGCGTCGGCCGCCGAGATCGACGAGCTGAACATCCACAAGGCGACGCTTCTGGCGATGAAGCGGGCCTATCTGGCGCTGCCCGGCGCCCCGCCCGACGCGGCGCTGGTCGACGGCAAATTCACCCCCGACATCGCGTGCGAGCGGGTGGCGGTCGTCAAGGGCGACAGCCGCAGCCAGTCCATCGCCGCTGCCTCTATTCTCGCCAAAGTGGCGCGCGACAGCGAGATGTTGCGGTTGTCGGTGTTGTATCCACACTATGGATGGGAGCGAAACGCCGGCTATCCGACGCCCGAGCATCTGGACGCGCTGACCCGCCATGGTGTCACGCCGCATCACCGAGTCAGTTTTGCACCAGTGAAACGCCAAAAGGCACTGAGCGGCTGACCCGCCGTCACTTGGCAAAGAAAGCTGTTGACGGCGACTCGGCCGCGACTCATTGTCCGGCCGAGTCCCAGTTCTTTGCCGGTCGTAAAATGCTCCCTGAAAACCGTATCCTGGTCGGCGATTGCATCGCTCTCATGAACGATCTGCCGCCCGCGTCGGTCGATCTCGTCTTCGCCGATCCACCCTACAACTTGCAGTTGGGCGGTGAATTGCTGCGGCCGAACCACACCCGCGTCGCCGGGGTGGATGACGAATGGGACAAGTTCGACGATTTCGAAGCCTATGACCGCTTCACCCAGGATTGGATGACGGCCGCCCGCCGCATCCTGAAGCCGGAAGGCTCGCTGTGGGTGATCGGCAGCTATCACAACATCTTCCGCGTCGGTGCCACGCTGCAGAATCTGGGCTTCTGGATTCTGAACGACATCGTCTGGCGCAAGACCAACCCGATGCCGAACTTCCGCGGCACCCGCTTCGCCAACGCCCACGAAACGATGATCTGGGCGGCCCGCGACAAGGACGCGCGCTATCGCTTCAATTATGAGGCGATGAAGAACCTCAACGAGGATCTTCAGATGCGCAGCGACTGGCTGCTGCCGATCTGCAGCGGCGGCGAACGCCTGCGCGACGAGGAAGGCAAGAAGACCCACCCGACGCAGAAGCCGGAATCGCTGCTGTACCGGGTGATCCTGTCCTCCTCCCGTCCCGGCGACGTGGTTCTCGATCCTTTCTTCGGCACCGGCACCACCGGCGCGGTCGCCAAGCGGCTGGGCCGCAAGTGGATCGGGCTGGAGCGCGACGACACCTACGTCAAGGCGGCCCAGGCCCGCATCGACGCGGTGGAGGAGGCGCCGGAGGCGGCGATCCTCGACACGCCGCCCAAGCGCAGCGCGCCGCGCATCCCCTTCGGCTGGGTGGTGGAGCGCGGGCTGCTGCGCCCCGGTTCGAGCCTGTTCGACCTGCGCCGCCGCGTCGTCGCCCGCGTGCGCGCCGACGGCACGCTGATCGGCTCCGGCCCGCGCGGCGACCATCGCGGCTCGATCCACCAGGTGGGTGCGGCGATGGCCGGGCTTCCGGCCTGCAACGGCTGGACCTTCTGGCACTATGAAGAGGGCGAGGATCTGCGCCCGATCGACGTGCTGCGCGAGCGTATCCGCTCGGAGATGCACTGACTCCGCCCCAGACCTGTCCGTCCGGCATAGGGGTTGGCGGGGACGGCGGCTTGGCAGCGGTGGCGCCGCCGTGTTAGGGCTGTCGCCCATGAACAAGCTCTTCGCCACCGTTACCGCCCCGGTGCCGCGTTCGGCCCCGGCGGCGCTGTCCACCCGTTGTTTCGTCCGCGATCTGGTGATGGACGCGCTGATCGGCGTCTATGCCCATGAACGGCTGAAGCCCCAGCGCATCCGCCTGAACCTCGACCTCGACGTGATCGCCCCTGGCGTCACCGGCGAGGACATGGCGACCATCGTCAAGGGCGTGGTCACCCAGGGCCATGTCACGCTGGTGGAAACGCTGGCCGAACGCATCGCCGAGCGCTGCCTTGCCGACGCGCGGGTGACGATGGCCAAGGTGCGGGTGGAGAAGCTGGACGTCTTCCCCGACGCCGCCAGCGTCGGCGTGGAGATCGAGCGCGCCCGCGCCTGACCGTTTCACCACTTACAGAGAGGAAGCCGCTCCCTGTGTCGTCGCTCGCCGTCCTCACCGCCGAACAGACCGCCGCCCGGCTTCCTTTTCCTGCATTGTGCGACGCGGTGGCCGCAGCAGCCCGCGACTATACCGCCGGCCGCATCACCAGCCCGGAGCGGCAGGTACTGCCACTGCCTGACGGCGGCGTGCTGCTGTCGATGCCGGCAACGGCGGCGGACATCGCCATCCACAAGCTGGTCAACGTCAATCCCGGCAACGGCGCCCGCGGGCTGCCGACCATCCATGGCGTGGTCAGCGCCTTCGACGCCCTGACCGGCGCGCCGCAGGTGATCCTGGACGGCCCGACCGTCACCGCGCGCCGCACCGCCGCCGTGTCGATGCTGGCGATCCGGACGCTGGCCCCGGCGCCGCGCCATGTCGCGCTGCTCGGCGCCGGAACCCAGTCGGCCGGCCATGTGGCGGCGCTGGCATCGCTCTATCCCGGCATCCGCATCGACATCCACAGCCGCAGCCTGGAGACGGCCACGGCCTTCTGCGCCAGGCAGGACGGGCAGGGGGTGGAGTTGCGGCCGATGAGCGGTCCGGTCGATCCGGCGGCCGAGGTGGTGATCGCGCTGACCACCAGCCTGTCGCCCATCTATGACGAGGCGCCGCGCCCGGACCGCCTGCTGGTCGGCGTCGGCGCCTTCAAGCCGGACATGGTGGAGTTCGGCCCGACCGCCGTCCATGGCAGCGAGTTGTTCGTCGACGACCCCGCCGGCGCCCACCACGAGGCCGGCGACTTCATCCAGGCCGGGGTGGAGTGGGGCACCGTCAAATCGCTGGTCGATGCGCTGGATGGCCGCGCCACGCCGGGCCGTCCGCGCCTGTTCAAGAGCGTCGGCTGCGCCGCGTGGGATTTGGCCGCGGCGCGCTGTGCGCTGGGGCAGGGCGCCTGACCGCGCCCCTCACCGCCCCCATCACCGCCGTAGCGGCACCGCGCGTTTGACCAGCCGGCGGTCCATGTCGGCCGCGGCCACCGTCGGCTCGCCCAGGCTGCGCATGACGAAGGCGAAGGTGTCCATCACCCGGTCCAGCACGATCTCGTTGTCGTCCGGACGGCGGCTGACCGACACAACGGCATAGCCGGCGGCGCGGGCCACCGCCGGTTCGCCGCGCAGGCCGCGCACGCCCCAGCCGGCCAGTGCGTCCTTGCAGCGGAACAGCTCGGCGGCGAAGCCGCCGGCCGACTGGGTGCGGCCGACCACATAGGCGGCGGAGACCGCCAGCGGCGCCAGCAGCCCGTCCCAGTCCAGGCAATCCTCCCGCCCGACCCACACCCCGCCGACCGAGCAGGCGGCGGCACCGATCGCCTCGCCCAGCCCGGCGCGGAAGGCGCGCAGCGACTCCACCGCCTCGGCCGCCGGCATCGGTTCCACACGGCGCCCCTCCGGCATCAGCATCAGCCGGCCCGCCCATTCCGACGAAGGCGGCAGCTGTTCGGTCAGGCGCGCGAGCAGCGCCTCGCGGGCGGCGGCGAAGGGGACGACCTCGGACATCGGGGCCTGCGGCAATGGTGGGGTGGGGAGGCGAGAAGAAGCCTGAGAAGCCCCGAACTGTCAAGAGCAAGCCTGCGCGGCGGCAACCCATGGCTGCGCCCGGTGCGCGTTGTCACAGGCCAGGGGCGCGAAACCAGCCCCGTCCGGAAAAAATGCGGGGCTTTGCGTTTTTCCGCTTGCCAGGATTCGTCATCGGCCATATAAGGCGGGCCTCCGTTCCCGGTTAGCTCAGTTGGTAGAGCAGCGGACTGTTAATCCGCTTGTCGCTGGTTCGAGTCCAGCACCGGGAGCCATCGCGCGGGTGTAGCTCAGTTGGTTAGAGCGCCGGCCTGTCACGCCGGAGGCCGCGGGTTCAAGTCCCGTCACTCGCGCCATTTTCTCCTATATCTCCCCAATTGGATGTAGCGGATGATGGCGACTGCCCCACCGGGCGGCTTCGCGCTATCATGCGTTCATCGCCGCGTCCACGATGCGGCCGATGGCGCCGGTTCCCTGTTGTACGGAGTCCGCGCGCCGAACGGCCGCGCAACAGCCGGGGAGGAACCGCTCATGCGTTTGTCTGACAAGGTCGCCGTCGTCACCGGCGGGGGATCGGGCTTCGGCGAGGGCATCGCCCGCCGCTTCGCCGCCGAAGGAGCCCGCGTCATCGTCGCCGATCTGGACGAGGCGGCCGCCGGCCGCGTCGCCGACAGCCTGGGCGAGACGGCGCTCGCCGTCCGCGCCGACGTCGCGGTGGGGGAGGATTACGAGGCCATCGTCTCGGCGGCGCTCGGCGAGTTCGGCCGGCTCGACATCCTGGTCAACAATGCCGGCTACACCCACCGCTACGGCTCGATGCTGGACGTGGACGAGGCCACCTTCGACCGCATCTATGCCGTCAACGTGAAGTCGATCTATCACAGCGCCATCCACGCCGTGCCGGTGTTCCGCGCCCAGGGCGGCGGCGTGATCCTGAACATCGCCTCCACCGCCGGGCTGCGTCCCCGGCCGAACCTGACCTGGTACAACGGCTCCAAGGGCGCGGTCATCACCCTGACCAAGTCGATGGCGGCGGAACTGGCGGCCGACAATGTCCGCGTCTGCGCCATCGCGCCCGTGGCGGGCGAGACCGGCATGCTCCACCGCTTCATGGGCCAGGACACGCCGGAACGCCGCGAACAGTTCCGCAGCAGCATCCCGCTGGGGCGCCTGTCGACGCCGGGCGACATTGCCAACGCGGCGCTGTACCTGTGCTCCGACGAAGGGAGCTTCCTGACCGGCGTGTGCCTGGAGGTCGATGGCGGGCGGTGTATTTGAGAGAGCGCCGATTGCCCCCTCCCTAACCCTCCCCCGCCTTTGGCGGGAGAGGGAACTCCGCTGCTCTGGCACTTAACTCCCTCTCCCGCGATCGGACCGGCTCAGGCCGGCCGAGGGCGGGGGAGGGTTGGGGAGGGGGCAAGGTCGGCAAATCCTCTGCTTCCACGGATTGCTGAGCCACCACCACCTCCTCAACCACCTCTTCCTCCTCCCGCTTCTCGTCCGGCAGCACGGCGTCCAGCAGGCGGGCGATGTCGTCGGTCGGCAGCAGGGCGCCATAGCCCGGCGCGTTGTAGTCCCAGTCATATTCAGCGAAGCCGCGAAACCCGGCGATGACCGGGTCGCTGGACCATGCCTTCCTCAAGGCCTGGCGGCGTAGCTCCGCCGGCACGTCGGGGCGGAGGAAGCCGGTGTAGTCGCTGCCGGAATCCAGACTGTCCAACGAAGGCAGTTCCGGCGCCTCTTCCTCGACGAACTCTTCCTCGGCGACCTCGGCCTCGGCCGCTTCCGCCGGCAGCAGGACGGGCGCCTCCGGCACCACCGGCTCGGCGACCGGCTCCTCTCGCCGCGCCTCGCGCTTCAGCCGCGACCAGCGGCCGAGGAAGCCGGTCTCCTCCTCCATCCGCTCAGTCATGCTGCGGCCCCCCGGTGCGGCGGCGGAGCGCCAGGGCTTCCGGGTCGGCGCGGTCGCGCTTGCGCTTGTGGAAGGGGCGCTCGATGAAATGGCGGGCGACGAAGCCGTCCATCCACAGCACCAGCGGGATCGGCAGCGGCAGCGCCTCGATCACGTCGTCGCCGGCTTCGGCATGGGCGTCGATCTCGCCAGGGTCGGCGGTGACGGCCAGCAGCCGGATGCCCGGCGCCGGGCCGCCCGGCCGCAGGATGACGTAGGCGCTGGGACTGCCGCCGTCGAGGTTGTGCTTGTAGTTCTCCGCCTCGGTCGGGAACAGGGAGATCTCGGCGGTGCCGGCGTAATGGCGGGTCCAGTCCGGCCCTTCGGCCAGCACGCTCCAGTCCGGCAGGGTGGGGTCGGCCGGGACCAGCATCACCGGCTGCCAACGCGCCTCGATCCAGGGGTTATCGACGCGCCGCCGCTCCACCACCACGCCGACGCTGCGCCGCTCGGCGCGGTCGGGCAGCGAAGGCGGCGCCGTGGAGATGGCAGTGGAGATGGAGGTGGGGGAGAACGGGAACTCGCTGGGCATTGTCGGTGTTCCTGATGGGCTGGGACCGGACGGCAGAAGCCGGACTCCGTCCCCGGTACAACGCGCCAAAGGCCGATTGGTGCCGCCGCACGCCGTGCTCCGACGGATTCCCCCGACGGTCGCCCAAAGGAAGGATGCGCCATGCGCAAGATCGCCGCCGCCCTGCTCCTGTCGGGGCTCTTGTCCGGCCTGCCGCTGCTCGGCGTCGCCGCACAGCAGGCGGATCAGCAACAGCCTCCGCAGCAGTCCCAATCCGGACAGGCCCAATCGGGACAGGCTGGAGCGGCTCCGGTGGAATCAGGGTCGAAGGAGTCCGCCGGCGATGCCCTTGCGCGCGATGCCGGGGTTCAGAAAAGCCAGGATCCACACCCCACGCCGCAAGGCACCCGGCCGCCCGACGCGTCCAGTTCCCCCGCCACCGGCAGCAGCGAGTTGCAGCAGGCGCTCGCCGCCGTGCGCAGGGCGCCGCCCGACCTGAACGGCACCCCGGTGCCGCGCCCCAATCAGTGGGCGAGCGAGCCCGACCAGCCGAACGAACCGACGCGCTCGCAGAACCCCTCCGACCTGAGCAGCCAGGAGGTGAAATGAACGGAGGTCAGCCGGACACCCGGCGGCTGCGGATGCGGATCAGGCCGCTGCCCTCCGGATCGGCGCGGTCCGGCTTCAGCATGGCGTCCAGCAGACGGGCGTCGCTGGTCCAATAGGGCACGTACCAGGTGCGGTCGGGGTCCATCACCAGCGCACGCTTCGTCGCGACGTCATAGGCACCCAGCGGCGCGACATGGCCGACGCCGACGTCGCCGGTCAGCGTACCCTGGTCGAAGGCCAGCAGGATGATGTCGTCGGCGCTGCGCTCGTTCCCGGCCAGGATGCGGCGCAACTCGGCCAGCGTGGCGGGAGAGGCATCGCGCGGGCGCCAGACCTCCACCTCTGCGTCGATGTTGTAGGCGGCGAGGCTGCGGCGGACATAGTCGATCAGCTCGCCGAACGAGACGCCTTCGCCGTCGTCGGCAGTGGCGGCGCGCCAGTGGTCGTCGTCGAGCCGGTCGAGCAGCTGCCTGCCCGTCACCAGCCGTTCCGAGGCCAAGGCGGGCAGCCCGCGCAGCGCGTTCAGCATCATCGTCACGCTGGCCAGCGAGCAGGAGGCGCCGGTCGTCTGCGGCACGTAATAGGGGCTGAGCGCCCAATAGTCCGGCGCTGCGGCGGTGCGGACATAGTCGCTGGACCGGGTGATCGGCACAGCGTCCGGGCCGAACTTCGGCCTCAACTCCTCCTGCGCCCAGGCGGGCGCCGCCATGCAGGCGGTCCACAGCAGAAGGCCGCCTCCCAGGAGGCTCGCCAAGGTCCCTGCGCTCCTCGTCGCTTGCGTCATCGGAAAACGGTCTCGGCTCGTCTGGTCTGAAAGGAAGATGCGCCCCGCTCCGTCACCGGGGGCGTGGCCTGCATATGGTGCGCTGCAGTGCGGGAGCCAAGCAGCGGAAAGTCCGAAGCGGGTTCCTCCAAAACGCAGATGGGCGGAGCCCGCGCCGCCCGATCATCGAGCGAAACGGGCCCCGCCCATGCAACGGGGCCGGCGCGTCGAAGGCGTACCTCCGATGCGCCGTATCCGGGCTTTGGTCAGACGGCGTCCCAGAAATGCTCCAGACCGACCGCGGCGACGCCGTCGGCGCCCATCTTCGCCCAGGCGAGGTCGTGGATGCCCATGGCGAAGGCCGGCGAGGACGCCTGCAGCGAATAGTCGCCCCAATAGGCGTTGGTGAACATCGGCTTGCCAATCACATCGTGATCGCCGTATTTCGGCACGTTGTAGACAAGGTTGTTGTCGATGACGAAGTCGTTGGCGCTCAGCAGCTCGGTATAGTCGTCGAGCGGCAGGGTGCCCATGACCACGTTCTTGGTGATCGTGTTGTTGTGCGGATCGCCGGCGGTGCCGTGAACCGGCTGCCATTCGATGCGGATGAAGTCTTCCTTGTTGTTGGCGATGACCGAGAAGTTGTTGGTCACCACGTTGTTGTCGCCGCCATGGATCTGCACCGAGGCCCAGTCGGCATCCTTGATGAAGTTGTCCTTGACGGTGATGCCGCCGGCCATGTCGTCCAGATAGATGCCGAAGCCCTTCTGGCCATACATCCAGGTATCCTGCGCGCTGGTGGCCAGACCGTTGGCGTGCTCGATCCAGTTGCCCTGGATGACCATGCCGGTGTTGGCGCTGGACCGGCCCAGGATCTCGATGGCGCCGTCGTCGGCGGTCTCCAGCCCGGTGTAGGAGATGTGGTTGTACTGGATGATGTTGTTGTGGTTCACCGTGTTGGTGGTGCCGCCGTAATCCTTGAACGAGATGCCGTAGCGCGCGCTGTGGTCGATGTCGTTGTTGGAGATCAGGTTGTTGTCCACCCCGGTGCCGATGATGCCGGCCACCGCCTTGCGCACTTCGCCGATGTTGCTGATCGTGTTGGCATAGATGCTGTTGCCGTTGCTGCGGCCATCCATCTCGATGCCGTTCTCGGCCATATGGTTCAGCGTGTTGTGGGCGATCTGGTTGTTGGAGGAGCCGGCGGTCAGCTTGATCGCCGAACCGACGTTCAGGAAGCTGTTGTCGCTGATGTGGTTGCCGTCGGCATTGGTCAGCAGCAGGGCGTCGCCGCCGGTGATGGTGTTCTTGAAGGTCAGCCCGTCGATGGTCACGTCGCTGGCGCCGTTCAGCTTGACCAGCGTGCCCAGCCGCGGCACCTCGACCCCGCTGGAGACGAAGCCGGAGCTGGCCGCCTTGTAGAGCAGCTTGCCGTCGGTCGACCGCCACGCGAACTCGCCGGCCTGATCGACGTAGGACGCGTTGTTCAGCAGCTTGTAGGTGGTGCCTTCCGCAAACGGCAGGGAGGCGCCGTTCTTCAGCATGATGGTGCGGGTGGAGGCGTTGAAGCTGGCGATGCCGGTCAGCGTGTCGCCCAGCCGCTCGGCGTCCATCACCTGGATCAGCGTGTTCGGCTGGATGTCGGTGCTGGTCACGTCGGTGCCGTGGGAGCGGATGTACCAGCCGCTCGGCCCGCCGGAGGCCGCATCGGCGAAATGCCAGCCGCTGGTGACGTCGGCGGCGTCATAGGCGAACTTCTCCGCCAGATGCTGACGCACGTCGCCGACGACCAGGTCGAGGTTGCTGGCGGTGGCGAGCTTGGCCGAATAGAGGCCGTTGCCCTCGCTGGTGAAGCTCTTCACCACCTCGCCGCCGCTCAGCACCGGCTTCTCGCCGGGATAGTTCTGGAAGCTGTGGCCGTTGTCGAGCGAGGTGAGCTCCAGCGTCTTGGTCAGGTGATAGGTGCCCTCGCGGACATAGGTGGTGTCGATTGTCGAGCTGGCCCGCATGGCGGCCTGCGCCTTCTCCAGGCTGGCGAAGGGGCCGTCGGTGCCGTCGGCGTTGGGGGCCGCCAGCTTGCCGGACCAGCTATCCTTGCCGTTGGCGGCGACATAGAAGGCCGGCTTGGTCGGAGCGGTCGGGACCGGGGTCTGGTTGACCGGGGCGTCGCCGAACAGATCGGCGCCGGCCTTGACGTTCAGGGCGCCGCCCCAATAGAGCCCTTCCTGGCCCTTGACCACGTCCTTGCCGTCAACCACGCCCTTGTCGTAGGTGACGATGCTGTCGGTGGCGGCGACGGTGTGGCCGTTGATGGCGACCGACTTGACGAACAGGTTGCGGTCGACGCCGTTCACGGTGGCGTCGTTGTCGTACCAGACCTGGACGGTGTGGGCCTTGGTCGGGTCGATGTTTGCGGTGAATTTGTAGGCGGCGGTGGTGGCGGCGGCCTTGGCGTCGCCGATCACCTGCCCGTCGACCAGCAGCTTGAAATGCGCCGCCTGTCCGCCAGCCGAGGTGCCGTAGGCGTTGACGACGATGTCCACCGCCTTGCTCGGCGGCGGCGGGGGCGGGGGGACATAGGCGCCGCCGAAATATTCCTCCGGCACGCCGAAGGTCAGGGCGCCGCCCCAATAGAGGGCCTCCTGGCCGCCGACGACATATTTGCCGTCCACCGGGCCCTTGTCGTAGGACGCCATGCTGGAGGTCGAGGCGATGGTCTGGCCGTCGATGTTGATCGACTTGACGAATAGGTTGCGGTCGATGCCGTTCACGGTGGCGTCGTTGTCGTACCAGACCTGGATCTTGTGGGCCTCGTTCGGATCCACCTTGGCGGTGAAGGTGTAGTCGGTGGCCGAGGTCGCGCTGACCCAGGCGTCACCCACCACCTGATCGTCGACCAGCAGCTTGAAGTGCGGGGCCTGTCCGCCGGCGCTGATGCCATAGGCCTTGACCTTGATGGTCGTGGTCATGCTGGCGGCGGTTTCCGCATCCGGGGACGTGGCGGCGGACGAGAACATCGTGGCGGGCAGCGGCACGTTCAGCGCGCCCGGCCAATACATCTCGGTCTGTCCGCCGATGACGTTCAGGCCATCGATTTTGCCGGTGTCGTATTTGACCGACGGGTCGATCGACAGGATGGTGCTGTCGTTCACCTCGAACGACTTGACGAACAGGTTGCGGTCCACGCCGTTAACCGTGTCGTCGTTGTCATAGACCAGCTGCAGCGCGTGCGCCTTGTCGGCCGGCACGTTGGCGGTGAAGACGTAACGCGACTGGGTGGCGGAGGAGACGGTGGCCTCGCCGATGCTGGTACCGTCCAAAAGCAGTTGAAAATGCGGCCATTTTCCGTCCGCGGGCGTGCCCCAGGCATTGACCGCGAAGGTGACCTGGATCGTGCCGTCGGTGTTGGTGGTAGCCATTTTGGAACTCCGCTTTATGGGTATCGCCTTGTTCCGCAGGCTCGTCCGTTAGCCTTAATCGCGTACTAACACTTATGGTTAGGAAATTATGAATGAGGGTGTTTCCCGTGGCAGAACTGAGACAAATGTGAGACGACAAAAAAGTCTGCACCCAGACAAAATAGTCTGCACTTAGGCAAAAATGTCTGCTCCTAGCTGAGCTTGCGCTCGCTCGGAATTTGCGTACTATCGAAAGAGGTAGTCCGCTTCCGGGGGGATGGCATGGGGCGCCGCCGGCACAGCTTCGACGAGAGCAGGATCTCCCGCTTCTACGCGGAGGGACGCGGCACCGGGGCCGGCGCGGATTACAAGCCGTGGCTCACTGTCCAGGACGTGCCGTCGATCGGTCGCACGCACCGGCCTCATGGCCTGAAGACCGGCCGCGTCCATCATCTGCTATCCGATATAGAACGCGACCTTTTCTACATCCTAGACTGGTCGTCCTCGGTGCTCGATATCCGCGAGCAGTTCCCCCTCGACCGCGCTGTAACCCAAGCCATCGCCGAGCGGATCGGCGTCCAACATCCCCGTGACACCGCGACCCGGACCCCGTTGGTCATGACGACCGACTTCCTGTGCGACGTGATGCGTGAGGGGCGACGCGTCCTGATTGCGCGCTCGGTGAAGCCGGCCGACAAGCTCGAGGATGAGCGGGTCATCGAAAAGCAGGAGATCGAGCGCCGCTATTGGGGCGAACAGGGTGTCGATTGGGGCATCGTCACCGACGCCGATATTCCTGCGACCTACGCCGAGAACATCGGACGCATCCACAACTGCGCCTCGGTTGCCGACTTGGCGCAACCTTACCCTGGCTATTACGCCGAGAAGGCTGCGCTGATCGCCCGGGAGGTGCCAATGCGCGCCCACCTGACGCTCCACCAGTTTTGCGCCGAGATGGACCTTCGGCTGGGCATGCCGCCGGCAACCGCCCTGATGCTGATCCGCCACCTCATTGTCACGAGGGTTGTGGTCTGCGACCTGATGCAGCCCCTTGACTACGACGCTCCGCTGACGTGGCTGCGACCAGCCGTGTCCGGTCAGGACAGGCAATCGGCATGACCGTCCTCCGCATTAACGCGCTGCTGTCGTTCGTCGCAGAATCCCGCACTGAACGAGTGCTATGGCTTGACCCCCTCGGCCGGGGCGGCTTTTTAATCGACATCGCCGACGATACGGCGATGCCGGTGTTCCGGTCTTCGGAGGAGATCGACCGGCTGCGATCCGACACTCTGCTAGCCGATGTTACCGACGATCCCTGGCTGGCCCCGCTGGCCGAACCCACGATCCCCGAAGGTCATCGGGCTCGCCGTGACGCTGCCTGGACCCTGATCCGTCCGCTCCTGACCGAACAGCCGGACATTTTCTACTCCGATCGGCGGGCGCTCCTGGTCCGGCGGGTCATCGCCGAGACGGGCTCCAACCGCTTCACCCTCTACCGTCTGCTCAGACGTTTCTGGCAGCGCGGCATGTCACCCAATGCACTTCTGCCCGACTACGACCGTTGTGGCGGGCGGGGTAAGACCAAGGCAGCATCCGAAAAGAAGCGTGGCCGGGTCAGCGCTACCGGCATCGTCGGCGTCAATGTGGACGCCGACATGCGCCGCCTGTTCCGCGATACGGTGACACGCCATTTTGCCGTCAACCGCCGGCTCGACATGGCCGGCTGCTACGACGCACTGGTCAATGACCACTTCACCGATCTTCGGCTGGACGAGGACACCGGTCGGCAGAAGGCCATCGTTCGCGCAGACCTGCCGACGTTGCGCCAGTTCCGCTACTGGTTCGAAAAGGACAACGACGTCTTCCGCATCGAGCGCCAGCGGCGCACGGCCCGGATCTACGATAAGGATTTGCGGGCGCTGCTCAGTACCTCTACTGGCGAAGTCTTCGGCCCCGGTTCCCGCTACCAGATCGACGCGACGATCGCCGACGTCTACCTCGTCTCTCGGCTCAACCGGCGGCGGCTCGTTGGCCGTCCGGTGCTCTACGTCGTCATCGACGTGTTCAGTCGTATGATCACCGGTCTCTACGTCGGCTTTGAAGGGCCGTCCTGGGTCGGGGCCATGATGGCGATTGCCAACGCCGCCACTGACAAGGTGGCCTATTGTCGGTCGTTCGGCATCGAGATCGGCGAGGCCGACTGGCCCTGCCACCACATGCCCGACCGGCTACTGGGCGATCGCGGCGAAATGATCGGCTCCGCCGTGGAGACGCTGATCCAGAACTTCCACGTTGAGATCGAGAACACCGCTCCCTATCGGGCTGATTGGAAAGGCATTGTCGAACAGCGCTTCCGTCTGCTGCCGGCGCGGTTCCGCGCCTATACGCCCGGCTACATCGAAGGGGATTTCCAGCAGCGCGGCGCCCGCGACTATCGCCTCGACGGCACGCTCGACATCGACGAGTTCACCGCCATCATTATCCAGTGTGTGCGCTACTACAATACGCAGCACCTGATCCGCGGATACCCGCGGGATGCCCAGATGATCGCCGAAGAGGTCCAGGGAATCCCTATCGAGCTGTGGGAATGGGGCTTGGCGCGGCGGAGTGGCCAACTACGCGCTTATCCGTCCGATCTGGTCAGGCAGAGCGTGCTACCATCGGATGCTGCCATCGTTACCCCATATGGCATCCGCTTCTACGGCTGCTTCTATACCTGTACCAAGGCGATGGCCGAGCATTGGTTCGAGCGTGCTCGCCAGCGGGGGAACTGGACCGTGCGGGTGTCCTACGATCCGCGCTGTTTGAACGAGGTCTACCTGCACGACATGGATGGCGGTCGCATCCGCTTCATTCCCTGCGTCATGACCGACCGCAGCGGGGCCTACCGCGACCGCACCCTTTGGGAGATCGACCAAGTCCGGCAGGAGGAACGCCGGGTCCAGAACGCCCACCAGCCCCAGGCGCTGCAAGGCCGCGTCGATCTGATGCAGTCGGTCAAGGGCATCGTTGCCGCCGCCGAGGCGAAGCAGATTGCGTCACCGGTGGGAACGGACAGCGACCGAGGCAAGCTGAAGGCCATTCGTGACAACCGTCGGCAAGAGCGCCGCGAGAACCAGGAGCGTGAAGCTTTCCGGTTCGGATCCCCTCCGGCCAAGACGCCGCCCGGCGGGAACGTGGTTCCCATCGTGCCGCAACCGATCGCTGAGGATTACAGCCTGCCCACTGCCGCGGAAATCCGCGCCCTGCTGACAAGGAAGCCGGATGACGATGGACAACGCTGACGAACCATTGACCCTGCCGGAGTACCGCGACAACCCGTTCATTGAGCGGTTGCCGCCCATCCTGTCGACGGCGGAGGCTCTGGGGCAGTTGACCGATCTGCCCCAGTTCGACAAGGCGGAGCGGCGGTTTCCCGCCCACTTGCGCGCCCATTGTGTTCAGCGGCTGGGGCGTTACTTCGACCCGCTCGACCGCCATTTGGTCTTGGAGGCGCGGTTCTCAATGCTGATCCGCCAGGGCTATCTCGCCCGCAACCCGGCCAACGGCCACTATATCCGCCGGTTGCAGAACGCCCATGAGCGTCTTGAACAGTGCGACCTCGACACGGTCGTTCGTCACTCGATCGAGCCGACCGCCAACGGCTTTGCCATCGTCGGCTGCTCAGGCATCGGCAAGAGCCGGGGCATCGAACGGGTGCTGTCCCTCTACCCCCAGATCGTCCAGCATTCCCGGCCGTTCAGCCTAAAGCAGGTGGTTTGGTTGAAGCTGGACTGCCCCTACAAGGGGTCACCCAAACAGCTCTGTATCAATTTCTTTGCCGCGATGGACCGCCTGCTCGGCACCCGTTACCAGCGTAAATACGGCTCCACCCGCCACGGGGTGGACGAGATGATGGCGCGCATGGCCTACGTCGTCGAATTGCACGCGCTGGGCGTCTTGGTCGTCGATGAAATCCAGCATCTGCGCCAGGCGCCGGGGGCGAGTCGCGACGATCTGCTGAATTTTCTGGTGACGCTGGTCAACACCATCGGCATCCCGGTTATGATCATCGGCACGCTGGCCGCCGTTCCGCTGCTGCAAAGCGCTTTCCGTCAGGCGCGCCGTGCAAGCGGCATGGGCAGCTTGACTTGGGAACGGCTGCCACCCGGCCCGGCCTGGGACGGCTTCGTCGAGCGTATGTGGAGTTTCCAGTGGACGCGGGAACACACCCCGCTGACCGACGACATCCGGCATGTACTTTACCAGGAGACGCAAGGGATCGTCGATCTGGTGGTGAAGCTGTTCATGCTGGCCCAGGTCCATGCCATGCAGCTCGGCGTCATGCGCAGCCGCGACGAAAAATTGGACGTTGGGCTGCTTCGCCACGTCGCCGGCGAAAACTTCGCACTGGTAGCTCCGATGATCGAGGCATTGCGGACCAACAACGCCAAGACTCTGGTCATGTTCGACGATCTCAGCCCGCTGCACGACTTGGTCCAGCAGACGATCGTCGATGCGACGGCACGGCTGGCCACTTTCGCCGCTTCAGCCGCGTCATCACGTGCGGCTGCTCCAATGCCAACCACGCCGGTTAGCGATGGGGATCGGGGAGCGCTATTGCAAGCGATGGGAACGCTCGGCCTGGCGCCTGACATTGGCGAGCGTATCCTGTCCGAGATCCTTGCCGAAGCGCCGGGCCTTAACCCCATCGACGTGATCGGCCGGATCGCCGGCAAGCTCCAGGATCGTGGACCGGAAATGCGCCCGGTGAAGCGGCGGAGCGTTCGGAAACAGAAGGTCGATCCGCCACCGCTCGACGCCGACGATTTGCGCTCGCTCGCGGCACGGGCGAAGACTGAGGAGCGCTCCGCCTACGCCATCTTCCTTGATGCCGGGGTGGTGAAGCCGCCGCTGGCGGATTTCGCCGCGTGAGGGCGGGATGCTGGCCTACTTCCCGGCTATCTATCCAGACGAAACGCTGTACAGCGTGGTGGCGCGTTATCATCGGCACACCGCATCCAACAGCGTGAAGGAGACCCTGATCGAGCTATTCGGTAGCCGGACTGTGCGCCTGACGCCGGTCTCGGTTGGACGTCTCGGGGAACTCGCCCGTCGTCTGCCGTCGGACCGGGGCTTGACGGCTGAGCGGTTGGCGCTCTCCAACACCTTTTACCCCTACTGCGTGGCCTATGAGCCGGCACCGGTGCGTCACGCCATATTGAGGGGAATGATCCATCCCGACGCCGAGCGCATCGACGCAGGTTGGGACATCGCCGCCAACCCCGCCCATTTCCCAGCCGTCCTGCGCGCTTGCGTGGTGTGCCTGGCGGAGGATGTCGAACGGTTCGGCGAACCTTATTGGCGACGGGCACATCAGTTGCCCGGCGTGATGGTCTGCCCGGAGCATGCCATTCCGTTATCCATTGCCGATGCAGCGGGTCGGCTAGACGATGTCCAGGGCCTGATCCCGGCGGCAGCGATGTCTGACCTCACTGAAACGCCCATTCCGGCCTGGGCGCGGCACCGTCCGTGCGCCGCCTTGCTCCTGGACATCGCCCGTCGCTCTCACCGGGTGTTGTCGGCACTGGCGGCGGAGACGACAGCGTCGACCCGCCTCGACGCCTTGGCCGCAAGGGGACTAACCAAGGGGCCGACACGGGTGGATCATCGGATGCTGTGTGAGGCCTACGTCGGGTTCGTGGGTCCGATCCGGTCGGTGCTGCCGGAGGCGGGGAGCACCGGCTGGCTGCGAGCGATGACGAACCTCGCAGGTCCGCCGATCCATCCCTTGCAACATATTCTGTTCGATCTGCTACTGGAAACTCTTCCCGTCCTGGCTTGGTCGACTGTTCCCACGATGCCTCGCGGAGGGTAAGCGACCGCACGCGATACGCCCCGACCATTGTTCTTGATGGGAAAGTAGGGGTGCCGGAGCCAGGAGGTACAGAGAAGCTTGTGAGAAATGCAGCAGTCAGATGATTTTCCCTCTATCGAAGAGGCTGACGTTGCCGATGCTCAGCAGATGGCTGTACTGGGGCGAACGCGGGCGAAATCATGACACTGGTGGCGCAGTTTCTCGAGCATCTAGGCGACCTGGAAATTTACTGGCTGGCCGGATTCCGGGAGACTGTGGATCACAAATGGCAGGTCTGCGCCGTCACCAGCGACATTGGCACTGGCGCCTTGAAGAAATGGTGGTTGCCGATCGGTCTTCTGCCATTACTTGCACCCGGCTACGCCTTTATCGGAGGCTATCGCTCTACCGTTCCGCGCTTTGGTCATACCATGCCGTTAAGGATTGACGATGTCGGGGCTGGGGAGGAGGTAACGACAGCCGCAATTCCACCCGAGATCTATTCCTTCGGCGGGCGCCGCCGCGGCATTCAGCGTTTGCTGCGCTACCGGCAGGGCGAACGGGTAATCCTAGTGCCAACCATTGAGATGGTCCGCTACCTGTTCCTGCACAACAAGACCATGGCCAACGCCCTGATGTGTCCGGGCGGAATCATGGAGTTTTATTGCCCCGAAGAACCCGGCTTTCAATCGGACCTTCATCTGCGCTTTACCAAGAGAATGCCTCGCTCCTGCCTATCCGAGGCCTTTGTGAGCGAGTTCGCCTGGATTGCCGTCGATCCGGAAGGCCGCCGTTCTTGGGACAGCGTCTGTGACCGGACGGCGGGGCAGGAATACGTGAGCATCACCCCGCCCCACCTGCTTAACTCCCGCTGGACGATACGTGCCGTTGAATGGGAAGGGACGATTCTGGTTCTTGAGATCCTGTCGATGACCGGCAAGCGCTTTCCTTGTGATGTGCTTCGCTATTCGCACCCGACCATCCGGAAAACCAAACTGTTCCGCCCAGTCGGCACCAGGTCATACCATCAGGGCGAGGACGCTAACGCTACGACGGCAGAGCCCGTGAATGCCCATCATCCGGAGATCGACATCACGGGCACCGGCAGCCGAACCAACGTCCGTCAGACAGCGCTCCATGTTCCGGCCAAGTTGGGGACATTCGACCGCCTGATTCCTATCCACCGTGTAGTGCTTGAGGCACGCCCGACTTCCGATGCTCCAGATGAATCGGTTGAGCGGGCGCCATCCCGGCTGTCGCGCGACCGCGGGCATCCGCGCCGGTTCCGTATCACTGTCAGCGTCGCCGAGGAGGATTCTTCCGACGCCCTTCCACCAATCGAATTTCATCTGCTGGAGCCCGCCGAACCGGACGGGGTAGGGGAACTGGAACCGATGATGACGGTGATCCGGCTGATGGCGGACGCGCTGCCGACCATACACGTCGCCAGTTCACTGTGCCTCCTGAAGCCGGGCAGGGCGTTTTCCCTAACTGGTCGGTACCGCCGCTCCTGCCTGATCGCGCTCTTCACACCCAAGGCCGGGGTCCCGCTGGTGCTGATGACCGTCGATCACTCCGGCGAGCATGCCCTGTCAAGCCTCGCCTTGACCTACCGCCGTCCCTGCTCCTTTCAGGAGATGGAAGTACACCTTGCCGCGCTCTTGAATGGGTTGGTGGACAATGGCGGGCATTGGGACATGGGTAGAGTGACGGATTGGAGTGATTTGGTCGCGGTGAGACGTTTGCCTAGGGTCCTTCGTTGCCGTGACCGACTCGCCGACGAGGATTATTTATCGGTATGGGCTACGAAACTCGGCATAAAGCTTGGTCTGATTGCTCGGGAGTAATTCGGTGCGCCCGTGATCGCCATGAAAATATGGGCGGTTTCCAGAAGCCTCAACCGATGCTCCCCTCCGGAAACCGGCTGATCTTCTGTCGGTTTCCTGTCCTTTTGTCAAACGACATCAGGAAGGGACCCATCCGCATTCCCGATGCAGATCGAAGCGAGGATGAGTACATAGAAGGAGCGCTTTTTCCTCCAGAGCCCCGGTTTCCTTGTCCAAATCACTGCTTTCGTTGCTCCCAACCGACCTTGTCGTCGATCGGGTTGCCGTCGACGCTGATCGGGTGGCGATCACGGCCCACATGCTGCGTATTTCGGCGAATTCGCCCAGGCGTTTCGGTTGAAAGCGCCCACCGTTT
>NZ_CAMLJP010000002.1 GCF_946480385.1 uncultured Azospirillum sp.
TCTGGCCTGCCGCGTCGGGCCGGCCGGTTACTCCTGCGGATCCAACATGAAATGCCGGACCGTGTGCCGCTTTTCGATCAGTTCGTCGATGGTCGGCTCATTCCGCATCGCCCGGCCGATGGCGATCTTGGTCGCCTCGTAATTGGTGCGGTAGAGATCGGCACGGTCGAGATTAGGATCGGTGGGGCAGCGGGGATCGATCCAGACCATCACCAGGATGCACAGGTCGTTGATCCCGTCACGCGGCAGTACGCCTTCGATGACGCAGTCCAGCACGGCATCGGCGGTGGCAGCCTGGACGACGCCGCCGAACAGGTCGACATAGGCGCTGGACTTCATCGTCACTTTGGACACCATCATGGTGGCCGGACGGACCATCTGGTTGCAATCCCGCACCGCGAACATGCGGGTGTGACCGGCGGTCTGCCCCATCATGGTGGCGAATGCGTGGCCGGCCGGACCATCGACCGTTCCGATCACGATCTCCGGCATGGCGTCGGTGAACTGGCCCTCCTTGGCGAACACGGTGGCTTCACCGACACGAAACAGCGGATTGGTCATGGGATCAACATTCTCTCGATAAGGGTGACGTTGCCGGTCATCCGGTGCGGATACCGTTCAGCAACTGCTCGATGCTGCTGCGCAGCCGTTCGGTCTGGCCGGCCAGATCCGCAGCGGCGGAAAGGACATGCCGGGTGGCATTTTCGGTGTCGCTGGCACCGCCGGTGACATGCCGGGCGTTGCGGGCGACCACGCCCGCCCCCGATGCCGCCTGGTCGATGCTGGCGTGAATGGTGGCGGAGGCGGCGGCCTGGGCCTGCATCGACTGGGCGATGGCAAGCGACACGGTGCTGATCTCCGCGATCACCGCGGTGATGCTTTGCAGTGCCTGGGCGGCGTTGCCGGTCGCATCCTGCATCGCCTGGATCCGGATCGAGACGTCCTGCGTCGCCTTGCCGGTCTGGCTGGCCAGCTGACGCACCTCCTGCGCCACCACTGCAAAGCCTTTGCCGGCCTCGCCGGCGCGGGCGGCTTCGATGGTGGCGTTCAGAGCGAGCAGATTGGTCTGTCCGGTGATCTGGTCGATGATGCGCACGACATTGCCGATATCCTCGGCCGACTGCCGCAGGCTGTGCACGGACTCGTCGGCCTTGCGGGCCTGCTCCACCGCCGATTGGGCGATGCGGGCGGAATCGTCGACGCGAAGGCGGATTTCCTCCAGCGATCGGAAGGTGTCGTCAGCCAATGCGGCGACGGATTGGACGTTGCTGGCGATCTGCTCCGCCGCCACGACGGTCGCGCCCGCCTGCTCGTTGGTGCGGTCGATGATGCCGGTCAGCTGACGCGCGGTGCCGTCGAGCGCGCCCGCCGACGACCCCACCATGTCCAGCCCCTCCATCGCCGTCCGTTCGAAATGGGAAATCAGATCCTCCAGATGGGCGGAGCGCAAACGCTGGCGACGGCGGTCCGCGATGTCCTGGAAGGCGGACCGGACATGGTCGTTCGCCGGTGTCTCCAGGATTTCGTCCGGGGTGCCGATCTGCGTGATGCGCCCCATCTCCATGAAGGCGATCCGATCGGCAAGCCGCATCGCCTCATCCGGATCCTGGGTGGTGAGCAGCACGGCGGCCCGGTGCACTCGCTGCCAGTCGAGGAATTCGGTCTCCAGCTCCAGCCTCAGGACGGGATCGACCCCGGCGAAGGGCGCATCCATCAGCAACAGCGGCGGATCGGCGATGAAGGAGCGTGCCAGACCGATCCGCAGCCGTGCTTCGGACGGGACCTCTTGCGGTCGCCGGGCGGCAAATTGGGCCAGCCCCATCTGGGTCAGAAGGGCCATGGCCCGTTCCCGCCGATCACGCCGGCGCAAGCCGGCAATCTCCAACCCGAAAGCCACATTGTCCAGAACACTGCGGTTCGGCATCAGCGCCACGGCGCCGAACGTCATTGCCATGGCGTCGCGGCGGGCAGCCACCAATTCGGCCGGCTTCATTCCTCCCATGTCGCACCCGTTGAGGAACACTGTCCCGGCCGTCGGTTCGACCAGGCGGTTCACCATGCGGAGCAGGGTGGACTTGCCCGCGTTGGACCGGCCCAGCACCGTGACGATTTCACCGGCCGACAGGCCGAACGACACGTCGGCAACGGCCACCGTGGCGCCGGTATCCCGCAGAATGTCGGCCTGGTCCACGCCGGCGCGCAGCATGGTCAACGCCTGGGCGGTGTTACCGCCATAAATCTTGCAGAGTCCTTCAGACGACAACATCACGGCGCTGGCCGATACGGTGCCCTGCATGTGAGCAGACGAGTTCATGGGCGACCTCGGTCGTTGAAGGACGGAGAACCGGAATGGCTGGAGACGGCCATCCGTCACGCAGCTGCGCTTTGAACGGACCGCCTCCAGGAACTGTGCGGGAAAGGGGGGCGGCCACCGCCGTTAAGGGCGGTGGCGCGGTTGCCGATCAGAGCTTGCCGGTGACCCAGTAATCGATCCGGGCCTTGTTGTTCTTGATGTAATTGTCAACCGCCTGCTCGTAGCTGGTCTGACGGGCTTCCTGCATCATCGCCTCCAGATCGCCGATCGGCAGCACCATCCGGTTCAGGAACTCGAAGATTTCCGGATGATCCTGGTAGAAGCCCTTGCGGACGAGCGCGTTCACGCTTTCCAGGCCGCCCAGCGCACCCTTCGGATCCTCCAGGTAGCGCAGCTTCCAGTTGGCGAACATCCAGTGCGGGCTCCAGCTCGTCACGACGATCCACTCGTTGCGCTTCATGGCGCGCTCCAGAGCGGCGAGCATCCCGGCGTCGCTGGCCGACACCAGCTGCATTCCCTTCAGGTCATAGGTCTTCAGCGCCTTCTCAGACGCCTGCATCAGCCCCGACCCCGGATCGATGCCCTGGATCTTGCCGCCCAGCTTCTGCTGAACCTCCGGCTTCTTGAGATCTTCGATGGATTTGACCTGATCGACCGGAATGTAGTCCGGCACCACCCAGCCCAGGCGGGCACGGGTGTATATCGGGCCGAGATCGACCACGTCCTTGC
Organism: uncultured Azospirillum sp.; assembly: GCF_946480385.1. Next base: position 3,044 of record NZ_CAMLJP010000002.1, read on the forward strand.
CGACCTTGTCGAGATAGGGCTTGTGGGTCAGCGGCTGCCACGACATCAGCATGGCGTCCAGCTTGCCGCTGGCAATGCCCTGATACTGGATGCCGATGTCGGCCATGGTCAGTTCGACCTTGTAGCCGTACCGCTCCTCGATCACACGTTTGGCCAGCTTGGTCACCGCCTCGGCGTCGGCCCAGGCCGTCCAGCCGATGTTGATGGACTTCTCGGCGGCCTGCGCCGGGGCGGCGACCACGGCAGCCCCCAGGCTGACCGTCATGGCCGCCGAAAGCAGCACGCCCAAGGCTTTACCGAAGATATTCATCAAGAAGCCTCCTCTTATCGTTTGTTTGTTTGGACCCATTTGGTTTGTCGGCCCGGCTTTGCCATGCCGAAGCGTTGCGCGAACGCGGCCACATGGCCCGGAAGATCACCTCCGTCCGACCGGAAACAGGATCTGCCGACGGCGCCGCATCCATTGGATGAATGCCGGGCCACATTCCGGGATCGAGACGGAAAGCCGTTTCCAACCAACGGGTTCTTTGATGGCATCAGTGCTGATTGAGGAAGAATGCCGGCCCCGAAAGCAAAAAACCTTCATCAGAGCGGCAATTCGTATCGGATTTGCGACAGCTTTTTCCAAACCCCGCCCTGCCGGCGAATGTTGATCGGTTTTCAGGCAGATGCTTCAACGTCTTCCATAGAAATAGGAAAGCGCTGCGACAGTTCCGTGGTGACGAGGCATTATGGATGCGGATCAGCCCTCTTGGGATGGTGGCAGGCCGCCGGCCGGCCGCTCCCCTGCTGGACCGGGACAGACATTGATCTTGAATAATTACGACATGTCGCAAAACGACTATTGTCAAAGTCCGGCTTGCGCAAAAAGGCAGGTACGCCTGTCGGCCTTTTTAAAGTTGATGTCGCATTCCAGAACGCGACGCACCGCGGCGGGCGGCAGGCTGTGTGTCGTGGAATCGAAAATAGCAACAGCCCGGTCAAGGCTCAACGGTTCCACGAACACACGGCCCCACTCCCGCAGAAGGTCAACCGCCATGTCGTCCGAGATTTCCATAGAAGCCCTGCTGACGCGTCGAAAGAAGGGGCATAGCCTGGAGGCCCCGTTCTATACCAGCGAGGAGATCTTCAAGCTGGACATGGAGATCATCTTCGGTCGCCACTGGCTGCACGTGGGTGTGGAGCCTGACGTGGCGGAGCCGGGCGACGTGATGGTGGTGGATATCGGCAAGACGTCCGTCATCATCATGCGCGACGACGACATGGAACTGCGCGCCTATCACAATGTCTGCCGCCATCGCGGAGCGCGCATCATCCTCCAGGAGAAGACCTCGGTTGGCAATCTGGTGTGCAGCTATCATCAGTGGACCTACGGCCAGGATGGCGAGCTTCTGTTCGCCGAGCATATGGGCAACGACTTCGACCGCAAGTGCCGGAACCTGAAGAAGGTCCACATCCGGTCCGTCGGCGGCCTGATCTTCATCTGCCTGGCAGAGGAAGCGCCGGACGATATCGACCGTATGGCGGCGGCCATCGAGCCCTACATCCTTCCGCACGATCTGAAGAACTGCAAGATCGCCAAGACGGTGGACCTGATCGAGAAGGGCAATTGGAAGCTCACGATGGAGAACAATCGTGAGTGCTACCACTGCGTCAGCAACCATCCGGAACTGACCATCCCGCTGTTCGAATACGGCTTCGGCTTCGCCCCCGACGGCACCAATCCGAAGCGGATGGAACATGCCGCCAAGTACGACGCGCTGGTGCAGTCCTGCCACACCGGCTGGGAAGCGGCCGGTTTCCCCAGCCGCGAGGTCGAGCATCTGACCGACATCACCGGCTTCCGCGCCGAACGCCTGCCGCTGGACGGCGCCGGCGAGGCCCACACCAAGGACACCCGCAGCGCCTCCAAGAAGCTGCTGGGCTCGATCACCGAGCGCAAGCTGGGCGCCCTGTCCTTCTGGACCCAGCCGAACTCGTGGAACCACTTCATGAGCGACCACATCGTCACCTTCTCGGTGTTCCCGCTCGGTCCCGACCGCAACCTGCTGCGCACCCGCTGGCTGGTCCACAAGGACGCGGTGGAGGGTGTCGATTACGACCTGGACCGCCTGACGGAAGTGTGGGAAGCGACCAACCAGCAGGATGCCGATCTGGTCGAGATCTCGCACAACGGCGCCACCAGCCCCGCCTACGAGCCTGGTCCCTATTCGCCCTACACCGAACCGCTCGTGGAAAAGTTCGCGGAATGGTACATCGGCCGCATGTCCGAGCATCTGCTGGGCAAGCAGGCCGCAGTAGGCGTCGCCGCCGAGTAACGCGGCACCAGGGCGATCCCGACCGGCAAGCCGCCGGGATCGCCCTCCGTTCAAGATTAAGGGCTCGAGGCTCAAGGTTCAGGGCTCAAGGAGAGAGATGACGATGCAGCAGGATGCGGCTCTGCCTCCGGTCCGGGATTGGGATCCCGAAATCGACGACACGCTGGTGTGCCGGGCGGTGCGGGACGAGACGCATGACGTGAAGACCTTCGTCTTCGCACCAAAGCGCCCCTGCCTGTTCCGGTTCAAGCCCGGTCAGTTCATCACGCTGGAACTGCCCATCGGCGGCGGAACCATTCACCGCAGCTACACCGTCTCCTCCTCCGCCGCGCGGCCGCACCGGCTTTCGATCACCGTCAAGCGCGTGCCCGGCGGCCCGGTGTCGAACTGGCTGCACGACACGCTGAAGCCCGGCGACACGATCCGCGCGGTTGGTCCACTCGGCGAATTCACGCCTGGGGAGTCAGAGACTCCGCGCAAGTTCCTGTTCCTGTCCGGCGGCAGCGGCATCACGCCCCTGATGTCGATGACCCGGACCTTCGACGATCTGGGCGAGGATCACGACATCGTCTTCGTCCACGCCGCCCGGACGCCTGCCGACATCGTCTTCCGCCGCGAACTGGATGCGCTGACCGGTCCCGGCCGCCGCCTGCGTGTCGCCCATGTGTGCGAGGGCATCGGCACCGAGGCCCATTGGCCCGGCTTCACCGGCCGGCTGTCGCTGCCGATGCTCGGGCTGATCGCTCCGGACTTCAAGGAGCGGGAGATCTATGTCTGCGGCCCCGGCCCCTTCATGAAGGCGGTGCGCGCCTTCCTGGAGGAGGGTGGTTTCGACATGAGCCGCTACCATCAGGAAAGCTTCAACTTCGAGGAACTCACGGCTGAACTTGCCGCCGGAGAACCGGCGGCGCCATCCGCACCGGCCCAGGTGGCAGCGCCCACCGACGGCTTCCGCGTCGAATTCGCGAAAAGCGGCAAGGTCTTCGCCTGCCCACCGGACATGGCTGTCGCGGATGCGGCATCGGCCGCCGACATCCGGGTTCCGACCTCCTGCTCGCGCGGAATGTGCGGAACCTGCAAGACAAAGTTGATCTCCGGCACGGTGGAAATGAACCACACCGGCGGCATCCGCAAACGTGAAATCGACCAGGGGTTGATCCTGCTCTGCTGCAGCCGCCCGACCAGTGATCTGGTGATTGAGCGTTAGAATCATCGCCAACGAATTGTCTTCCGGGAAGCCGGCCGTTGACGCTAGCATCCCGAAGGACGGATCATGGCCATCAGGCCGGGGCCGTGGGACTGGGAGGGTATCCTGGTGGGGAAGACAGTGGAATATCGCCGTTTCGGCGGTAGCGGTCCCGCACCCCGGCAGGAGGAACGCGCGCTGTTGTCGGTCGGATTCATCCTGACCAACAATTTCACGTTGACGGCGCTCGCCCCGTTCATCGACGCGCTCCGGCTGGCTGCCGACGAGGGCGACCGGTCGCGCCAGATCCGGTGCCGCTGGACCATCATGGGATCGCGGGCCGAGCCGGTGATGTCCAGCTGCGGCATCGGCGTCGCCCGCTGGGAACCGCTGACCGATCCCCGCCGCTTCGACTATGTGGTCGTGGTGGGCGGGCTTTTGCATGCCGGCCCGCAGTTGGATGACGAGACGCTGGCCTATCTGCGCGCCGCGGCATCCTACGGCGTAACCCTGATCGGCGTGTGCACCGGCAGCTTCGTGCTCAGTCGCATCGGACTGATGAAGAACCGGCGTTGCTGCGTCAGCTGGTATCATCACCGCGATTTCATCGAGGAATTTCCCGATCTGGTGCCGGTGGCCGACCAGCTTTACGTGGTGGACCGCGACCGCATCACCTGTTCGGGCGGCGCCGGAGTGGCGGATCTTGCCGCCTTCCTGATCGAGCGCCATCTGGGCCGCGCCACCGCCCAGAAAACCATGCACATCCTGCTGATCGACAAGGCGCGTCCCGCCAGCCAGTCGCAACCGCAGCCGCCGACGGTGGTGGAAATCACCAACGACCGCGTCCGCCGCGCCCTGCTGCTGATGGAGCAGCACATCAGCGACCCGCTGTCGGTGGAGGAGATGGTCCGCCGCCTGAACGTCAGCACCCGCCAATTCGAGCGGCTGTTCCGCCTGGCCGTCGGCACCAGCCCGGCCACCTATTACCGGACGCTGCGCCTGCGCTATGGCCACTGGCTGCTGCGCAACACCAAGCGCTCGGTCACCGCCATCGCGAACGAGGCCGGTTTCGCCGACTGCGCCCATTTCTCCCGCCAGTTCCGCGAACTGTTCGGCATCTCGCCGTCGGAGGTGCGCCGCACCGCCGAGCCGGATGCGGAGGCCGATCCGCATCTCTCGCCTCTCGCCGCTTTCCGGCGCACCAACGGCGACTCCCTGCTGCCCGACCGCCGCCTGTTCGAAGACCCGGCGCCGACGGCCCAGGACGGTGTGACGACGGACTGAAGGGGGTGCCACCACTCCCAATTCGCCTAAAGAATTCAGTTATTTGACCGACCGGCATCGCATCGTTCCGCTCCTGTCGCAAAAAGGTAATTCCCGGTCGCGGGGGGCAACGCGACAATCGCGCCGATGGTGAATTCTTGGCAGGCTCAATACTGGGGATCGTTCCTGCCATGTCCTCACCCGCCGAAGCCCTTCTGAAGCCTCTGCAGATCAAGCATTTGACGATCCGTAACCGCGTGATGAGCACAAGCCATGCGCCGGGTTACGGGTCCGAAGGCAAGCCGAAGGAACGCTATCAGCTCTACCACGAGGAAAAGGCCAAAGGCGGCATCGGTCTGACGATGTTCGGCGGCTCCTCCTCCGTCGCGGTGGACAGCCCGGCGGCGCCGTGGAACCAGATTTCCGTCGCCGACGACAGCGTCATTCCTTTCTTCCGCGAATTCTCCGACCGGGTGCATCGCCACGGCGCGGCGCTGATGATCCAGCTGACCCACATGGGCCGGCGCACCCGCTGGGACACCGAGAACTGGCTGCCCACCGTCTCCGCCTCGGCCGCGCGCGAACCGGCGCACCGCAACACGCCGAAGGAGATGGAGGATTTCGACTTCAAGCGGATCATCGCCAGCTATGCCGCCGCCGCCCGCCGCTGCAAGGAAGGCGGGCTGGACGGCTTCGAGCTGTCGGCCGCCCACGGTCACCTGATCGACCAGTTCTGGAGCCCCTCGGTCAACCGGCGCACCGACAAGTATGGCGGCAGCCTGGAAAACCGCATGCGCTTCGGCATCGAGGTGTTCGAGGCGATCCGCGCCGAGGTCGGCGACGACTACATCGTCGGCATGCGCATGTCGGGCGACGAGCTGATCGACGACGGCCTCAGCCATGAGGACTGCATCGCCATCGCCCGCACCTATGCCGAACGCGGGCTGATCGATTTCGTCAACGTGCTGGGTGGACAGGCGCGCGATCATCTGGCGCACGCCATCTCGTTGCCCAACATGTCCTTCCCGGTCGCCCCCTTCCTGCATCTGGCTAGCGGCATCAAGCGCGAGGCCGGCATTCCCGTCTTCCATGCCCAGCGCGTGACCGACCTCGCCACCGCCGCCCGCGCGGTGGAGGAAGGCCATGTCGACATGGTCGCCATGACCCGCGCCCACATCGCCGACCCCCATCTGGTGCGCAAGCTGATGGAGGGGCGGCTGGACGACGTGCGTCAATGCGTCGGCGCCGGCTACTGCATCGACCGCATCTATGTCGGCGGCGACGCGCTGTGCATCCAGAACGCGGCAACCGGGCGCGAAAGCACCATGCCGCATGTGGTCCCGAAGGCGGAGCGCAAGCGACGCGTGGTCGTGGTCGGCGGTGGTCCCGGCGGCCTGGAAGCGGCCCGCGTCTGCGCCGAACGCGGCCATTCAGTCGTCCTGTTCGAACGCAACGCCGCCCCCGGCGGCCAGATCGGCATCGCCGCCAAGGCGACCTGGCGCGAGGCGATGAGCGGCATCACCCGCTGGCTGTCGCAGCAGACCGCCAAGCTGGGCGTCGATGTCCGCCTTGGAGTGGAGGCCGACCGCGCCGCCGTGGAGGCCGAGAATCCCGACGTGGTGATCCTCGCCACCGGCGGCCGGCCCAACCGCGGCGACTTCAAGGGCGCCGATCTGGCGGTGTCGACCTGGGATGTCCTGACCGGGGCGGTGGAGCCGACCGGGACGGTCCTCATGTATGACGCCACCGGCCAGCATCACGGCGCCTCCTGTGCCGAATTCATGGCCAAGCGCGGCGCGCTGGTGGAGATCGCCACCCCCGACCGCATGGTGGCGGAGGAGGTCGGCACCACCAACCAGCCGATCCACCTGCGCGAGCTGTACAAGCTGAATGTGGTGATGACCACCAACCACCAGCTCGTGGAAATCTATCCGGAGGGCAACCGCCGCGTCGCCGTCCTGCGCAACGAATACACCCACGAGGAAGAGGAGCGGCTGGTCGACCAGATCGTGGTGGAGCTGGGCACCCTGCCCAACGACGGCCTCTATTTCGATCTGAAGGACCATTCGCTGAACCACGGCGAAACCGATCTGGACAGCCTGATCGCCGGCCGGCCGCAACCGGTGCAGGCCAACGGCCACGGCGGCTACACGCTGCATCGCATCGGCGACGCGGTGGCCGGCCGCAACATCCACGCCGCCATCTACGACGCGGCGCGTCTTTGCAAGGACATCTGACACTTCCACCCCCGCCACGCGACAGGAGCCGTTCGACGTGATCGCCACCGCTCTTACAACCGTCGTCCTTGCCGTGCTTGCCATCGGCGCGGCATTGGCCGCCTGGCAGTCACGGCGTTGGCTGGCCGGCCGGCCGGCGGCGGTCGGTGTGGTCGCCGGCCTGCGCGCCCTGCCCGGCCGCTATCTGGTGGATGTCCACCATGTGGTGGGGCGGACGCCGTTCAACGCCCGCTTCCATGCCTTGGCTGCCGGCGGCTTCCTTGCAGCGGTCGGGCTGCTGGTGGCGATGGGCGTCGGCCTCGCTGGCTGGCGCATCGTCTGGCTACTGCTGGCCGTGGTGCTGGCGGCGATGCTGGCGGGATCGCTGATGGTCTGGCATCGTCGGCGGGTGGTCCGCCCGCGCGAGCTGTCGCAAGGGCGTTTCGCCCGCCTGCCGCTGTCGCTTCTTGGATTTTCCGGCTGTCTGCTTTTGGTGTCCCTTGACCAGTCGCTGGGCGGCGTGATGCCGGAGGCGCTGGCTCTGGTCCTGGTCGCGATCGCCGGGCTGGCATTGGCCGATCTGGTGTGGGGCGTGTGGAAGGGGCCGCTGAAGCACGCGGTGCATGGGGCGCTGCATCTGGCCTTCCACCCGCGCCCTGCCCGCTTCCACGACGGCAAGGGGCGCGATACCGGATTGCGGCCGCTGCCGCTCGCCCCCGTGGCGGATGCCGGCATTGCCGAGCCCGGCGCGCTGGGTGTGGAACGTCCGGTCGACTTCGCCTGGAACCGGCTGCTCGGCTTCGACGCTTGCGTCCAGTGCGGGCGGTGCGAGACGGCCTGTCCGGCCTATGCCGCCGGCCTGCCGCTGAACCCGAAGAAGCTGGTGCAGGATCTGGTCGCCGCCATGGACGAACAGGCCAGCGACGCCGCCTATGCCGGCAATCCCCATCCCGGCCGCGGCGTCGGCAAGGCCCATGGTGGCGCGGCACTGCCGCTGATCGGGCCGGATGCGATGATCCATCCCGACACGCTGTGGTCCTGCACCACCTGCCGCGCCTGCGTGCAGGAATGCCCGATGATGATCGAGCATGTGGACGCCGTCGTCGACCTGCGCCGCTTCCAGACGCTGGAACTGGGCGCCACCCCCGGCAAGGCGGCAGTCATGCTGGAGGAGCTGCGCGCCACCGACAACCCCGGCGGGCGCTCGCTCGCCCGACGCTGGGACTGGGCGGCCGACATGTCGCTGCCCCGGCTGCCGGCCGGCGGCTCCTGCGACACGCTGCTGTGGGTCGGCGACGGCGCCTTCGACCTGCGGGTCCAGCGCTCGCTGCGGGCACTGGTGGTGCTGCTGCGCCGCGCCGGGGTGGACTTCGCCGTGCTGGGCGACGAGGAGCTGGATTGCGGCGACGTCGCCCGCCGGCTCGGCGACGAAGCGACCTTCCAGTCGCTGGCGACCCGCAACGTCGCGACCCTGAACGCCCGCCGCCTCAATCGCATCGTCACCGCCGATCCGCACGCGCTGCACACGCTGCGCAACGAATATCCGGCCTTCGGCGGCAGCTGGACCGTCGTCCATCACACCGCCCTGCTGCTGGAACTGATCACCAATGGCGCGTTGACCGTCACCAAGCCGGTCGGGCGCAGCGTCACCTTCCATGATCCCTGCTATCTCGGCCGCTACAATGGCGAGATCCAGGCGCCGCGCGCCCTGCTGGACGCCATCGGCGTGGAGCGCCGGGAAATGCTGCGCTCCGGCCTGCGGTCGAGCTGCTGCGGCGGCGGTGGCGGCGCTCCGCTGACCGACGTGTCGGGCGAACGCCGCATCCCCGACGTCCGCATGGAGCATGTCCGGGAGACCGGCGCCTCGCTGGTCGCCGTCGCCTGCCCCAACTGCGCCCTGATGCTGGAAGGCGTCGTCGGCCCCCGGCCGGAGGTGGCGGAGATCGCCGAATTGGTGCTCGCCGCGACGGAGATCGCCCGATGACCACTTCTCAGACCATCCGCCGCCGCGTCGATCCCCGTGCCGAGCGCGCCGCCCGCACAATCCTGACCGGCCAGCGTCCGCGCCTGCTGCGCCAGCCGGTCGCCGCCGCGACGAACGAGCGCCGCCGCGACCCGCGTGCCATCCGTGAAGGAGCGCTGGTCCAGCGCCAGCCGCGCCCGCGCTACGATTGGGCGCGCGACGCGGCCTCGGCCGGGAACACCGCGACGGTCGGCGTTGCCATCGCCGCCACGCCCACGATCCCGCTGCAGGTGATCGCCGAACCGGCCTATCTGATCGTCGCCATGCTCGACCGCCCCGCCGGCGAGGTCAGCGAGCATGACCGGCAGGTGATCGCCGCCGCCCGCTTGCTGGCCGACGCCGGCGGCGGGGCGGTGGTGACCGTCTCCACCGGGTCGGGGGAGGCGCTGGCCGAGGCCGGGTCCGACCGCCATGTCGCCCTGCCCGACGGCTGGGCCGACGACTATGTGCCGGAACGGCGCGCCGCCGCAGCTTCGGCGCTGATGGAGGCGCTGTCTCCCCGCCATATCCTGTTCCCGGACAGCCCGGACGGCGCCGACGTCGCGCGGCGGGTCGCAGCGGCGGCGGGAGAGCGGCTATTCGCCGGCGTGCAGAGCCTTGGCCCCGACCGCGCCACCCGCCAGTCGGCAGGCGGATCGCTGGAGACCGGACACCGCCCCACCCGGCTGATGACGGTGGCGGCGGATGCCTTCGCCCCGCTCGACGGCGTGCGGCACGAGGCCCGGCCGCTCGACCTCGCCGCTCCGCTGCTGGCCGGGGAGGAGGTTCTGCCCCGCCTGGGCGGTGCCCGCCGGCTGGCCGTCGATCCCGACGCCCTGTCGCTGTCGGAAACCGACTTCATCCTCAGCGCCGGCAATGGCGTGACCGACTGGCAGAGCTTCGCCGAACTGGGCGAGGCGCTGGGCGCCACCCGCGCCGGCAGCCGCGTGGTCTGCGACGCCGGCCATCTGCCGCGCGAACGGCAGGTCGGCGCCTCCGGCACGGTGGTCAGCGCCCGCTGCTACCTCGCCTTCGGCATCGCCGGCGCACCGCAGCATCTTCAGGGCATCACCGGCGTCAAGCATGTCATCGCCGTCAACACCGACCTCCACGCCGAGATGATCAAGCGGGCCGACCTGTCCATCGTCGCCGATGCGCAGGCCGTGATGCCCGCCCTGATCCGGCTTATCCGGGAGCGCCGCCATGCATAATGTCGCCGTCCTGCTGTCCATCGGCCGCCATCCGGTTTCCGGCCGCGCCCGCCGTGCCGCCACCGACGCGCAGGCGCTGGAGATGGCGCTGGCTCTGCGCCCGCGGCGGCTGACGGCGATCCATGCCGGCCCCGCCGCCGACGCCGAGGCGCTGCGCGCCTATCTCGGCATGGGGCTGGAGCGGCTGACGCTGCTGACCCTGCCGGAGGGAACCGATCCGGTCGAACCGCTGATCGCCCATCTGCGCCAGTTCGCCCCGTCGATGGTCCTGACCGGGCGGCAGGCGGAGGACGGCGAGGGCAGCGGCATGCTGCCGTATCTGATCGCCCGCGGCCTCGACGCCGCCGTCGTTCCCGACGTGGTGCGGATCGGCCCTGCCGACGCGCCGGACTCCATGCCGGGCACGGCCGACCTCGTTCAGGCGCTGCCGCGCGGACAGCGGCGGGCATTGACCGCCACCGGCCGTTTTGTGGCGACAATCCATCCTTCCGCCCCGCCCGCCCGCGCCTCGGCCTTCGGCCCGGCCCGGCGGGGCGTTATCGAGCCGGTGGCGGCCCAGGCGACCGCCGATCTCTTCCTGTCGGACTGTGAGCATCGGCCATGGCGACCAAAGCCCAAGCTGATGCGCGTGAAGCGCGGCGGATCAGCCCTCGACCGGCTGAAAGCGGCGACCGAGAGCAAGAGCGGAAAAGGCCAACTGCTGGTCAACCCGACAGCCGAAGCGGGAGCGCTGGCCATTTACGACAGCCTAGTCGAACAGGGAATGCTTCCATGAATATGCACAACGATCCTCTCAGTCCCACGGGTCACGCGATCGCGCAATCGGGGGGGGCCTGTCGATGAACACGATGATGCGAAGCGCGGTTTCGGTCGGCGGTCCGGCCGGCCTTGGCTTTCCCCGCGGCGCCGCCAGGACGAACGTCGGCGATGACGCGGCTGTCCGTCTAGAGGTCCGGAACGTCTACAAGGTCTTCTCCGCCGATCCCAAACCGGCGCTGACCATGCTGCGCCAGGGCTCCAGCAAGGCGGAGGTTCTGGAAAAGCTGAATGTCAATGTCGGCGTGCTGGATGCCAGCTTCCAGGTCCGTTCGGGCGAGATCTTCGTCATCATGGGGCTGTCGGGGTCCGGCAAATCCACCATGATCCGCCTGCTGAACCGGCTGATCGAACCCAGCAGCGGCGAGATCCTGCTCGACGGCAAGGATCTGGTCAGCATGTCCAAGTCCGAGCTGATCCAGGCCCGCCGCCGCAACATGGGCATGGTCTTCCAGTCCTTCGCCCTGATGCCGCACTTGAGCGCGCTGGACAACGCCGCCTTCGGCCTGGAAATTTCCGGTGTGCCCAAGGCCGAGCGTCACAAGGCGGCGCAGCAGGCGCTGGAACAGGTGGGCTTGGGCACCTACGCCCACCGCTTCCCGCGCGAGATGTCGGGCGGCATGCAGCAGCGCGTCGGCCTCGCCCGCGCGCTGGCCAACGATCCCACCATCCTGCTGATGGACGAGGCCTTCTCCGCCCTCGATCCGCTGATCCGCACCGAGATGCAGGACGAACTGCTGCGCCTGCAGCGGGAGCATCAGCGCACCATCGTCTTCATCTCCCACGACCTGGACGAGGCGATGCGCATCGGCGACCGCATCGCCATCATGGAAGGCGGCCGCATCGTGCAGGTCGGCACGCCCTATGAGATCCTCAGCCGCCCGGCCGACGATTACGTCCGCTCCTTCTTCCGCAACGTCGATGCCTCCAAGGTGCTGCGCGCCGGCGATGTGGCACGCTACGAGGCGACCAACACCGTCATCCGTATGCCCGGCGAACTGGCTCCCGCCCTGCAGCAGCTGCGCGAGAACCACCACAACTTCGGCTATGTGCGCACCCAGGACGGCCGCTTCGAAGGCGTCGTCTCGCAGACGACGCTGGAACGCGAACTGAAGGGGCCGCAGCCGCGCTTCATCAACGCCTTCCTGCCCGACGTTCAGAGCGTCAACGCCGCCACGCCCGTCCACGCCCTGCTCGCGCTCGTCGCCGACACCGAATGGCCGGTGCCCGTCGTCGACGACGACCACAACTTCCTCGGCGCCATTTCACGCGCCCTCATGCTCCACACCTTGGTTCGGGGGGATTGACCGATGGATTCCGAAATCAGAATCGGCAAGTGGGTCGAGGAGCTGGTCAGCTTCATGCTCGACCATTTCCAATCGACGTTCGACACGATTGCGACGGTGGTGAACGGCTTCGGCGGCGCCATCGACTATGTGCTGGTCGGGGCGCCGGCCTGGCTGCTGATCGGGCTGATCGTCGCCATCTCCCTATGGCGTGTCGGTGTCGGCTTCGCCGTCTTCACGGTCGCCGCCCTGGTGCTGATCGCCGGCATGGGGCTGTGGACGGAGACCGCCTCCACCCTGGGTCTGGTGTTGACCGCCACCCTGCTCAGCCTGCTGGTCGGCGTTCCGCTGGGCGTCTGGATGGCGCGCAATCGCGTGGTCGAAAGCATCGTTCGCACCACGCTGGACTTCATGCAGACCATGCCGGCCTTCGTCTATCTGATCCCGGCGGTGATGTTCTTCGGCCTGGGCCGGGTGCCGGGCATTCTCGCCACCGTGATCTTCGCCATGCCGCCGGCGGTGCGCCTGACGTCGCTGGGCATCCAGCAGGTGCCGGGCGAGATCGTCGAGGCCGGAAAGGCCTTCGGCTGCCATGACCGCCAGCTTCTGTTCAAGGTGCAGCTGCCGAACGCCCTGCCCTCGATCATGGCAGGCGTGAACCAGACCATGATGATGGCGCTGTCGATGATCGTCATCGCCTCGATGATCGGCGCCGGCGGCCTGGGCAACGTGGTGCTGCAGGGCATCCAGCGCCTGGACATCGCACTCGGCTTCGAAAGCGGCCTCAGCGTCGTGCTGCTGGCGATCGTTCTCGACCGCATCACGCAAAGCTTCGGCCAGACCGCTTCCGCGCCACGCCCGGCACGCTTCGCGTTCCTGCGGCGGTTCCTGCCGGTGCCGGCACGGTGAGCGCAGGGGCTCTTCCGGAAGGGGGCTTCGCCGCCGCTCTTCCGGCGCGGCCCGTGCCACCCCACGGACCGCGGCTGCATGGTGACACTGGGGGCGACATCGGAAACGGCATCCGGGTGGAGCGGCTGACCGGCGCCGCCCTGGCCGACCGGGTGGAGGAGTTGGCGGTCCTGCGTCTGGCGGTGCTTGGCGAGTTCCCATACCTCTATCCCGGTTCGGTCGCGTACGAGGAACGCTATCTGTCCGGTCTCGGCGGCCTGCCGGGCGGACTCATCCTCGCCGCCTTCGACCGCAACCGCATGGTCGCGGCCGTCACCGGCGCACCGCTCGACCAGGAACTGGACGCCTTGCGCGACCCGTTCACCCATGCAGGCTGCGACCCGCGCTCGATCTTCTACTTCGGCGAGGTGGTGGTCCTCCCCTCCCATCGCGGGCGCGGGGTCGGGACCGCACTGCTTGAGATCGGCGAATCCCACATACGCGACGCAGGCCGCTTCGCGTCCATCGCCTTCGGTGAGATCGTGCGATCCATCGATCATCCCCGCTGCCCGAACACCTACCGGACGCCCGACACCGCGTGGCGGCGGTTGGGCTATCGATTGGAACCGGAGATCGGCGGAGCCCTGTCCTGGTGCGACGCCGGCGACCGGGAGGAAACCGCCAAACCCCTTCGCTTCTGGGTCAAGTCCCTCGCCACCAGCATCGGAGCATGACGCATGCCGCAGGACGGCCTGGTCTTCGATATTCCGGCCGGGGAGAGGACCGGTTGCGAGTGTCCGCTGCTGGTCCGCGAGATTCCCTACCGCGACCCGGTCGCCGCCTTCGCGCCCTGGTCCGGCCAGCCCTTCGCCGCGCTTCTGCACAGCGCCGCGGAGGCCGGCGGCCGGGGCCGGTGGAGCATCGTCGCGGTTGAGCCCTTCCGCACCATTGAGGCGCATGGCGGCTCCGTCATGGTGGACGGCCATCCGGTTGCCGGCGATCCGTTCACCGTGCTGGAAGAGCAGCTTGACGCCCACCGCTTGACCATCCCCCCAGACCTGCCCGTTCCCTTCGCCGGCGGTGCCGTCGGCTTCCTTGGTTATGAGTTGGGACAGGTGCTGGAACGGCTGCCGGCGCGCCATGGCGACGACACCGGCCTGCCCGACATGGCCTTCGGGCTGTACGATACCGTCATCGCCTTCGATGAGCTGGAACGGCGCGGCTGGATCCTGTCCAGCGGTTTTCCCGAACTCGGCCCGGTCGGGCGCCGCCTCCGCGCCGCCGACCGCCTGCATTCTTTCGCCGAGCGCCTGGAAGCGGCGCCGGCCATCCTGCCGCCGCCCTTTGCTGCCACCGCGTCCTGGCGGCCGGAGATCGCGCGGGACGACTATTGCCGGCGGGTGGAGCAGGTGCTGGAGTACATCCGTGCGGGCGACATCTTCCAGGCCAACTTCACCGGGCGCTTCCTGGCCGACCGGCCGGCCGGGCTGTCGGTGTTCGACCTGTACCGCCGCCTGCTGGCGCTCAGCCCCGCTCCCTTCGCAGCCTGCCTGACGCTGCCCGGCGAGGCCGGTCTGGCCAGCGCTTCGCCCGAGCGCTTCATCCGCCTGCATGCCGACGGCCGCATGGAAACCCGCCCGATCAAGGGGACCCGCCCGCGCGGCGTCGATGCGGCGGAAGACGACGCCCTGGCCGAAGAGCTTGAGCACAGCATCAAGGATCGGGCCGAGAACCTGATGATCACCGACCTGCTGCGCAACGACATCGGCCGTGTGGCGCGCATCGGCAGCGTCAAGGTGCCGGTCCTGTGCGGGGTGGAGCGCTTTGCCTCCGTCCACCATCTGGTGTCGGTGATCGAGGGGCGGCTGAAGCCGGGCTTGGGTCCGGTCGATTTGCTGCGCGCCACCTTCCCCGGCGGTTCCATCACCGGCGCGCCGAAGATCCGCGCCATGGAGATCATCGACGAGTTGGAGGTTTCCCGGCGTGGCGCCTATTGCGGATCGGTCGCCTGGATCGGCTTTGACGGGGCGATGGACAGCAGCATCGTCATCCGCACCCTGACCGTCACGCCCGACCGCATCATCGCCCAGGCCGGCGGCGGCATCGTCGCCGATTCCGATCCCGGCCACGAGCATGACGAGATGATGGTGAAAATCCGACCGCAGCTGCGTGCGCTGGATGGCGGCTGAGCGCCGGCGGTCAGCCCGGCTGCCGTAGAAGCAAAGGCCCCGACCGTGAAAGCGGTCGGGGCCTTCATGCTTTCAAGGATGGTGATCGAGAGCGGCTGACGTCACTGAATCTCGTTCGGCTGGACGACGATCCAGTTCCTGTCGGCGACGACAGGCAGATGCTGGGCTGCCTGACCGGCGGCGGCTGTTTCCCACATCTGCTTGATCTGCTTCATATATTTGTCCTTGCGGTTGACCCAGACCCGCAAGCCGCCATTCGCCGCGTCGGCGGAATGAAGCAGCATGTAGCCGTCGCTGCTGGGGGTGTCTCCCGCCACCAACACCGGCTTCTTCCACTGGTCGATGTAGGTGAGAATCGCCGCGTGCTTGCCGGCAAACCAGGTCAGCGGCGCCCACAGATAGGTGCCGAGTTCCAGGTCCATCGTCTTGGCCCAATCGTATTTTCCCTCGGCGATCAGCTTGCGCGCCGTGGTCACCTCGCCGGTGGCGCGGTTCTTCAGCAGCATGGTGACGCCGATGACATTCTGCGGCTTGATGTTGTAGCCGTATTTCGGATCGGACAGGACCATCCGGACCAGCTCCTCGCTGGCGGCGGTGACCACATAGACCTCGATCCCGTTGGCGGTCAGGTGGTTCACCAGTTCCTGCTGGCCGGTATAGAATTTGGGTGGGCTGATCTCGACCGTCTTGACCGCTTCGCCATCGTAATAGGTGGCGGGGATCGGCTTGCCGTCGGCCAGCATCTCGTCGACGAAGCCCTTCAACTGGGTCAGGGTGAAGCCGGAGAAGATCTGCGCCACCCACGGATAACACACCTGATCGTCGATCTCGCACAGCCGGTAATAGTAGCTGTTGAGGCTTTCCTTGTGTCCATTCACGTCCTTGAACGGGATGATCTTCAAGGATGGGTCCATGCTCTCACGCGACAGCGCCCCCTTGCGCTCCAGATAGGGCAGCAGCGATTCTTCGAGGTCGTAGCGGTAAAGCGTATTGTCGGAATCGAACACCGCATAGGCGCCCTTGCCGGCATTGGCCGTCACCAGAGACGTGAGGCTCGCCGCCGCCGCCGCCGGCCAATGTGCGAGCGGCTGGGGGGAGCCCGATTGTGCCATGACGGACACCGGGACGATGGCGACCATACCCGCAAGCAGAGCGGACCAGAAAAGCGTCTTCATCTGTGCCCTTTCTTTCCCTGTTCAAAGACACGTTTCTTCGAAACCGGAGCCACTGTTTTGGAGTGGTGCCGGCCATTCCGGGGATTGTCCCGAACTGTCTAGGATTTTTCAGTTGAGAGACACAGATTATGACAGATTGGTTACACATGTCCACTGAATCTAGTTTCCAAACTCCGTCGCAGATTGGCCTGATTTTGTCGTCTATACATAAGATTTTCTTGGAACAGGCGCGGAAGGTCAGTCCGGTGAAACCGAACGGATGGTGAGGGACAGGGCGCCGTTCCGGCGTGGCCATTCCACCACGTCGCCGGCCCGTCCGCCCATCAGCGCCTCGCCCAACGGGGATTGCCAGCTGATCCGGCCGGCGGCGGGATCGGCCTCCTCGCCGCCGACCAGCGTAAACGTCCACCGGCGCCCGGTCTCGTCCTCGGCGGCGACGACGGAGCCGAACCCGGCCTCTTCCGCCGAGCCTGCCGATCGCACCACCACGGCGGCGGCCAGACGGGCGCGCAACAGGTCGGCGCGCCGCTTGGCGCTGCTCATCGCCTGCCGGTCCTCCGGCGCATCGGAGCCGCGCAGTGTCGCAACCTCGGCATCGGCCGCGGCAAGCTCCTCCTGCCAGGCGGCGACGGTGGCGGCGGACACATGCAGGGGGCCGGTGATCTGCGGCAGCGGCCCCTCGGTTTCGGCATCGCTTTCCTTGACGAAGGCGCGGCTCATGTCTTCTCCCTCAACCCAGCAGCGCCATGGCGGCGGCGGGGGCGCAACTGGCGACCCAATCCTGACCGGGGGTACCCACCACATCGCAGAAATCCAGATAGGGGCGACCCAGCCGAGCGGCCACCTCCTTCACGACGCCGCGCCCGACGCCGGCCCCGACCACGGGCGCATCCATCGGCAGGATCGGCGCCTCGGCCGACAACACACGGCAGGCGGCATCATGGATGCGGCGCAGCTGGCGTTCGGTCAGGTCGGCCGCCATCGCCCGCCAGACCGCCAGATCGTAATCGCCGGCATCATGGCCGACCATGCGGGCCAGACGGCGCAGGCTGGCCTCGACCGTCTTCGCCCCGTTGTCGGCGGCGGGGTGCTGGTCCGCGGCCTCGTCCAGCCGGCCCAGCACGCGGTAGAGGTCGGCGCTGGTGGCGAAATACTCGGCCATCATCGGCAACCGCTCGCCTGCGACGAGCGCGGTTCGCTCCATCGCCATCACCGCCGTGCGGGTCAGCCCGGTATAAAGCAGCTCCTCCACCGCCATCCGCTCGTGATCGGTGACGCCGCGAGCCACCACGGCGCCGTCGCGCACCGGCACAACGTCCGTGGTGGTGCTGCCCATGTCGATCAGCAGCGCCGCCGGCAGGAGCCGGGCGACCACCGCGGCGGTCGCCATCCAGTTGGCGGAGGCGACATCCATCACCTGCTCGCGCGCCTCAGGCGGCGACAGCAGTCCGCGCCGGCCGGCATAGACGCGCAGCCGCCCCTGCGGCAGGGCAGCCGCCATCCGGTCGATCAGCGTGTGCACGCCCTGGGCGCGGTCATCGAACAGATCGACCAGCTCGCCGGTCATCGTCACCACATGGTCGGCGCCGGCCGGCAGGCGCTCCAGCACCGTGGCGAGCGCCGCATCCAGCTCTCCCATCCCTTGCCAGAGCCGGCAAGGCACCTGCACCGCATCGCGAAGCCGGCCATTCGCCACCCAGGCGGCCTTCAGATGGGCGCCGCCGATGTCCCACCCGATTACGGTCGATCCACGGGTGTCAGACATGCGCCGCCTCCCGGCCCGTGTCGGCCGATGTGGTGTTGAACAGATCCAGGATGTCGCCCGCCGGGTTCCAGCCCAGCACCCGCGACAGCCCGGAATAGCCGACGGACAGCCGCGGGTTCACCTCCACCACCACCGGGCCATCCGACTCTGTGTCATCAGGGCGGTCGATGAGGTCAACGGCGACATAGCCGCGCAGTCCCGGAATCGCGGCGGCGATGGCGCGGGCCAGCGGCTCCCAGGCGGCACGGCGGTGCTCCATCGCCCCGACCTCCACGCCATGGAAGGAGAAGTTGCCGCTCCCGCGCTCCACCCTCTGACGATTGCAGCCGAGCAGCCGCACCCCGCCGTCGTTGTCGACCAGCATGGACAGGCTGCACGCCACGCCCTCGACCAGCGGCTGGACGATCCAGCGGCCGGCATGCGGCGGCGTCCAGGTCGCGATGTCGGCGACGATGAAGGTGTCCAGGCAACCGGCGCCGTCGTCCGGCTTCACCACATGGCGGTCGGCGGGCGGCGGCGGGGCGCCGAAGGAAACGGTGGGAATGGCGGCGATGCCGTGTGCGGCCAGCTGCGCCACCGTCGCCGTCTTCGAAGACGCAAGAGCAATGGCGTCGGGGGTGCAGGCGACCACCGGCCGGCCGGTGCTGCGGAACAGAGCGGAGACATGTCCCAGCAGCCCGTCGCTTTCCGGCGCGATCGGCCAGACCACGTCGCACCGGGCGGCGGCATAGCGCCAGCGCGCCTCAGGATCCTCGCCCGGTGCCACCGGGAACAGGGCGACCCGGTCGGTCGGGAAGGACGGTGGGGGAAGGCGGTTGTCCCAGCACAGCGTGACGTGTATTCCATCCAGCGCGGTCAGGTCGCCGACCAGGGCCGCGACCATCGCGTTGGCTTCAGCCATCAGATCCGTCGGAAGCGGCCCGTTGCACAGCGCGCCGCCGGTGACATACTCGCAGACCAGAACCCGACGAAGGCTGTTCTCCATGGACATCGTTCCCGTCATCGACCTGCTGGGCGAGCAGGTGGTTCATGCAAAGCGGGGAGAGCGCGACCGCTACCGCCCCATCGAAAGCGCGCTGACCCCAGGATCGGCACCAGAGGATATCGTGGCCGCGCTGCTGGCGCTGCAACCCTTCCGGGCCTGCTATGTCGCCGATCTCGACGCGATCAGGGGACATGGCGACCATCGCTCCACCGTCGCGGCGCTGCAGCAGCGCTGGCCGGAGGTGGCGTTCTGGGTCGACGCCGGGCTGGCGACGCCCGACGATTGCCGCCGCTGGCTCGACGCCGGGATCCGCCATCTGGTGATCGGCAGCGAAAGCCAGACGGACGGCGCGACGCTGGACGCCGCGCTGGCGCTGGCCGGAGAGGACCGGGTGGCGCTGTCGCTGGATGTCCGACAGGGAGAGCCGCTGGGGCCACTGGCGTTGCACGAGGAAACGGCCCGCTGGCCCGCGCGGGTGATCGCCATGACGCTGGACCGGGTCGGGTCAAGCGAGGGGCCGGATCTCGACCGCATCGCCACGCTGGCGGCCCGACGCCCGGGGGTCCGGGTGTGGGGGGCCGGCGGCGTGCGCGACGCGGCGGATTTGGAGGCGCTGGCCACCCACGGCACCGATGCCGTGCTGGTGGCCAGCGCGCTCCACGACCGGCGCCTGGACGCCGGAACGCTTGCCCGCTTCGCTTCCGGTCGGCGTCCTTCCGATTAGGAGGCGGCGAACGGGTGAACCGCGGCCGCCATGCCGTCCAGCATCTCCTTGGCGGTCGGGCTGCCGGCGATGGCGCGCTTCAGCGCCAGCTTGGTGGCTTCGTGGTTGTAGTCCTGGATCTTGCGGTCATCCTCCGCCTGCCAGTGGATGAAGACGCCGACGGAGATGAACAGGTCGTCAGCCTCGTCCACCGGGATGGTGCCGTCCTCGACGCATTCGGCAACGGCCAGGGCGACGGCGCGCTGGGCCGGGCCGAACATCTGCACCGCCTGCTTGGCGTTCTTGATCGTCACCTTGTTGAACATGACCGTGGAGGGCTTGACCATCAGGTTCGGCGCCAGCACGGCCAGCAGGCCGTTCACGCCTTCCTTCTGGTTGGTCAGGGTCTGGCAGAAGGCGGTCTCGGCGGCACTGCCGCGCGGACCGATGATGAGATCGATGTGAGCGACTTCGTTGCCGTCGCCCACCAGAGCTTCGCCGACCATAACCTTGTTGATCTTAGGCATTGCGCATCCCCTACGCTGGTTGGTTTGAAAAGGCTCCGCCGGTTGTCGTCCGGCGGCCACGGTCCGGCAGGCAGTTCGCCAGCCAGCCGAAGCACGAACAGGCAGGCCACCGTCAGGTCGGCGGACGTGCCCGGATTGAGGCCGCGACGCTTCAGCGCGCGGTCGAATGCAAGAAGCCGGCGGGCCGTTCCCGAATGGCCGCCGAAGGCGGAACCAACGGCAAGGCGCCGCTCCAGCCGGAAGGCCTGCTCCCGCACCCGTTCCGCCACCGCCGCGCCATGCTTGCGGGCGATGTGGGTGTCGGGGTGCAGAGCCATGAAGCCCAGATGGATGGCGCTCGCCGCCTCCGCCGCGCTGGCGCCGCGACGCAGCGCCGAGCGGCCGCGGGCGACGCCGAAGGTGAAGACGTCGGCGAAGGCGGTGGCGTATTGCCGTGCGATCAGGTCGCGGTCTGCGGCGGCAGCCATGGCGGCGCGCAGGTCGACGCGGGGGGCCTCGGCGACGTCATGCTGCGGGGTCTCTCCCAGCCCGGCGGGCAGCGCCAGGCGGATGGCCGCGAAGGCATCGGCGGCGTCGGCGACGCTCAGCGTGTCGAGCACCCGCGCCAGCCTCATCCGCAGCGGCTCACCCTTGTCGCGGCACAGCGCCGCGGCGGCGAGTGGTGCCAGCAGCAGCACGATGCCGAGATTGGTGTTGCAGCCGGCGACATCCCGCGTTGCCCCAACGGCGTGCAGAATCGCTTCCCCCACCCGGTGCCTAGGCGTGGCGAGGATCGGGGCGATGGCGGCGGCGCTGTCCAGGAACTGCGTCACGCTCATGCCGTGGCCTTCGGCATGGATGTGGACGTTGCCGGGCTTCAGCGCCATCAGTTCCAGCCGGCAGGCGGTGAACACCGCCTCCTCGACCAAGGCTCGGCAATCCTGCCGGGGAGTGGGCAGCAGGGCGCTCATCCCGCCCTCCGCGCATCTGCCGATGCAGGCGAGGCGGCGGCCAGACGGGCCAGGACCAGATCGGCCAGCGCCTGCGCCACATCCACCGGCGTCACTGCCTGCAGTCCCCGCCAAGCCGGCATGCTGTTGACCTCCAGCACCAGGAAGCGGCCGTCGGGTGCGCGGATCACGTCCACCCCGGCATAGTCGGTGCCGACGGCAGCGGCGGCGGCCACCGCCAGATCGCTCAGCACGCCCGCCGGATTGGCCGGATGGCAACGCGCGCCCTGCTTAACGTTGGTGATCCAGTGGTCGCCCTGACGGACCATGGCGGCCAGCGGACGGCCGTCGACCACGAAGACGCGCCAATCGAACCAGCCGCCATCCGCAGCGCCGACATACTCCTGCAGATGGTAGACGCCGGCGACCTCGTCCGGGTCTGGCAGAGCCATGCCGGGATCAAGCCGCCGCAGCCCCTTGCCCTGCGACCCGAACAGCGGCTTCAGCACCGCCGCCCGGCCTTCGGCATGGAGAGCGGTCAGAATGGCGGAGGCTTGGACGGGATCGGCGACGGTCCAGGTCCGCGGGGTCGGCACGCGAGCGGCGGCCAGCCGGAAGGCGGTGGCGCTCTTGTCGACGCAGCGTTCGATGGCCGCAGGAGTGTTGACGACCGGTACACCGCCATGGCTCAGCGCATGCAGCACGCCCAGCCGCAGCGTCACCTGTTCGAAGCTGCCGGCGGAGATGGTGCGGACCAGACAGGCATCGGGCAGACCGCCGTCAAAGCCTGCAATCATCGGACCCTCCGGACCGAAGCCGCAGGCGCTGAGCGACACCGGGACCGCCGTCGCGCCACGCTTGGCGAAAGCGGCGGTCAGCCGCCGGGTGTGCCAGTCGGCGCCGTCGACGAAGATGGCGATGCGGGTCCGTCCCATAGTACGGCCCCCTACCCGCCGATGCCGAAGGAGCGATCGAGCAGCGCTGGAGCCAGCGCCCCGGCGGTGAAGCTCCGCCCGCTCTCGAAGGCGGTGACGATCACGCGGGCCGGGCTGAACAGCATCGGGTCGATCTTGAAGAAGTCGAAGCCGCTGGCCGCGAACAGGTCGGCGAAGGGGCGGCCAAAGTCGGCGGAGGCCGAGCTGGGCAGGCGGGCGGCGAGGTCGGCCGCGTCGTCGTCCGGCCCGTCGACCAGCAGATGGACGCTACCGCCGAACAGGATGGCGTCATTGGTCCGGCCCATCGCTTGGACGAAATCACGGCCCGGCGGCGGCAGCGGCGCGCAGCCGACGCCGTCGCGCACCCGCTCCAGCGGGAAATGCAGGGCATGCAGCTTGTGCAGCCCCACCTCCAGCACGCGGGCGACGATCTGGACGATGCCGGCCGGACTGCGGGTCGGCGTCAGGATCAGGGTCACGCGCTCCACGGGGACGCCGCAATCGCGCGCCACCTTCTCCACCACCGATGCCGGCGGCCGCTTGTCGGTCTCCAGCACCAGCACGGCGCGGTCGGCCATGTCGCGATAGCAAAGTTCGGCGAACAGCGGCTCCTTCACCGCCAGGGCGCGGCCGGGGCCGGACCCCAATGCCGAAAATTTCTCGCCCGACAGGCTCCAGCCGGCATATTGGCTGCCCAGACAGGCCAGCACCGGATCGGCCGCACTCACCGTCACCTGCGCCGGCCAATGGGCGAAGGGCGAATCCATGGCGATGCGCACGGTGCCGGCGCCGCCCATGCAGATCTCGGCGATGCGGCGCCCGGCCTCCAGGCTGCCGGGCCGGTCGATGCCGGCATCGATCACCGTGCAGCCGGCGGGATGCTGCTCCACGCCGATCCGCAGCATGGCGGCGTCCGCCACCAGCGCGTGCACCAGAGGAGCGGCAAGCCGGTTAACGCTGAAGGGAAGAGACGACATCGGCGGTTTTCTCCATGGGGCCAGTTTTCTCCATAAGGCAGACCCGCCGCGCGCAGTCGGCGACGATGCATTCGATCCGGCGGGACAGACGGCGCCGCGCCTCCTCCTCGTCCCCACCCCAGGCGGTGACGCTGCACAGCGGCTGTCCGCCTTCGACGATGCTGCCGGCGCGCGGCAGGTCGGCGCACCAGGGGGCCCAGACGAAATCCGCCGGCACCGTCAGCGTTTCGGCGGCGTAGGCCACCGCACCGGCGATAACGCCCGGACGCGGGACCCCAAGGCTCCAGCTGCGTCCGGCCGCCGCGTCGAGATGAGCGCGCATCACCCCGCCCAGCCGGTGGCGTTCGAGCAGGTCGAGCGTGGCGCCCGGACGCGGGTTGACCTCCAGCACCGATACCGCGTCCCCGTCGACCAGCAGGTCCAGGCTGTTCAGCCCGACCAGCTTGAAGGCCCTGGCGATGCGCCGTGCCGTTTCCGCCAGCCGGGCGGCCAGCGACGTCGGCACCGCCGCCGGCAGCACCGCCCCGCCATAGCGGAAGGGCGCTCCCGCCACCGGGTCGGCCCATTGCCGGCTGATCGCCACTAACTCGCACCGGCCGAAGCGGTCTGCGATGAAGGCGACGGAGGTCGGTCGACCCACCACCCGCCGTTGCAGGTAGTGACCAACCGGCAGCGGCTCCCCGTTCCAGGGGACGATGTGCCCACCCCCTGCCGCCCCGATGCGCTTGACCAGCCACTCCCCCGGAACAGCGCCATCGGGAACCCCCGTCCGCGTTTCGGGATGCGAGACGCCCACTTCCTCCAGTCCAAGCGCCGCCAGCCGAGCGGCGAAACCGGTCGGGTCCTTGACCACCCGCACCACCTCCGGCCCATTGCCGAGCAGGCGGTAGGGACCGGCCTCCAGCAGGGCGGCCAGCAACTCCGGCGCCTGCTCGAATCCCGATCCGACAACCAATCCGCTACCCGGCGGGGCCAGCGCGCCTGCGGCTGCAATCAGCGCATGACCCTCGAAGCCGACGACGGGATCGCCCGCCACGCGACGGGCAGGCGCCGGCAGATCGGCGTCACCGAACTGATCCAGCGTCGCCACCATGGCCCCGGTGCGCGCGACCGCCTGGGCGATGGCACGACCCGACAGGGCGGCGACCAGGATCAGGCCGCTTTCCGGCATTGGGCGCGGGCCAGGGTGAAGGCGTCATCGAAGGCCAGATAGACCGGCTTCGTCGCCTCGCGCATCGCCTTGAACAGGCCATGCTGGGTCTTGAACTTCACGTTCCCGATGGCAAGCGCACCGATGCCGACCGCATCCGTCCCATCGATCGGAGCACCATCGCTGAAGGCGTCCACCCCCTCCACGCCGGCCGGCGGAACGGCATTGACGTCGGCCACCACCCGCACGGACGGGGCGGCGGCGATCTGCGCGCGGCTCAGCACCTGCACGCCGGCGCGGGCGACCGCCAGCACCACGTCGGTCTCCTCCAAAATGGCGGCCTTGTGCGCGTCGGTAGAGCCGTCCACCGCGCCCAGCGTCACGCCAAACCGCTGAAGGTATGAGGCCGCCCGCTCGGCGACGGACGCGGCACCGTCATGGCCGACCAGCCGCACCGACGCGCCGGCGCGCGCCGCCAGAACCGCCGCGATGCCGCCGACCGGCCCCTTGCCGCCGAACACCGCGACCCGTGCGCCGGCCAGATGCATCCCGGCCTTTTCAAGCTGGGCTTCGACCTTCGCGATCATCGCCGCGGCGGTGGTGTAGGCGCCGGACGGGTCGGCGAAGACCGAGATTTCGAACGGCGGCACCATGGCGCCGCGCGCCGCCTCCAGCATGTCCAGCGCCTTCAGGATGTCGCGGCCGGCGATGAACAGGCCTGTCCGCTTGGCATCGCCCGGCGCACGGGAGAAGATCATGTCCTGGACAAGACCCAGGACTTCACCAGTCTCGACATTGGTATATGGCGCGATCACGTCGTAACCGGCGTCGCAAGCCATGTTGATGTCGAATGGACTGACCGCCTTTACCGGAGTAATGGCGTGCAAGATATAGGGCTTTTCCATGAAACGAAGTCCTTGGTTCGCTTCATGGCACTGTCTTTCACCTCACAAGCTCACGCTGTCTTTTTTGCGACTGTTTCATATCCGGCAGCGACCGCGCCGCGTCCTGCGAAAGTCTCCACCACCGCACCGCGATTCCGTCCACGGCAGACGACGAAGCGCAGATTGGCCTGCAGCCGCCAGCGCGCCCGCGCGCCCTCCGCGGCGCGTTCCGCCGATCCGGCATCGCCGAAGATCGCGAAGCCGGTCGGCCCCCAGGAACTCTGCCCGACCCCAGTGGCGCCGACCGACGGCAGCCAGCGCAGCACCTCGGCCACGTCGGGACTGCTGAAGCGACCGCCCTGCGCCGGAGCGAAATGGTCGCCGACCACGCTCTGCAGTTCCGTGACCGCGGCACCGAACCGCACCGCATCCCCTTCCGCCAGCGCCGGCAGCCCGACCATCAGCGCCAGCCGGCACAGATAGGCCGCCTTGTCCGCCGGAAAGGGCGGCAGATCGCGAAAGGCAACCGTCTCGGCCGTGCCGGACAGACCGCGGTTGGCGTCGTCGAACACCAGCAGCATCCGCCACGCCTCTGGCAGAGCCATGCGACTGATGACCGGCGGCGGTTCGTCCAGTGCGCCTTTGCCGCCGTCAAGGATGACGCCGCCTTGCTCGAAGGCGCCGACCCCGATTCCAGACCGCGACCCCCGGTCCAGCAGGCTGGCGACGCGGCGCGGCGGCAGCGGCCGGCCGGTCAGTGCCGACAGGGCCGCCCCGACGGCCAGCGCCAGTTGGGTGCCCGACCCCAGCCCGGAATGGGACGGGATCGTCCGGCCCAAGTGCAGGGAAAAGCGGTTCTCCACACCCAACGCAGCGCACAGCCGGTCGAGATATCCCGTCGCCCGGCTGGCGGGACGGTCGGTGGCATCGCCCGCCGGATCGCCCCGGACCAGCGTCAATTCCGTTCCCAACCCGTCGAGCGTCAGACCCAGGCTGCCGAAGCGCCGGCCCAGTCCGCCTTCCATGTCGAGAAACCCCAGATGCAGGCGGGCAGGCACCTCCACCCGCACCGCGTCGACCGTCGGTCGCTGTTCGCCGCAAATCATGGCCTACCTGTCGCAAAAGCCAAGGCGACCAGCCGCCTTTCAGACATAATAAAATCGATCGCGATAAAATCAATGGAAACGGCGACAGAAAATCGCACAATCAAAGTAAATATGACGTCCGCAATCCTGTTTATCTCATTTCTTCATAAGAAATCGGGCGTGATTTTGTGCGTCAAAATCTTTGCAGAACTGGTCAAACTCGACATCACGTGCGGGGTTTAGGACATGGACAACGAACTCGGCGGGACCGATCTTCCGCCACCGATGAACGATGTCGTTTGCCCATTCTGCGCAATGGCCTGTGACGACCTTACGGTTGCGCATGATCGGGTCGGGCAGCTCAGGGTGACCGACAACGGCTGCGCACGGTCGCGCACCCTGTTCGCCCTTCCGGCATTGCCGGCCCACTGCTTCATCAAGGGCCGGGCCGTACCGCTCGACGCGGCACTGGACGCGGCGGCGGCACTGTTGCGGAATGCCGCCTTTCCGGCTGTCGGCGGGCTAGCCGCCGACACCGACGGGGTTTCCGCAGCCCTGGCGCTGGCGGAACGGCTGGGTGCGGTGGTCGACCACGCCGGGTCCGACAGCCTGTTCCACGGTTTGCGCGCCCTGCAGGTGACCGGCGCCATGACCGCCACCTTCGGCGAGGTGCGCAACCGCGCCGACCTGTTCGTGCTGTTCGGGGCGGAGTTCGACCGCCACGCCCCCCGCCTGTTCGACCGGCTCGTCCGGCCGCCGACCGCCCTGTTCCGCGATGCCGGCGCCGCGCGCGGCTTTCTCATCGGTCCCGGCGACGGACCGGTGCCGGAGGGGTTCGAGCGTCTGACCGCAGACCTGATCCACGCCCCCGCCATCGCCGCTGCGCTGTCGCAGCTGGTGGCCGGCGAAACCCCGCATGGCGACCGGGTGGGCGGCATCGCGATGGTGGACCTCGCCCGTGTCGCCACGGCGCTGCGCGAGGCGCGCTTCGGCGTCGTCGGCTGGGTTTCCGCCACGCTGGACCCGGTGGCCGGCGATGTGGCGGTCGAGGCCTTCAACCGGCTGGTCGTGACCGCCAACGCTGCCACCCGCTGCGCCGGCTTGGCGCTGGGCGGCAAGGGCAACGCCCTAGGCGCCAACTACGTGTGCGCCTGGCAATATGGCGTGCCGCTGCGCTCCCGCCTGGGCGCCGGCCCGCCGGAACATGATCCGTTGCGCTACCGGCTGAAGAGCCTGCTGGCCGAGGGCGGGGTCGATGCGATGCTCTGGCTGTCCGCGCTGAACGGGGCGGAAGTGCCGGACACCCGCACGCCGATGGTCGTGCTAGCCCGCCCCGGACAGCCGCTGCCCCACGACCCGGAGGTGCTGATCCCGGTCGCCATCCCCGGCCTCGACCATGCCGGCAGCATCCATCGCGGTGACGGCGTCGCCGCCCTGCCGCTGCGCCGGCTGCGGTCTCCCAAAGCGTCCGCCGCCACCCTGCCGACCGCCGCGGCGGTGCTGAACGCTCTTCTCGACCGGCTTCCCGCCTCCCCTCTTCCCGTCCTGATCCGGGAGACAGCGCATGTCTGACGCCTACACCCTGCTGCGCGGCGGCCGCGTCTGCGACCCCGCCGGGGCCGCGGACGGCACCGCCCTGCACGGCCCGCCGCGCGACCTGTATCTGAAGGACGGTCGCATCGCTGCGACGCCGCCGGAGGATGCCCGCATCGGGGAAGTGGTCGATCTCGACGGCCGCATCGTCATGGCCGGCGCCATCGACATCCACAGCCACATCGGCGGCGGCAAGGTGAACCTCGCCCGCCTGCTGTTGCCGGAGGAGCATCGCGAGCACGGCAGCGCCCCGGACGGCCTGCGCCGGTCGGGCAGCGGCCTGTTCACCCCGTCCAGCTTCGTCACCGGCTACCGCTATGCCGAGATGGGCTATACCGCGGCGTTCGAGCCGGCGATGCTGCCGTCCAACGCCCGGCACACCCATCTGGAGCTGGCCGACGTCCCGATCATCGACAAGGGCTGCTACGCCGTCCTCGGCAACGACGATTTCCTGCTGGAGCGGCTGGCCGCCGGGGCGACGCAGTCGGAGGTCAACGACTATGTCGCCTGGATGCTGCACGCCACCCAGGCGGTCGGCGTCAAGGTGGTGAACCCCGGCGGCATCAGCGCCTTCAAGTTCAACCAGCGCCGCCTCGACTTGGACGAGGCGCATCCCCATTACGGGATCACGCCGCGCCGCATCCTGACCACGCTGGCGACCGCCCTGTCCGACCTGGGGGTGCCGCATCCGCTGCACATCCACTGCAACAATCTGGGCATCCCCGGCAACGAATCGGTGACGCGCGACACCATCGCCGCGCTCGACGGGCTGCCCGCCCATCTGACCCATCTGCAATTCCACAGCTATGGGACGGAGGGCGACCGCCGCTTCTCCTCGGCCGCCGCCGAGATCGCGGAATCGGTGAACCGCAGCCCGAACATCTCGGTCGATGTCGGCCAGATCATCTTCGGCCAGACCATCACCGCGTCGGCCGACATCATGTCGCAGTTCCGCAACAGCGGCCTCGCCAGCCCGCGCAAATGGGTGTGCACCGACATCGAATGCGACGGCGGCTGCGGGCTGGTGCCGTTCCGCTACCGCGACAAGGCCTTCGTCAACGCCCTGCAATGGGCGATCGGGCTGGAGCTGTTCCTGCTGATCGAGGATCCCTGGCGGGTCTATCTGACCACCGATCATCCCAACGGCGGACCCTTCACCAGCTATCCGCATCTGATCCGGCTGCTGATGGACCGCAGCTTCCGCAACGAGCAGCTGGCGCGGATCAATCCCGACGTGGCGGCGCACAGCCGCCTCGGCTCCATCGACCGTGAATACACGCTGGAGGAAATCGCCATCATGACCCGCGCCGGTCCCGCCCGCGTGCTGGGCTTGCGCGACCGCGGCCATCTGCGTCCCGGCGCCGTCGCCGACGTGGTGGTGTATGACGACCTGCCCGACCGCGAGGCGATGTTCGCCGCCCCGGCACTGGTGTTCAAGAACGGCCGGCTGGTGGCGCGGAACGGACAGCTGACCGCAACCGGCTGGGGCGACACCATCGTCGTCCGGCCGGAGTTCGATTCCGCCATCGAACGGCGGCTGAAGCCGTGGTTCGAGGATCACCAGACCGTGCGGCTCGGCAACTTCCGCATCGCGGACGGCGAGATCCTCGACCATGGCCGCGGCGGCCTGTCCATCGTTCCGACCCTGACGGCGTCCGACTCATGCTTCTGAACGGCATCCACATCGAGAACACCTATGCCGAGGCCTTCGACATGAAGGCGACCCGGCTGATCGTGACCGCCGACACGCTGGCCTGGGCACGCCATGCCGGCATGGCGGCAACCGGCTTCGCCACCTCGGTCATCGCCTGCGGCTGCGAATCCGGGATCGAGCGGGAGCTGACGCCGGAGGAAACCCCGGACGGGCGTCCCGGCGTGTCCCTGCTGTTCTTCGCCACCGGGCGCAGCGTGCTGGGCAAGCAGGTCGAGACCCGCCTCGGCCAGTGCATCCTGACCTGTCCCGGCACGGCCTGCTTCTCCGGCGTGCCGCGCGGCGCCAAGGAGGATCTGATCCCGCTGGGTCGAAGGCTGCGCTATTTCGGCGACGGGCAGCAGATGTCGAAGCTGCTGGGCGGCCGGCGCTATTGGCGCATCCCGGTGATGGACGGCGAGTTCCTGTGCGAGGAATCGAGCTGGAGCGTCCCCGCGGTCGGCGGTGGCAACCTGCTCATCCTCGCCGATGCCCGGATGGCGGCGCTGGAGGCAGCGGAAGCGGCGGCGGATGCCATGCGCGCCGTGCCCAACGTGGTGCTGCCTTTCCCCGGCGGCGTGGTGCGCTCCGGCTCCAAGGTGGGGGCGAAGTACAAGGGTATGCCGGCGTCCACCAACGACGCCTATTGCCCGACGCTGCGCGGCCTGCCCCGCTCCCGCCTGCCGGCCGAGGTGGAATCGGTGCTGGAGATCGTCATCGATGGACTGACTGCGGCCGATGTCGCGGCAGCGACCACTGCCGGACTGAAATGCCTGATCGAGCGCGGTCGCGGCTCCGGCGTCTGGGGCGTCACCGCCGGCAATTACGGCGGCAAGCTGGGCCGTCACCACTTCCACCTTCACGAGCTGCTGCCATGAGCGTGCTGAGCTTCCGCCTGAAAGGCCCGTTGACCGGCCGCGTCGATGCGTCTCCCCTGCTGCCGCACCGGCTGGCGGACATGGACCTGACGGAGATCGCCGCCTTGCCGCTGCGGCTCGGCCGGGGTCAGATCGCGGTGGGCGACCTGTTCGACCTGTCGGGAAGCCCCGGCGACACCTTCGAAATTGAGGGGGACGAGCGCCTCGACTTCGTCGGGGCGGGGCTGTCCGGCGGCACCATCCGCGTCGCCGGACCGGTCGGCCATCGCGCCGGCACCGGCATGAGCGGCGGAACCCTGCGGGTAGAGGGGTCGGCCGGGCTGGCGGCGGGCGCCGCCATGCGCGGCGGCCTGCTGACCATCGGCGGCAATGCCGGCAGCGAACTGGGCGGCGCGCTGCCCGGCGAACGGACGGGGATGATGGGCGGGCGGATTCTGGTCCGGGGCAATTGTGGCGACCGGGTCGGTGAACGCATGCGGCGCGGACTGATCGCCGTCGGCGGCGATGCCGGCGCCTATGCCGCCCTGCACATGAATGCCGGCAGCCTGCTGATCGGTGGCAGACCGGGTGCCGCCACGGGCCACGGCCTGCGGAACGGCACCATCCTGTTCCGCGGCGAGATCGATCCGCTGCCGGGATTCGCCGATTGTGGCCTCAACCAGCTGCCTTTCCTGTCGCTTCTGGACAATCATCTGTCAGAACTGGAGGAGGTTCCACCCAGCTGCCGGGGCCTGACCGGACGGGCGCGCCGCTGGCTGGGCGACCGCGGCTTCGGTGGACGCGGCGAGCTGCTGTCCTGCCTTTGAAAAAACCAGCCCAATGGTCATCCGGACCCAGCCGTTTGGGGGATGTGGGATTACCCCGCCGGATGATATAATCGTTCGCACACTCGGATGATTTGCTAGAAAAACAATCCCGACTCGATCAACGTCGCGCTCCTTCAAGAATTATGTCCGCTTTGTTCAATGTCGCCGGGCCGCAACCTGCGTAGGCTGCTTGTCATAAAAACTTGATGGTGCGGAGAAGGATCGTCCTCCCGCCCGTCCGAACGTGGCCATCCAAGCAAACAAGGCCGCGGGAAAGCAGCGTGTTCGCCGACCATTCGCGACCCACGACATACGAACAGGCATGCGGAAGAGGGGCACGGGACAATGAAGTGCATTGAACAGCAGTCCGGCGGTTCCAAGGTCGACACAATCGGTTTTCTCCTGGTTCCCGATTTCTCCATGATCGCGTTCACCGCGGCGGTGGAGCCTCTCCGCCTTGCCAACCAGATCAGCGGCAAGGAGCTGTATCGCTGGGTGCTGCTCTCCCCGGCCGGCGGTGTCGAGCGGGCCAGCAACGGCATCCGGATCTGCGTCGACCACGCCATCGCCGACGCACCTCAGCTGTCCACCGTGATGGTGTGCAGCGGCGTCGGAGGCCACTGGTACGAGGATCGGGCGGTGTTCTCGTGGATGCGGCGCTCGGCCGCCCAGGGGATCGCCTTCGGCGCCCTGTGCACGGCCAGCCACATCCTGGCCCGGGCCGGCCTGCTGAACGGCTACCGCTGCACCATCCATTGGGAGAACATGGCCGGCTTCACCGAGACCTTCCCGGAGATCGAGGCGACGGGCGAGCTGTTCACCATCGACCGCAACCGTTTCACCTGCGCGGGCGGCACCGCCGCCACCGACATGATGCTGTACCTGATCGCCGCCCGGCATGGCGAGAAGCTGGCGATGGACATCGCCGAACAGCTTCTGCACACCAAGATCCGGGCCGGCAGCGTCCGCCAGCAGGAAGAACTGCATGCCAATCCGGTGCTGGATCACGAAGACCTCAACGCCGCCGTGGCGGTGATGCAGGCCAACATCGAGGAACCGCTGGACCTGCTGACGCTCGCCGCGGAACTGGGCCAGTCCCGCCGGAATCTGGAGCGGCTGTTCCGCAAATACATGAACTGCTCGCCGGCGAAATACTATCTTGGCCTCCGGATGAAGCGCGCGCGGCAGCTGTTGTGCCAGACCCGCATGTCGGTGATGGAGGTGTCGATCAGCTGCGGCTTCATTTCCGCCACCCATTTCAGCAAATGCTACCGCGATCACTTTGGCGTCGCCCCGCGCAGCGACCGCCAGAGCCAGCGGCAC
This sequence comes from uncultured Azospirillum sp., assembly GCF_946480385.1. The sequence goes on from NZ_CAMLJP010000002.1 coordinate 35,824, forward strand.
AGCCCGCTTGCCGCCGCGCACGAGTTCGCCGGCCTGACCTGATGCCGCACCGGGTAGCAGGATGCAGGCCAGGACCAGCTCCGGGAAAACAGGCGGGCGGCGGCGGGAATCGTCAATTCGGTGTCGCATTCGAACACATATCCTCCTGCGGTCGCCGATAAGGTACAAATCGGCCTGCCCGACACCCGATCCGCGCCAGGCCCCGCCGGACAACTGCCAGGAGGACGGCACCGATGCTCGAAACGATCCTTTCCGCCCAATGCGCGCGCGGCGCGGCCACGGCCGACGTCCAGCGGTCCTCCATCCCGGCCGGCCTTTACGAGCTGTTCCTGGAGAACGTCGTCCTACCCTGCCGGATCGGCGTCTTCGACTACGAGCGCGGTGCGCCTCAGCGGGTGCGTATCGACCTTCTGCTGCAGGTGCGCCAGGACGGAGCACAGTTCTCCGACGATATCGGCGACGTGCTGTCCTACGATGATCTGCTGTCCGGGCTGAAGCGGATCCTGATGGACGAGCACACCAATCTGGTCGAGATGCTGGCGGAGAAGATCGCCCGCATGTGTCTGGCCCACGAACAGGTGCAGTCGGCCCGCGTTTCGGTGGCGAAGCTCGACATCTATGACGGGGTCGCGGTTCCGGGCATCCGGCTGGAGCGGACGCGCGACCAGATGCCGGCTTCGTCCCTGCCGGCGTCACATCGCCTGATGGTCATGGCCGACCGGCGGATCTGATCCGATGATGGCCAACCCATCGCCTGCAGACGGATCGCCGACCGATAGATCGCCCGACGCCGCGGTGCGGCCCTGGGTGATCAAGATCGGCGGCAGCCTGTCGGACTGGCACCGGCTGGGAACCTGGTTGGATCTGATCGCCCGTCCCGGCCACCTCCACCCTCTGGTCATCGTGCCGGGCGGCGGCCCGTTCGCCGATGCCGTGCGCGACGCCCAGGACAATTGGCGCTTCGACGACCGCCTCGCCCATCGCATGGCCCTGCTGGCGATGGAACAGTTCGGGCTGATGCTGCACGGCATCTGCCCGGCCCTGCAGACGGCGGCAACACACGAGCGGCTGCGGTCGCTGATCCGGGCACGGATGCCGGCGGTGTGGCTGCCGTCCGCCATGGTGCTGGACCATCCCGAGATCGCCGAAAGCTGGGAAGTCACCTCCGACAGCCTCGCGGCATGGCTGGCGGTGGAGCTGGACGCGGCGGCGCTGGTGCTGGTCAAGTCTGGGCCCTGCCCCTGCTCGGCGACCGATGCGGCGGCGCTGGCCCGCGACGGGCTGGTCGACGCGGCCTTTCCGCACTGGCGCGCGCGCTTCGCCGGCGAAAGCTGGTGCATCCATCGCGACAACCACCGCCTGATGGAAGAGGCGCTGGCGGGCCGTGGGACTCCCGGCTGCCCCCTGCTGCGCAGCCCGGAGGTGGAACTTCTGCCGGGTGTGCGGGCATGAACGAGATGTCGACCCCGCCCGCGTCGCCAAGGCTGGCCTGGGCGCTGACCGGATCCGGCCATTACATCAAGGAGACGCTCGACCTGATGGCGCGGCTGGCGCCGCTCGACGTCTTCCTCAGCAAGGCGGCGGAAGAGGTCATGCGCATGTACCGCCGCCGCGACGGCAACTTCCCGCCGGGCACCCGCCTGTTCCGCGACCGTGCCGCCAGCGCGCCGCAGATCGGCCGGTTCTATTTCGGCGAATACCACACGCTGGTGGTGGGGCCGGCCACCTCGAACACGGTCGCCAAATGCGTGCAGGGGATCTCCGACACGCTTCCGACCAACGCCTTCGCCCAGGCCGGCAAATGCCGGGTGCCCTGCATCGTCTTCGCCTGCGACACCGCGCCGGAAATGATGACGGAGGCGCCGCATGGCATGGTGCCGGTCTATCCAAGGCGCGTCGACCTGGAAAATGTCGACCGGCTGCGCGGGTTCGAGGCGACCACCGTTGTCGAAACCGTTCCCGAACTCGAAGCGGCGCTGAAAGCGCGTCTTGAATGTCTGACCACATCGTCTTCGTGACCGGAAAGCTGGCAGAACCGCGCCTGCGGGCGGTGCTCGACGGGATGGCGGCCTCCCCCTTCAGCTTCGAGGTGGTGCAGATCGGCGTCAGTGTCGCCGCCCTGATGACGGAGGAGCTGATCAGGCGGCGCCTTCCGCCGCCGCCGCAGGGGACCCGGGTGATCCTGCCCGGCCGGACCCGTTGCGATCTGGCGGCATTGTCGGGGCATTTCGGCGTCGCCTTTGAACGCGGGCCGGAAGAACTGCGCGACATTCCCGCCTATCTCGGCGGGCGGACGGCGCAGGCCGACCTGTCCCGCCATGGGGTGACCATCTTCGCCGAGATCATCGACGCCCCCCACCGCTCCATCGACACTCTGCTGGAGACCGCCGCAAGGCTGCGCCGCGACGGCGCCGACGTCATCGATCTCGGTTGCCACCCCGGCGAACGGTTCGACGGGCTGGAGCAAGCGGTCGCCGCCCTGGTCGCCGCCGGCCACACCGTCAGCGTCGACAGCGCCGACCCCGAGGAACTGCTGCGCGGCGCGGCGGCCGGCGCCTCCTATATGCTGAGCCTCAGCGAGGACACGCTGTGGGTGTTGGACCGCACGGCGGCGACCCCGATCCTGATTCCGGGCAAGGCGCGTGACCTGGAGTCCCTGTGCCGCGCCGTCGACCGGTTGCGGGCGGGCGGGCGGCGTTTCCTCGCCGATCCGGTGCTGGACCCCATCCATTACGGCTTCACGGAGTCGGTGGTGCGCTATCACGCCCTGCGCCAACGCTATCCCGATATCGAGATGCTGATGGGGATCGGCAACCTGACCGAACTGACCGATGCCGACACCACCGGGACGACGGCGCTGCTGATGGGCATGGTGTCGGAACTGTCGATCGGCGCCGTCCTCACGCTTCAGGTCAGCCCGCATGCCCGCACCGCGGTGCGCGAGGCCGACCGGGCGCGGCGGATCATGCATGCCGCCGCCGAAAGCGGCAGCCTGCCCAAGGGCATCGATGACGGGCTGATGGCCTTGCGCGACCGCCGCCCCTTCGCCGGCACCCCGGCCGAAATCGCCGAGACCGCCCGCAACATCCGCGACCCCTCCTTCCGGGTGGAGGTGGCGGAGGACGGTGTCCATGTCTACAACCGCGACGGCCACCATGTGGCGACCGATCCCTACCACCTCTACCCCCTGCTCGGGCTGGCGGAGGATGGCGGTCATGCCTTCTACATGGGGGTGGAGCTGCACAAGGCCTTCCTCGCCTGGCAGCTCGGCAAGCGCTATGTCCAGGACGAAGATCTTTCCTGGGGCTGCACGGTAGAGGCGGCGGCCGATCCGGACAGCGACGCCCACGGCTTCAAGACGGCGGGCACGACCCTGCAGGAGCGCCGCCGGGCCTGCGGAAAGGCATCATGATTCTCGAAACCATCGTCACCACGCTGGGCGCCGGCGGCACCCCGCACATCGCCCCCTTCGGGGTCACCCGCGACGGCGACGATCTGGTGATCGCCCCCTTCCGCCCCTCCGTCACGCTCGCCGCGCTGGAGGCCACCGGACGGGCGGTGATCAACCTCACCGACGACGCGCGGCTGTTCGCCGGCTGCCTGACCGGGCGGCGGGACTGGCCGCTGAGTCCGGCAACCACCATCGCCGGCGTGCGTCTGGCCGACAGCCTCGCCCACTGGGAGGTTGAGGTGGTCCGGATGGAGGACGACCCGGTGCGCCCGCGCTTCCATTGCCGGAGCGTCCATGAAGAGGCGCATCGGCCCTTCGCCGGCCACAACCGCGCCGCCGCGGCGGTGATCGAAGCGGCGATCCTGTGCAGCCGCCTGCACATGCTGCCGTGGGAAAAGGTGGAGCGTGAAATGGCCTACCTCGCCATCGCCGTGGAGAAGACCGCCGGGGAACGGGAGCGGGAGGCCTGGGGCTGGCTGTGCGACCGCGTGGCGGCCTTCCGCGCCGAGATGCGCGCTCCCGACGCGACCAAGCCGCAGGTGCTCTCATGATCCGCATGCTCGCCAGCGTGACCAATCCCGAGGAAGCCGAGATCGCGGTGAGGGCCGGGGCCGACCTGATCGACCTGAAGAACCCGAGGGAGGGCGCGTTGGGCGCCTTGCCGGCCGACACGATCCGCGGCTGCCTCGCGGCCGTTGCCGGACGGAGATTGGTCAGCGCCACCATCGGCGACCTGCCGATGGAACCCGACCGCGTAGCAACCGCCATCGCCGGCACCGCGGCCACCGGCGTCGACATCGTCAAGATGGGGATTGGCGCCGGGGGAAATCCGCAGGCCTGCATCGCCGCGGCGGCGACGACGCGCGGCACCGCCGCGCTGGTCGGCGTCATCCTGGCCGACATGACGGATCCCACTCCGGATCTGGTCGGCGCCATGGCCGATGCCGGCTTCATCGGCGTGATGCTGGACACCGGCCTGAAGGACGGCCGCACTCTCCGCGATCATCTGTCGGCCGACGCGCTGACGGACTTCATCGCACAGGCGCGCGATGCCGGGCTGTGGGCGGGGCTGGCGGGATCGCTGAGGCTTTCGGACATCGCTCCGCTGGCGATGCTGGGGCCGTCGATCCTCGGTTTCCGTGGCGCCCTATGCCGGGGCGGCGCACGGGGCGACGTGATCGACCCCGACAGGGTTGCCGACATCGTCCGAAGCGTTACCGCGTCCGGCCGCGTCCCGGCCTGCACAGCCATGTGACCGTGGCGCTGACGGCGAGCGCACCCGCCGTCAGCGCCAGCACCCAGAGCAGCATGCCGAAGCCGGCGCCGTCCCGGTGCACCGCCGCGGACAGGGCCGCCGCCATGCACAGCGCCGAGGCACAGCGCAGGCGAAGGACCGTCCGCCGCGGAAGAGCCCGCCGGGAGTCGACAAGATCGCGCCAATGCCGCTCCACCGTCAGGGCGAGCGCCCCGAAGGCGAGGTAGCAGAGGCCGAAGATCACGGGGAAGGACAGGACGTCAGGCATGGTCGGTCAGCTTCGACAGGGTGGACAGTTCAGGCCGCGCACGCCGGGCCAGACGCCGGGAGACGTGCCACGCAACGGCCGCCGTCAGTGCCAGCACGGCGTCGACGCCGACCACCGCCCAGTCGCCGGCCGCCGCCGCCCGAACCGGATGCTCCCCGGTGGTGATCCAGTTCAGCACAACGCAAGCCGCGGCCAGCAGGGCGACGGCGGCGCACTGGCTGCTCCAAGGCGGATCGAGTTTGGTGCGGACCGCGGCGTGAACGGCACTGGCGATCCAGGTCAAGAAGAAGACGCCGACCTCCACCAACTCGCGTGACGGCACCCCGGAGGGGAGCAGGCGATTGGCCGCCATCATCGCCAGCGTGGCGATCAGCAGCCCGGTGGTGGTGCCGCAGGTGAGGGCGGCGACGCTGCGCCAGCCCACGCCGGGCAGGCCGTGGACGACGCGCCGCTTCTCCATCCAGTGCAGCATGCCGGTGCCGATCAGCACGCAGCCGGTCAAGCCGAACAGGAAATAGAGCCAGCGCAGCGGCCAATGCTCGAAGGCGGCGAAGTGCAGCCCCGACATCACCCGGTGCGCCGCCACCATCGGGCCCGGCGGCTGGTACTTCAGCAGCGCGCCGGTCACGCCGTCGAAGAAGACCGGCTGGACATCCAGGCTGATGCGGTCGCCGGTGTCGCGGTTGATGCGGACCACCGATGCGGCATCGCCCGCATTGTAGACGAAGACCACCGCGGCCTCGCCGCCGCCCCACCGACGTCTGGCCTCCGCCACCATCGGGTCGAGCGGTGCCGACGGCGCCGGGATGCCGGCGCGCGGCCGGCTGTAGTTGCCCAGCGCGTCGTCATAGAAGCGCTGGATGTCTCCGCCATAGAGCGCCTGGACGCCCGCCGGCAGCACGATCGGCAGGATGATGACGATCCCGGTAAAGGTGATCATCAGGTGGAAGGGCAGCACCAGCACCCCGGTCAGGTTGTGCAGGTCGAGCAGCGAGCGGCGAAGCTGGCCCCAGCTGCGGAAGGTGAAGAAGTCCTTGAAGATCCGCGCGTGGATGATAACGCCGGAGATCAGCCCGGCCAGCATCGCCACCGACGCGAAGGACACGATCCAGTAGCCGACGAAGCCGGCCCGCAGGTGCAGGCTGTAATGGAGCGGATAAAAGAAGGAACTGGCGCCCAGCGTCCCCACCGGCGGCAGCAGCGCGCCGCCGGCGGTCGCCATGCCGCCGGCAGTGCCACTTTCCGTGCGCACCCGCAGGGCCATCACCGGGCGCCGCTCGTCCGGCAACTGCACAAACCAGTCGCGAACCGCCCGTCCGGCGGCGAGCCGCTCCACCAGCGGCACCACCGTCCGGTCCAGCGAAACCGCCTCCGCCGGCGCCTCCACCGCGCCGATCCGGGTGTCCGGCATCATCCAGCGGTCGATCTCGGAGGCGAAGACCGCCAGCGAGCCCATGAAGAAGACCAGCATCAGCAGCCCGCCGAGCGTCACCCCCGCCCAGGTGTGCGGCCACAGCATCGCGGCGCGCAGTGCCGGGCTGATCAGCTTGCGCTTTCCCGCCGTCATGGCGCGGTGATCCCGACAAGCCGCGACGCGGCGATCATCACAACCGCACCGCCGCCCAGCACCGCCCAACCGACGCCGGCCCGCGGCACCGCGAAGGCCCACAGCGACACCGCCGGCAGCACCAGGAGGGCGAGCAGGCTGGCCGCCGTCACCGCCTCGGCCGGGTCCATGCCGGCCAGCGTCCCCAATTCCGCCCCGAAGGCGGCGATGCCCCAGGCGAAGCCATAGGCACCGAAGACCGCCGCCGTCACCCGCACGGCGGTGCGGAGGCGCGATGGCGCGCGCCTCCCGGCGGTGGGGTTTCCGGCGCCCGCCGTCACAGCTTCGCCCGCAGGGTCAGCAGCACGGTGCGCGGCTCGCCGTAGATGTTGCCGGACTGCGGCGTGCCGACGCGCTGGTAATAGGTGCGGTCGAACAGGTTCTTGACATTGACCGCCGCCGTCACCTTCTCGGTCACGTCATAGGCGACGCGGGCGTCCACCGTCGCATAGCCGCCCTGGGTCAGGCGGGCGCCGCCCAGCGACGGGAACTCGTTGTACATGGAGCTTTGGGCGGTGACGCCGCCGCCGACGCTGAGACGGTCATCGATGCTCTCCGGCAGGCGGTAGTTGGTCCACAGCTTCACCTGATGCATCGGCGCGATGGCGGTGAAGGCGCTCGCGGCGTTGGCGCTGCTGTCCAGGCTCTTGGCGCGGGTGAAGGTGTAGCCGGCATAGACGTCCCAGCTTGGCAGGATCTCGCCGGAGACATCCAGCTCGACGCCGCGGCTCTGCGCCTTGCCGCCCGAGATGTAGATGGACTGGTTGGGGAAGCGCGGGTCGGACTGCGGCCGGTTCTCCTCCTCGATGTGGAAGACGGAGGCGGTGGCGTGCAGGCGGCCCCCGAAGTAATCGGCCTTGATGCCGGCCTCATACTGCCGGCCCTTCAGCGGTTCCAGCACCTTGCCGGACGCATCGACATAGGATTGCGGCTCGTACACCTGGGAGACGCTGGTGTAGAGGGCGTAGGTGGAGTTGACGTCGTAGACGAGGCCGGCATAGGGCGTGACCTTGCCGCGGACGGACGCGCTGCTTTCCGGGGTGCCGGCCAGGGCGTCGGCATCGACCTTGGTCTGCCACCAGTTCATCCGCCCGCCGACGATCAGCTTCAGCGGCTCGGCCAGCTTCAGGCGCAGGACGCCGTAGGTGCCCCAGCTGTCGGTGGTGGTCTTGGTGTCCTTCTGCCAGTCGCGCCAAGCCGGCTCGGCCGCCGAGGCGTCGGGCGAGAAGATGTTCTGCGTCACCGACCAGCTGCCGACCGGATTGGCCGCGCGGTGGCGGAAGGTCGTCCGCTCGTAATTCGCGCCGACGGCCACCTCGTGGGTCAGGCCGAACAGCCCGAAATTGCCGGTGGTCGACAGGTCGGCACCCAGCTGCTCCTGATCGTAGCGCAGTTTCTGGGCGAACAACGTTGTCCGGTTCACCCCCGGCGTGACCGGCGAATAGGCATACGCCATCTTCCGGTCCATCTCGTTGTCGATGTAATGGGTGGCCAGCTTCACCGCCCAGCCATTGTCGAACTTGTGCTCCAGGTCGGCGAAGCCGCCCTTGGTGGTGAACACGTCCTCGTTCCACTTCTCGCCCAGCGAGGTCGAGCGGTCGACGTCGAGCAGGCGCAACTGCGGCCGTCCGCCCACCACCGACGCATAGGCCGGCAGGTTCCAGGCGCCCTGGTAGCTCATGCGCTGGTACCAGGCGCCGGCCGTCAGGGTCGTGTCGGGCGTCAGGTCGGCGGCGATGCTGCCATAGGCGAGGCCGCGGCGCTGCTCCGTCCAGTCCTGGAAGGCGTTGCGGTCCTGATAGGCGCCGACGAAGCGCCCGCGCAGGCTGCCGGACTCGTTCAGCGAGCCGGTGATGTCCCCTTCGCCGCGATAGTTGGCATAGGAGCCGGCGGTCAGCTCGCCATAGCCTTCCAGCGTCTTCTTCGGGGTCTTGCGGACCAGATTGACGGCGCCGCCCGGCCCCCCCATGCCGTTCAGCAGGCCGGCCGGCCCCTTCAGCACCTCGACCCGCTCATACATCGCCAGATCGGGCGAGGCGAAGATGCGGTCGTCCAGCGTCGTCGGCACGCCGTCGAACTGCAGGTTGGTGATCTCGAAGCCGCGCGAATAGAAGTTCAGGCGGTTGCCGTCGATCGGCTCCACCGTAACGCCCGGCGTCTGCTTCATCGCGTCTTCCAGCGTGATGAGCTTCTGCTCCTCGATGCGCTCGCGCGGCACCGTGGTGACGGTCTGCGGCACCTCGCGCGGCGCCGACGGCAGCTTGGAGCCGACGGTGGTCGGCGGGTTGGCGTCGCGCTGGCGGTCGGCGCTTACGTCGATCGTCGGCAGCGTCATCGTCTCGGACGATGTGCTGCCGGTGTTTTGCGCCGCAGTCTGGGCCAGTGCGACGGCCGGCAGCAGCAGGGCTGCCGCCGCGACCGACCCCAGCAGGCGGACGCGCCCCCAGTTATTTCCCCAACGGCGTCCGGGCTGCCCAATGGTCTTCATTCTTAAAGTCCCCCATTCGTCACTGTGCTGATGTCGTTTTGCGGATTTGTTGGCCGTGGCCCCCGTCGGCGTCCGCCGTAAGGGCCGCAGCGATTTCCTGCGCGCGGATCGGCAGGATGGAGAGCAGGGTGTCGCTGAGGCCATGCGTCGCCTCGCAGCAGCCCTGCAGATACAGGCCGGCGGTGCAGCCGGGGACGGTCGGCAGGCGGTAGTCGCGCCCGACCTCCCCGCCTGCCAGCCAGCGCTCCATCGGCTGGAGCAAGTCCTCGTGGATGCGGCGGCGATAGCCGGTGGCCAGCACCACGGCGCCATAGCGGCGCTCGCTGCGCCCGCCACCGTCCAGGCTGGCGAGGTCGAGCACCGGGCCGCCGCCGTCGCCGCCGTTACTGCCGCTGCGGGCCGCCACCACCTCGTGCCGGGTCAGCATCGCGTGGCGCGCCACCCCCTCCACCTTCTGCTGGTAGAAGATGCCGTAGACGGCATCGATGAGGTCGGGGTCGACCACGGCGTAGTTGGTGTTGTGGAAGGCGCGCAGCAGTTCGGCACGTTCGGCCGGGGGAAGGCCGTAGAGGTAGTTGGTGTAGCCGGCGTCGAAGACCTGATTGGCGAAGGGGCTGCTGTCGGCCGGCCGCATCGCCGGTCCGCGCCCGATGATGTCCACCGCGACGCCGCGTCCGTGCAGGTCGAGGAAGATCTCGGCGGCGCTCTGCCCCAACCCGACCACCGCGACCCGGCCGGCCCGCGCCAGCTCCTCGGCTGCGGCCAGATAATCGTTGGAATGGATCACCAGCGGGCCGGTCGCGTCAACGCCACCCCGGCGCACGAGGCCGTCGAAGGCGTCGGGAATCCGCGGCGTCGCCCCAGCGCCGATCACGACGTTGCGGGCAAGCCAGCTCCGCTCGCGGCCGGCACGGTCGCGGGCATGGACGCGGACATGCGGCACCGCCTCCCCCACCCGCGCCGGCTCGATGGCCGTCGCCTCCAGCCCGTAGTCGCAGAGATCGTCGAAGTCGGCGGCGACCCAGGCGAGATAGTCGTTGAACTCGCGCCGGCTGGGATAGAAGGTCCGCAGATTGATGAAGTCCTGCAGCCGGCCTTGGCGGTGCAGATAGCTGAGGAAGCTGTAGCGGCTGGTCGGGTCGCGCAGCGACACCAGATCCTTCAGGAACGAGATCTGCATCCGGCTGCCGTCCAGCAGCATGTTGCCATGCCAGACGAAGGTTTCGCGCTTTTCCAGAAAGCGGCAGGCCAGACCGGTCCCGCCCTCGCGCAGCGCCACCGCCAGGGCAAGATTCGAGGGTCCGAAGCCGACGCCGACGAGGTCCAGGACCCGCCCGCCGTCGCCGATGAGGGAGGGGATGCCGTGCATCGCTCAGCCCCCCTGCTTCGTCGTCGCCGGGTCGGCGCGCGGCACCCACAGGCGGTCGGCGAAATAGCGCTCGCGCAGCAGCATGACCAGCATCGCCCGCTTGTGCGGGAAATCGAACTCCTTGACCTTGGCGAAACCGGAGCGGTCGAGGTTGCGGATCTGCTGGTGATGGTCCGCACGCGGTTCGCCGACGATGCGCTGGGTGCGCGGGTCGTCCAGGAACATGAAATGCACCAGCGACGGCAGCCATGCGCTGACATAGGCCCGCCCGCGCACATGCTCCTCGCCGATCAGCACATGCCAGCCGCGGTCGTAGTCCTGAGCGTCGTAGAAGGCGCCGATCCGGTTCTCCTTGGCCCAATAGACCTCGAAATAGCCGAAGGGCGCACCGTCCAGGCTGGCGATCAGCGGCATGGTGTGGGGATCGGCGAGCTGCGCCTCCAGATAGGCGCGGTGCTTGGCCAGATCGCCCTCCTCCTGCCAGAAGAAGGCGACGCGCGGGTCGTTCTGCCAGCGATGGAAGCGCTCCAGATCCATGCCGATGTCGGCGACCCGGAAGGACAGCGTCTGCTCCAGCCAGGGGATGTGGCGGGCATAGAGCGTGCCCTGCGGCTTGGGCGGCCGGCGCGGGTGGTAGCGGCCGTTCGAGACGATGTGCGACTGCGGATATCCGCCCGATCCGGCCCCCAGGAGCCATAGGTCGGGCCGCTGGTACAGGGTGCCGGCCATCGCCAGCTGGGTGCCGCCAGCATCCTCCACCACGACGCCATCCAGGCGCAGCGCCTCGGCGAGACGGTCGGGGGCGGTCAGCCGCAGGGTCGCGGGGTCGTCGGCACGGATGAAGGCAGCGTCGAGCGCAGCGAACGCCGCCAGACGGCGGAGGACGTCGCCGTCCGCTGCCGGCACCGCATCCTCCACCAGGGTCAGCTCGGCCGCCGCGGCATCGCCGGACAGCCGCCAGCGCTGCCGAATTTCGCCGTCCAGCCGGACGGTCAGGTCGGCTCCGTCCCACAGGGTGCGGAGCGCGCGGCCGAGCGCGCGGCAGGGCACCGGAACACCGCCGGACGCGGTCAGGGTGTCGGAATCGGCGGTCATCGAAAGCGCCTCCTCATGTCCGGCCACGCGAGGCGCGGCGACAGGCGTTTGGGAAATGGTTGGGGGTTCGGCCGGCGGCCGCCCGGCGGTCATTGCGCCGCGTGCGCCGGCTGGACCGGCACCTCGCTCCAGGGCGACAGCACCCCGGCATCGCAGCGCAGCACCCGGTCGGCGAGATGAAAGAAGCGGTCGTCATGGCTGACCGCGATGATGGTGCGGCCGCCGAGTTTGAGTTCGGGCAGCAGCTCCTCGTAAAAGAAGCGGCGGAACAGCGGGTCCTGGTCGGCCGCCCATTCGTCGAGCAGCAGGATCGGCCGCTCCTCAACCACCGCGGCCAGCAGGGCGATGCGCTTGCGCTGTCCCTGCGACAGCCGGATGTCGGACAGGCGGTCGCCGGACAGCGCCACCTTGCTGTCCATCCGCAGCCGGCTCAGGAACGCCTGGGCAAGCCCCTCGTCCAGCCGGCCGTCGGGACCGACCAGCCGGTCGAACAGGTGGGGGGTGGAAAAGACGGCGCTGATCTGCTCGCGATGCCAGCCGCGACGCTCCTCGGTCACCTCCAGCCCGCCCAGCCGGATGGTGCCGGCGGCCGGCCGGCGCAGGCCGGCCAGCAGGGTCAGCAGGGTCGACTTGCCGCCGCCGTTGCCGCCGACGATGAACAGCGTCTCCCCCGCCTCGACCGTCAGTTCGACGGGGCCGAGGTGGAAGCCCGGCTCGTCGCCCTGGGCCGGATGGTCGTAGACGACGCCGGACAGGCTGAGCAGCGGCCCCTTGGCGGGAAGCGCCGCGCAGGCCGGCTCCGGACGGTCAAAGTCCGGGCGGTGCGCTTCCAGGCGCAACGCCTCGACCTTCGCCAGCGCCACCTTGCCGGACAGCAGGATGGGCAGCGTGCCGACCAGATCGTTCAGCGGCATGCGCAGGAACATCAGCACCAGCACGAAGCCGGCGGTGTGCGGCCGCGGCAGGCCCAGCGCCTCCCCGGCGGCGAAGATGCCGGCGATCAGGCCGAGGATGACCAGGGCGGTCCAGCTCAGGCTCAGCACCCAATAGCGGTCGGCGCGGGTCTCGGTGTCGCGGGCATGCTCGGCCGCCGCCGCCACGTCGTGGCGGTGGAAGACGCGCTTGCGCACCGTGTTCAGCGCCAGCTCGTTGCGGCCTTCGATCGCGCCGCGATAGCCGGCGAGAAGGCGGTCGTCGGTTTCGCGCACCTCGACCATCAGCCGGCGCATCGCCGACACCCAGCCATAGGCCACGCCCACCCCCAGCCCAATCACCGCGGCGCTGAGCAGGAACAGTTGCCAGGACAGCCAGGCGAGATAGAGGAAGCCGCCCAGCACCAGCACGCCGTTGCAGAAGACGAAGGGCAGCCGGTTGAAGGCCTGGCCGACGGTGGCGATGTCCTTGGTGAGGGTGGCGTAGAGCGCCGGGGCGCCGATCGTCTCCAGCCGCTCCACATCGGTGTCGAGCAGACGCTTCACCGTCGCCGTGCGCATCTCGCACACCACCCGGTGGCCGAGCGCCGTCAGGATCGCCTGCGCGCCGAAGCCGAAGCCGAACACCGCCGCCAGCAGCACGGCGATCAGCACGAAGGTCGAAGCGTCGGGTTCCCCACTGCCGGCGATCAGCCGGTTGACCAGCGCGATCACCCACAGACCGGCCAGCGCCCCGGCGGCTCCCAGCCCCAGCGCCAGCGGCATGCGCCAGCGGAAGCGGCGCAGGAGGGAAAGCAGCAGGCTCATGGCGCACCGCCCGATTCAGCCGCGCCGTCACCGGCCAGCAGGCCGGCCATGAAGGCGAGGTCGTCCGCCTCGTCCCGGCTGCCGCGGGAGTCGATCACGGCTGCCATGGCGCGGACGGTCGGGGCGCGGAACAGTTCGGCCAGCGGCAGGTCGAGCCCGAAGGCGCCGCGGATGCGCGTCTGCAGCCGGACCAGCCGCAGGGAATGTCCGCCCAGCCGGTAGAAATCGTCGGCAACGCCCAGCCCCGGCCGTTCCAGCACCTCCTCCCACAGCGCGGCCAGCCGTACCTCGGTGTCGGTGGCCGGCGGCTCGAACCCGGTGGAGCCCGCCGGTGCGTCGGGCGGCGGCAGCGCCTTGCGGTCGATTTTGCCGTTGGCGTTCAGCGGCAGCCGGTCCAGCACGACGCAGACCGACGGCAGCATGTAGGCGGGCAGGCGGGCGGCGAGATGGGTGTGCAGGTCCGGCGGCTCCGTCCCGCCGGCCGTCACCAGATAGGCGCAGAGCAGCGCATCGCCGGCGGCCGGCATATGGGCGGTGACCACGGACTGGCGCACCTGCGGGTGGCTGTCGAGCGCCGCCTCCACCTCCGCCGCCTCGATGCGGAAGCCGCGGATCTTCATTTGATGGTCGCGGCGGCCCAGGAACTCGATGGCCCCGTCGGTGCGCCGCCGGGCGCGGTCGCCGGTGCGGTAGATGCGGCTGCCGGAACCGGCGCCGGGTACGCCGTCCTCGGGGAACGGGTTCGGCAGGAAAGAGGCCGCGGTCAGGGCCGGTTGTCCGCCATAGCCGCGCGCCAGCCCCAGCCCGCCGATCCACAGGTCGCCGGCGACGCCGCTTGGTACCGGCTCCAGCTGGCTGTCCAGGATGTAAAGCCGGTTGTTGGCGACGGCATGGCCGATGGGAACCGTGCCGTCGCCATCCCCGGCCCGCTCCACCGGCCAAGCGGCGGACCAGACGGTTGTTTCGGTCGGGCCGTAGACGTTCAGCAGCCGCACGCCGCGCTTCAGCAGGCGACGGGCCAGACCGACGCCCAGCGCCTCGCCGCCGCACACCGCGCGCAGGCCCGGCCAGGACTGTTCGGTGGCGTCCAGCAGCATGCGCCAGGTTGCCGGCGTCGCCTGGAGGACGGTGACGCCGTGGCGTTCGATCAGCCCCGCGAGGGCTTGCGGATCATGGGCCTGCTCGCGCGTGGCGAGGATGACGCGGGCACCGGCGACCAGCGGCAGGAACAGCTCCAGACCGGCGATGTCGAAGCCCAGCGTCGTCACCGCCAGCAGCCGGTCGTCGGCGACAAGGCCGATCTGCGCCTGCATGGCATAGAGGAAGCTGGCGAAGGCTTGCCGGTCGATCTGCACGCCCTTCGGCACGCCGGTCGAACCCGAGGTGTAGAGCGTGTAGGCGAGCTGGCGCGGATGCACCGGGCGTCCGAGATTGCCGTCCGCCAATTCCTCGTATCCGGCGGCGAACTCCGCCAGCGGCGCGTCGATCACCAGCACCGGCCGGGCATGGGCCAGGATATGGGCATTGCGCGCAGCCGGCTGGTCAGGATCGAGCGGCAGATAGGCGCCGCCCGCTTTCTGGATCGCCAGCAGCGCGACCGGCAGGTCGATTCCGCGCGGCAGCGCCACCGCCACCAGACTGTCGGCACCGACCCCGCGGGCGCCGAGCCAGCGGGCGAGTCGGTTGGCCCGTTCGTTCAGCGCGCGGTAGGTCAGCGAGTTTTCGCCGCAGACCAGGGCGACGCAGTCCGGCAGGTCGGCGGCGGTGCGCTCCACCATCGCCACGAGGTCCTCCGCCGGATCCAGCGCCAGGGCGGTGTCGTTCCAGCGCGTAAGCTCCTCCGCCCGCGCCACCGGCGCCATCAGCGGCAGATCGGCCAGTTCAGCCTCCGGATCGGCCAGCATTCCGGCCAGCAGGGTGCGGAAGCCGTCGGCCAGACGCTCGGCCGTCACGGCGTCGAACAGGTCGGTGGCATAGTCGATCGCGCAGGCCGCCCCCGCTTCCCCCACCGCCACGTCGAGCGCCAGATCCAGCTTGGCGGTGGTCTCCGGCACCGGGAGCGGCGTCACGGTCAGGCCCGGCAGCCGCAAGGCGGCGGGGGCGTCCATCCGCAGGTTCAGCAGGGTCTGGAACAGCGGCGTCCGGCTGCCGTCCCGCACCGGATCGAGCCGCTCCAGCAGGCGTTCGATGGGGGCCGCCCCGTCGCTCAGCGCCGCCAGCGCCTCGCCGCGCAGCCGCCGACAGAGGGCGCGGCCGGTCAGGCCGGGCGTCAGGCGGGCCCGGAAGAGCTGGGTCTCGACGAAGAAGCCGACCAGCGGCTCCAGTTCCTCGTCGTTCCGTCCGGCGTCCGGCACACCGACGGCGAAATCATCCTGCCCGGACCAGCGGCCGAGCAGCGCCTGCCATGCGGCCAGCACCGGGATAAAGGGCGTGCAGGCTTCCGCCCGCGCCAGGGTGCGCAGGGCCGAAACCGTCTCTGCCGGCAGGGCAAACTCGACCCGCGCCCCGGCACTACCGCGAACACTCGGGCGCGGCCGGTCGGTGGGCAGTTCCAGGGCTGGGATGCCGGTGCCGAGCCGCTCGACGGTCCGCTCGACCGCCCGCTCGATGCGCGCTTGCGCCGCCTCTCCGCGCTGTGCCCGCGCATGATCGACGTATTGCAGGGCCAGCGGTGGCAGCAGAACCGCCGGGTCGGCTTCCGGATCGGCCAGGGCGGCGACGTATGCGGTCATCAGGTCGCGCGCCAGGATCGGGTTGGACGGACCGTCCGACAGGATGTGGTGCATCGCCAGCAGCAGGACCGCCCCTCCGCCGGCCAGCGACAGCAGCGTTGCGCGGATCGGCGGGCCGGCGGACAGGTCGAATGACCGCTGCGTCTCCTCGCGGATGCGCTCCGCCAGCGCAGCGTCATCCGGCTGGACAGCTTCCCGCGTCAGCCGCAGGGTCGGACGGGACAGCACGACCTGTTGCGGCGCCCCGTCCCACTCCTCGAACCGCGTCCGCAGGATGGCGTGCCTCCAGGCCAGCGCTTCCAGCGCCCGCTCCAGGGCCGCGGCGTCCAGCGCTCCGTCCAGCCGGAAGGCGCGCGTCAGGTTGTAGGCAGCGTCCGTCGGGTCCAGGCGGTGGAGCAGCCATAGGCGCTCCTGCGCCAACGACAGCGGTGCCGTCAGGCATATGAGATTAAGAGTTACTTGCATCTGTTGGCCCACCTATTCCGCCGCGAGGCTGGTGGAGGGCGCGCCGGCCGCCCGGTCGGCCAGTGCCACGCGCAGGGCGGTCCGGAAGCGGTCGGCAATCTCGTCGATCTCGGCGGCGCTGACGACCAGCGGCGGCAGGAACCGCACCACGGCGCCATGGCGCCCGCCCAGCTCCAGGATCAAGCCCTGTTCCAGGCAGCGACGCTGCAGTGACCGGGCCAGTTCGCCGTCGGCCGGCCGGGCGCCCAGCCGCAGGGGCGGCCGGCGCTCGTCGACGATCTCGACGCCGATCATCAGGCCAGGTCCCCGCACGTCGCCCAGGCAGGGATGGTCGGCCTGGATCGCCCGCAGGTGGCCGGTCAGCCGCGCGCCCATGGCGGCGGCATGCTCGTCCAGGCGGTCAGCGCGGATGCGGTGCAGGGTCGCCGACCCCGCCGCCATCGCCAGCTGGTTGCCGCGG
Organism: uncultured Azospirillum sp.; assembly: GCF_946480385.1. Next base: position 52,752 of record NZ_CAMLJP010000002.1, read on the forward strand.
AAGGTACCGGCATGGGCGCCCGGCGCCCAGCAGTCGAGGCCGGCATTGTAGACCACCACCGACAGCGGCAGGCTGCCGCCGATCGCCTTGGACAGCACCAGGATGTCGGGCTCGATGCCTGCATGTTCGAAGGCGAACAGCCGGCCGGTACGGCCCAGGCCGGTCTGCACCTCGTCGATGATCAGCGGGACGCCATGGGCGCGGGTCAGCCGCCGCAGCCCTTGCAGCCAGCGCACCGGCGCCGGCACCACGCCGCCTTCGCCCTGCACCACCTCCACCACCACGGCCGCGGGCGTCACGACACCCGATTCAGGATCGCTCAGCAGCTGCTCGATCATCGACAGGCCGGCATCCACCCCGGCCTCGCCGCCAAGCCCGAACGGGCAGCGGTAATCGTAGGGATAGGGCAGCATGTGGGCGTCGCCGGTGCCGCCGCCCAGCGGGCGCTTCGGCCCCAGATTGCCCATGATCGCCAGCGTGCCATGGGTCATGCCGTGGTAGCCGCCGGAGAAGCCGATGATCGTGCGCCGCCCGGTGGCGGTGCGGGCCAGCTTCATCGCCGCCTCGATCCCATCCGCGCCGGTGGGGCCGCAGAATTGGATCCGGGCATCTCGGGCGAAAGCCGGCGGCAGGGCCGCGAACAGATCCTCGACGAACCGGTCCTTGACCGGGGTGGTCAGGTCCAGCGTGTGCAGCGGCAGCCCGCTGTCCAGCGTCGCGCGCAGCGCCGCCACGACGTCCGGGTGGTTGTGCCCCAGCGCCAGCGTACCGGCGCCGGCAAGGCAGTCGATGAACAGCTGACCGGCACTGTCGCGCAGATAGATGCCACGGCCTTCGGTCAGCACCAGGGGGATGCGCCGCGGATAGGAGCGCGCGTTCGATTCACGCGCCTCCTGACGGCGAAGCATCGGATTGTCGCCGAGGCGGATCGCCGCCTGGGCACGGAAACCGTCCAGGCCGAACGGGGCTGCAATGGTTGGCGCCGTGATGGTCGCGGTCATGGGCACATCTCCCTCAGCGGGAAAACGGGATGGGGCACGGCCGGTCAGGCCGCATCGCCCAGGGCGCGGCGCAGGCTGAGCGGACGCATGTCGGTCCACACCCGCTCGATGTGGGCGAGGCAGTCCTCCTTGGGGCCGCTGACGCCGACCGTGCGCCAACCGGCCGGAACCGGCTTGTGGTCGGGCCAGATCGAGTACTGCTCCTCGTCATTCACCACGACGTGAAATCGCGTGTCCGGGCTGTCCCAGCTCATGCCGAAGCTCCTTCAGGTCAGGGCGCGGAAGTGATGATCGTGTTCGGAGAATGCGCGCTCGGAAGATCGCGTCATGTCTTCCTGCTTAATGCGATTGATTCTCGTTTGCAAGTCGATTTGCAGTGCGCTAACGTCCGTCCCGGCTGCAGGGCTCAGCGGGATTGCCCGCAAGATCTGTGTTGTTTATCCGAACCCTGCGCCAGAGCCGTTCCAAGCACGGCGTAAGACCCGCTGCGATTGCTGCCCCACCTGCCGGCAGGAGCAACGCTCAGTCCCAATATGAGAACGATTCTTACTCGCAGTAAAGACGTTTCTGTCGACCTGCCCGCAATTGGACGGACCGATCACCCCATGGACCAGCGCATTTTCGAACCAAGCCCGGCCGCAAGCCCCGAAACGCTGGCCGTGCAGCCGCTGCTTCCCGGCGCCGACCTGCCGCTGCTGGTGACGCCGAAGGACGGCGTTCTGGACGACGATGGATGGCGGAATCTGCTGCCGGACATCCACGCGGTGGTGCGCGATCGGCTGCCGGTTGCCGGCGGTCTGCTGTTCCGCGGCTTCGGGCTGCATGGCGACGCCCCCTTCCGCGCCTTCGCCGAGAGCTTCGGCCGGCCGCTGCTCGATTATGATTTCGGCTCCACCCCGCGCTCCGCGGTCGACAAGGGCGTCTACACCTCCACCGAATATCCGGCCCACCAGTCGATCCCGCTGCACAACGAGCAGGCCTATACCCTGCAGTGGCCGCAGACGATCTGGTTCCACTGCGTGACCGCCGCCGCCACCGGCGGGGCGACGCCGATCGCCGACAGCCGGCTGGTCGCCCGGCGCATCGATCCGGCGATCCGCGCCCGCTTCGCCGACAAGCGCCTGATGTATGTGCGCAATTACGGAAACGGGCTCGACCTGCCGTGGCAGCGCGCCTTCAACACCGACGATCCGGCGGAGGTCGAGCGATTCTGCCGCGCCAACGCCATCGCCTGGGAGTGGACCGAGGACGGCGAGCTGCGCACCCGCCAGATCTGTCAGGCGGTGGCCCGCCATCCCGTGACCGGCGAGGAGGTCTGGTTCAATCAGGCCCACCTGTTCCACGTCTCCAACCTGCCGCCCGCGGTGCGCGACAGCCTGCTGGCGGTGGTGGAGGACGAGTCCGAGCTTCCCCGCCATGTCTTCTACGGCGACGGCACGCCCATCGAGGACGAGGCGCTGGAGCATATCCGCGCCGTCCTGGACGACTGCACCCGCAGTTTCCCCTGGCAGGACGGGGACATGATGATGCTCGACAACATGCTGGCGGCCCATGGGCGGGAGCCCTTCACCGGCAAGCGCAAGGTCGTGGTCGCAATGGCCGACCCCGTGCGCTCCCCCGACCTTCCCGCCGCCTGAGGACCCGGTCATGGACAGCATCACGACCGCACCCGCCGCGATTCCGACCGCCATTCCCGCTGGCGAAGAACAGCGCGCCCTGTGGACCGCCTGGCGTCTGGCGCCGGAGGATCCGGCCTACAACATGACCTATGCGGTGGAGTTGGCGCCGGGCATCGACCCGCAGCGGCTGGCCGCCGCCTTCGCCCAGGTCATCGCCGGGCACGAGGCGCTATCCAGCCACTACCGCGAGGATGCCGATGGTCGCCTCGTCATGGAACGGCAGCCCGGATTCGTCCCCGATGTCGCCATCCACACCACCGAGGCGATGAGCGACGCCGAACGCCTGCGCTGGCTGGAGCGCGAGGCCGACCTACCGCTGCCGCTCGACCGCGCCGTCGCCTGCCGCGTGCGGCTGCTGGCCGAGCCGGAGGGGCTGGTGCATCTGCTGGTCGTGCTGCACCACATCGCCGGCGATTACCTGTCCTTCGAAATCCTGTGCGAACAGGCCTTCACCGCCTACGAGACATCGTCCGCAGCCGGCTCCACGGCTGGAGGCCGCTACTTCGACTGGCTGGAACGGCAACGAGCGCTGCAATCCGGGCCTGAAGCCGCGCGGCTGGACGCCTTCTGGCGCGACCGCATGACGGACGCGGCACCGCCGCCGGAGCTGCCGGCCGACCGCATCGACCGTCCGGGTCCGCCGCAGGAAACCGACCTTCGGCTCGATGCCGCCATGACGGCGCGCGTGCGTGCGGCGGCCGATAAGGCCGGCGTCGGCGTCTTCCCTCTGCTGACCGCAGTCTTCCAGATCTTCCTGCATCGCTGGAGCGGCCAGGACCGCTTCATGATCGGAACGCCGGTGTCCGGGCGGCAAGGCGCCGCCGACCGCGCGATGATCGGCTACACGCTGAACGCCCTGCCCTGGCCCGCCGACCTGTCCGGCAACCCCACCATCGCCGACCTCGCGCGCACCGCGCAGCGGACGCTGAAGGCGCTGCTGCGCCACCGCCGCCTGCCGCTTGCCCGCATCACCACGCTGGCCGGCGGCAACGGGCCGCTGTTCCGCCATATGACCACCTATGTCCCGGTGGGCGAGCGCGCCGCCATCAACCGCGCCGTCCGGCGGGAGCTGTTCGCCCAGCAACGCGGCGCCGCCAACGAATTGAACCTGCGTTGGGTCGACGATGGCGAGCGGCTGACCGGCCAGTGGCGCGCCGACCCGGCGCTGTTCGCACCGGTGACCTCCGCCCGCATGCGGCGCGGCTTCCTCGCCCTGCTCGACCGCGCTCTCTCCGATCCAGACGCTCCGATCGCTGCGCTGGAGGCGACCACCGACGACGCCGGCCGCTCGCTGCGCCGGGGACCTGCCGCCGGCGCGCCGACCTCGGCCCTTGCGCTGTTCGAGGCCGCTGTCGCGCGTCACCCCGACCGCGCGGCCGTGGAGGACGGCGACCAAGTCCTGACCTACGCCGACCTCGACGCTGCTGCCGGCCGTTTGGCAGGGTGGCTGGCCGACGCCGGGGTGCAGCCTGGTGACCGTATCGGACTGTGGCTGCCGCGCGGCGCGGCGCTGGCCGTCGGCATGATCGCGGCATGGAAGGCAGGAGCGGCCTATCTTTGCCTGGACCCGGCGCTACCCGACGCGCGCCTCGCTTTCCTGGCGACGGACAGCAGCGCACGCGCCGTCGTCGGCCACGGCGCGGCACCCGGCTGGCTCGGCGGAGCGGCGTGGCTGGAGTTGGACGGCGCATCCGTTGATGGCAGCCCAGGCAAATCCGCCCCCGTCCCGGCGAGCCCCGACCTGCCGGCCTACCTGATCTACACGTCCGGCTCCACCGGCACGCCCAAGGGGGTGGTGGTCACCCAGGGAAACCTCGCCCAGTATGCCCGGGGCGTGCTGGCGGCAATGGAGCTGCCGGAGGACGCCACCCTTGCCACGCTGGCGTCGGTAACCGCCGACCTCGGCTATACCGCGTGGTTCGGGGCGCTGCTCGGCGGGCGTTCCCTGCGGGTGATCGCGCCGGCACTGGCCGACGACCCCGAGGCGCTGGCCCGCCACTTCGCCGGACGGCCGGTCGACGCGCTGAAGATCGTACCCTCGCATCTCGCAGCCCTGATGGCGGTGGCCGAGCCGGCCCGGCTGCTGCCGCGCCGCTGCCTCGTCCTCGGCGGCGAGGCGCTGGAGGGCGGCTTCGTCGCCCGCCTCCGTGCGCTCGCCCCCGGCTGCCGGGTGCTGAACCATTATGGCCCGACCGAGACGACCGTCGGCTGCCTGACTGCCCCCGCCCCGCAAGACTCCAGCGCTCCGGTCCCCATCGGCGCCCCGCTGGCCGGCGTGCATGCCGCGGTGCTGGACCGCCACGGCGACCCGGTGCCGCTCGGCGTCGTCGGCGAACTCGCCATCGGCGGCAGTGGTGTCGCCGCCGGCTATCTCGGCCGGCCGGCGCTGACCGCAGAGCGCTTCGTGCCCGACCCGTGGCGCAGCGGCGGCCGGCTGTACCGCACCGGCGACCGTGTGCGCCTCAACGCCGCCGGCCTCGTGGAATTCCTTGGCCGCGCCGATGATCAGGTGAAGATCCGCGGCTTCCGCGTCGAACTGGGTGAGGTCGAATCCTGGCTGCGCCGCCAGCCCGGCGTGGTGGAAGCGGCCGTCCTCGCCCGTCCGGTGACCTCTGGCGGCGGGTCCGGCTTGCGCCTGACGGCCTTCGTCGCCCCGGCAACGCTCGACGGAGGCGCCCTGCGGACCGCCATGGCCGCCGTCCTGCCGGATGCGATGGTGCCGTCGGCGCTGCATGTCCTGCCGGCGCTGCCCCGCCTGCCGAACGGCAAGATCGACCGCAAGTCGCTGCCGGACGATGAAACCGCCGCCCCGCCCGTCCCTTCGGCCGGCCGCCCCCGGACGGATGCCGAGGAAACACTCGCCGCCATCTGGGCGGAGGTGCTGGGACGCCCGTCGGTCGGGGTCGAGGAAGACTTCTTCGCCATCGGCGGCGATTCGATCCTGGCGCTCCAGGTCATCGCCAAGGCCCGGCCGAAGGGGCTTGCCCTGAAGCCGAAGCTGTTCTTCCAGAAACGCACCATCACAGCCATTGCCGCTGCCATCACCGCTCCACGGCCGCAAGCACCGGCCGAGGGCAAGCCCGCCCCGAAGGAGCGCACCCCCTTCGCCCTCTGCGGCCTCGACGCCGACGCAGTGGCGGCGCTGCGCGCCGAACGCCCAGGACTGGAGGACGCCTATCCGCTGTCGTCGCTCCAGCAGGGCCTGCTGTACCACGGCCTGATCGACCCGGCCGGCGGCGCCTATGTCAACCAACTGGTGATCGAGGCGGATGGCCCCTTCGACGCCGACGCCTTCACCGCCGCCTGGCAGGACGCCGTCGCCGCCAACCCCATCCTGCGGACCTCCTTCCGCTGGGACGGGGTGGATCGCCCGCTGCAACTGGTGGAGCGCACCGCCACGCTGCCCATCGCCCATCGTGACTGGAGCGACCTGTCCGACGATGGCCGCGAGGCGGCGCTTGCCGCCTTTCTGGCGGAGGACCGGGCGCGCGGCTTCGCGCTGGACCGGGCGCCGCTGATGCGGCTCGCGCTGATCCGCTGCGGCAACGGGCGCTGGTGGCTGCTGTGGAGCCGCCATCATCTGGTGGTCGACGGCTGGTGTTCGATCCTGCTGGTGGACGAGGTGCTGGAACGCTACCGCGCCCGTCTGGCAGACGAATCTCCGGCTCTGCCCGCCCGCCGCCCGTTCCGTGACCACATCGCCTGGCTCCAGCGCAGGGACGACCGCAGCGCCGCCGGCTTCTGGCGGAGCTTCCTCTCCGGCGTGGAGGGCGCTACCCCGCTGCCGATGCTGGCACCGGCGCCCGAAACCGGCAGCGCGGTTCCGCTCAGCCACTCCCTGCTGCTGGACGAGGCGGAAACCGCCCGTCTGACCGCCACGGCCCGTGGGCTGGGCGTCACCCTGAACACGCTGGTGCAGGGCGCCTGGGGTCTCGTGCTGGCCGCCCGGTCGGGACGCGACGACGTGCTGTTCGGCGTCACCTCCTCCGGCCGGCCGGCCGAGTTGGACGGGGCGGAGCACATGCTGGGCGTCTTCATCAACACGCTGCCCCTGCGGGTGCGCGTGCCCGGCCAGCGCCGCCTCGGCGATTACCTGCGCGGCATCCAGGCCGACAACGCCGCGATGCGCGAGCATGAGCACAGCGCGCTTGCCGACATCCAGGCACAGGCGGGCGCCGGGCCGCTGTTCGACACGCTGCTGGTCTTCCAGAATCTACCGATGCTGGAGGGGCGGCGGCGCCGGGTCGGTGCGCTCGACCTGCGCCAGCGCGACAATGTGGAGCGCACGCACTACGCCCTCACCATTGAGGTTTTCCCCGGCGACCGGCTCGCGGTCGCCATCGACGCCGATGGCCGCCGGATCGACGCCACCACCCTCGCCCGCATCGCCGACGGCTTCCGCGCCGCCCTGCTGTCGCTGACCCGTGGTGCCGGAACCCCGTTGGCGGCGCTGCCGCGGATGGGCGAGGCCGAGGCGCAAACCTTGCGCGGCTGGAGCGCCGGCCCGGCCTCCCCGCGCCTGTCGCCGGACTGGGTGGAGCGGGTCGCCGCCCGCGTCCAGGCCCATCCCGACCGCATCGCCGCCCGCTGTGAGGGCGCCAGCCTGAGTTATGGCGAGCTTTGGCGGCGTTCGGAACGGCTGTCCCGCGGCCTCGATGCGGCGGGTCTGCGTCCCGACGGATTGGTGGCCTTGCTCGCCTCCCGCGGGCTCGACCTGCTGTGCCTGATGGTGGCGGTGCTGCGGGCCGGGGGTGCGTGGCTGCCGCTCGACCCCGCCCATCCGCCCGCCCGCTGGGCCCAGGTGATGGAGCAGGCCGGCCATCCGCTGCTGATCCGCGACGAGGCGGTTCCCTGCGACCTGCCCGCCCTCACCACCGCCGATCTGCTGGCCCGCGCCGCCGGGGAGGGGCGCCTGCCGGCGGTGCCGCCCCGCGGCGACCAGCGCGCCTATGTGCTGTTCACCTCCGGCTCCACCGGGACGCCTAAGGGGGCGATGGTCACCCGCGACGGCATGCTGAACAACATGCTGGCGAAGGTCGATCCGCTGCAGCTCGGCGAATGGGACGTCATTGCCCAGACCGCTCCGTCCTGCTTCGACATCTCGGTCTGGCAGACCCTGACCGCGCCCTTGTTGGGCGCGGCGGTGGAGATCATTCCCGACAGCGTGGTGCGCGACCCTGACGCCCTGCTCGACCGGCTGGGGCAGATGGGTGTCACCCTGTTCGAGCCGGTGCCGTCGCTGATGCGCACTCTGGCGGAAACGCGCGATGCCGACGGGCGCCCACGGCCGCTGCCGGCGCTGCGCTGGGTCCTGCCGACGGGAGAGGCGCCGTCCGCCGCCGATGCCGGCGCGTGGTTCGACGCCTACCCCGCCATCCCGCTGATGAACGCCTACGGCCCGGCCGAGTGCGCCGACGACGTCGCCTTCCATCCGCTGCACGCGGCCCCAATCCCCGGCTCCACCATTCCCATCGGCCGGCCGACCGCCGGTGCGGAGCTGCGCATCGTCGACGGCGACCTCGCCGCGGTCCCGATTGGAACGGTCGGCGAAATCGCCGTCGGCGGAATCGGGGTCGGCCGCGGCTATCTGGGCGACCCGCGCCGAACAGCATTGTCCTTCATTCCCGACCCGGACGGCGCACCGGGCACCCGCCTCTACCGCACCGGCGATCTCGGCCGCTGGTCGGCGCGGGGCGCCATCGAATGGGCCGGGCGCGGCGACTTCCAGATGAAGCTGCGCGGCTTCCGCATCGAGGCCGGCGAGGTCGAGGCGACGCTGGAACGCCATCCGGCCGTCCGCCGAGCCGTCGTCCAGATCCGCGCCGACCATCTGACCGCATGGTGGGAACCGGCCGACAGTGTCGCCGATGTCCTTGCCGAAACCCTCGCCGCCCATGCGGCGGAAACGCTGCCGCCCTACATGGTGCCGACCCGTTGGGTGCGGATGACCGCCTGGCCGCGCAACGCCAACGGCAAACTCGACCGCAAGGCGCTGCCCGATGCCGAGGCCACATCTTTCGCCGCGACCGACGTGCCGCCGGCCACCGAAACCGAACACCGGCTGGCACTCCTCTGGCAAGAGCTGCTGCCGGGAAGCGCCGTCGGCCGCAACGCCGACTTCTTCGCCCTCGGCGGCCATTCCCTGCTTGCCGCCCGCCTGATCGCCCGCCTGCGCCGGGACGGCTGGCCCGGCCTGCCCCTGCGCACGGTGTTCGAGGCATCGGAACTCCGCGCCCTCGCCGCCCGGCTCGACGCCCTGGCCGGCGTTGGAAACGACGACACCCCGCCGTTGCGCCCGGTGGAGCGGCGGGAGGTGATGCCGCTGTCCCCCGCCCAGCAGCGCCTGTGGCTGGTCGACCGGCTGTCGGGCGGCGGCACCGCCTACCTGATGGCGGCCCGGCTGGATCTCGCCGGCGACCTCGACGCCACAGCGCTGGAAACGGCCCTCAACGCAGTCGTCGCCCGCCACGAGATCCTGCGCACTGCCTATCCGGAGCGCGACGAGGAGCCTGCCGCCGTCATCGCCCCCGCCCTGTCGATCCCGCTGCCATTGGAGGATTTGTCCGGGCTGCCGCCGGAAGAACGGGAGTCCTGCGCCCGGGCGCAGGAGGAGGAGCATGCGCGCACCGCATTCGACCTCGCGGCCGGCCCGCTGCTGCGCGCCCGTCTCCTGCGGATGGATGCCGACACCCACCGGCTGCTGTTCGCCATGCACCACATGATCGCCGACGGCTGGTCGGTCGGCGTGCTGTGCCGCGACCTCGCCACCGCCTACCGCGCGGCACAGGCCGGCGGGGCTCCCGACTGGCCGCCGCTGCCGGTGCAATATGCCGATTATGCGGTCTGGCAACGCACCCTGTTGTCGGGCGAACGGCTGGCGCGCGAGACCGCCTTCTGGCGCGACCGCCTTGCCGGGGCGCCGACCGCACTGGCCCTGCCGACCGACCGGCCGCGCCCGGCGATTGCCTCCACGCGCGGCGACTCCCTGCGCCTGCGCCTGGATGCTGGCCTGCTGGCCCGGGTGGAGGATTGGGCACGCCGCCGCGGCGCCACGCCCTTCATGGCCCTGCTCGCCGCCTTCAATGCCATGCTGCATCGGGAGACCGGCGCCGGCGACCTGCTGGTCGGCACCGACACCGCCGGCCGGCCGGATCGCGCGCTGGAGGGGCTGATCGGCTTCTTCGTCAATGTCGTTCCGCTGCGCTCCCGCCTGGAGCCGGGGGTCAGCTTCGACGCGCTGCTCGACCGCACCCGGCAGACGGCGCTCGACGCCTTCGAGCATGACGCCCTGCCCTTCGACCGCATCGTCGAGGCGGTCGGGGTGCCGCGCGACCGTGGGCGCAACCCGCTGGTCCAGGTTCTGTTCGTGCTGCAGAACGTGCCCGGCGGGCCGCTGGAGCTGCCGGACCTCGTCATCGCCGAAGCCCCGCCCGCCGAACGGCAGTCGAAGTTCGACATGGCCCTGTTCCTCGAGCCGATGGCGGGCGGGATCGCCGCCGACTGGGTGTTCGCCAGCACCCTGTTCGATCCCGCGACCGTGCACCGGTTCCATGACGCCTGGGTCGCGCTGCTGGAACGCGCGGTCGCCGATCCGTTCCAGCCCGTCCTTCCCCCCTCCCCCGCCCCTTCTGCCGGTCAGGAGTTCCCACCCATGGACCAGACCCGGCGCGCCAGCGCCAAGCTCTCCCGTCTCGGCGGGCCGGCGGCCCCCTGCCGCCCGGCCCGGCTGCAAGCCGCCGATCCCATCCGCCGCTCCTTCCTGACGCCGGGCTCGGACTTTCCGATCATGCTGGAGCCGGCGGCGCCCGACCTCGACCCGGTCGCCTGGGCGCAAGCCAACCGCGGGATGATCGACGACCTGCTGCTGCGCCACGGCGCCATCCTGTTCCGCGGCTTCGCCCTGCCCGACCCGCAAGCCTTCGAATCCTTCGCCGAGGCGATGGAGCCGGCCGGCCTGTTCGGTTCCTACGGCGACCTGCCGAAGAAGGAGGGCGGGCGCAACACCTACCGCTCCACGCCGTATCCCGAGCGGCAAATGATCCTCTACCACAATGAAAGCAGCCATCTGGACCGCTGGCCGCGCAAGCAGTGGTTCTTCGCCGAGCAGGTGGCGCCGGTCGGCGGCTGCACCCCCATCGTCGACTGCCGCCGGATGCTGACGCTGCTGCCGGCCGATCTGGTGGCGATGCTGGAGACGCGCGGGCTGCTCTATGTCCGCACCTTCACGCCGCGCCTGGATGTCGATTGGCGCGACTTCTTCAAGACCGACGACCGCGCGGCGGTGGAAGCCCACTGTGCCGCCGGCGGGATAGAGCTGCGCTGGCTCGACCCCGACACGCCGCAGACCCGGACCCGCTGCCCGGCGGTGATCCGCCACCCGCTGAGCGGCGAGCGCAGCTTCTTCAACCAGATGCAGCTCCACCACCCCGCCTGCCTGGAAGCGGAGGTGCGGGCCGACCTGCTGGAAATGGCCGGCATGGAGCGCTTCCCCCGCAACGTCCTGTTCGGCGACGGCGAGACGATCCCGGACGAAACCATGGCCGTGATCGGCGAGGCGTACGAGGCGTGCGCGGTGCGCTTCCAATGGCTGCGCGGCGATGTGGTGATGGTGGACAACATGCTGACCGCCCACGCCCGCGACCCGTTCGAGGGACCGCGCCGCATCGTGGTGGCCATGGGCGCCATCGTCGACCGCCGGGTCATGGAGGTGCTGTGATGGACGAAACGACCGCCCTGACGCCGCGCCAGCGCGACATCCTCGACGCCATCGCCAACGGTGCTCCCGACGGTTCTCCGCTGGAAGTCGTCATCGACCTGGACGGCCCGCTCGACCCCGACAGGCTGCGCCGGTCAGTTGAAGAGGCCGCCGCGACCTTCGACGCGCTGCGCACGGCGCTGCTGCCGGTGCCGGGCTTCCGGACCCCGCGGCAGGTCGTCGGCGCCGAGCCTCCTGTCGCATGGACGCAGACCGACGCCGAGGCGGCCATGCCGCTCGACCCCGCCACCGGCCGGATCTTCCGCGCGCAGCTGTTACGGCAGGAGACCGAAAGCGCCACCCTGACGCTGGCCGTCTCGCCGCTGGTCTGCGACCGCGGCGGACTGGCCCGGCTCGTCGCCGCCATCGCCGACCTCCATGCCGGCAGGACGCCACCCGCCGGGATCGGCCTCGCTCGCTTCTCCGCATGGCGGGAGGAACTAGACGCCTCGGACGATGCGGCCCACGGACGGGCCTATTGGGCCGGCCTGGGGCTGGAGACCTTGTCCGATCCGCGACTCCCCGGCCCGGCTCCGGTCATGCCATGGACCGGCACCGCCACCCGCAGCATCCCGCCCCAGACCGCCGCCGGGCTCGCCAGCTTGCGCCAGCCGGTCGATGCCGCGCTGCAGGCCGCGTGGTGGCTGCTGATCGCGCGCATCACCGGGGAAGAGGCGTTCCGCGGCCTGTGGATCAACGACCCGCGCCGCGACTACGACATGCTCGCCGACGGCATCGGCGCCTTCGAGGACACGCTGCCGCTGGCCCTGCGCCTGCCCGGCGAGGAGATCGTCGACGGGCTGCTCGCCCGTGTCGCGTCGATGATGGACGCTCACCGCGACGCGCAGGAACAGCGCCCCGACGGCGTCCTGTCGCCCGGCGCGGTGGCCTTCGCCCTGACGGAAGCCCCGGAAGCCATCGCTGCCAGGGGCCTGCGCTGGACGCCGCGCGGCTGGCCGACGCCGCGACCGGCCGGCGCTCTCACCCTGGAGGTGACGATGGCCGACGGACAGCCGGTGAGCATCACCTTGCACGCCGAGCCCGCGTGCATCGCGTCCGCCGCCGTCGAGGCGCTGGCCGACCAGTATCTCGCCGCCCTGGCTGCCCTTCCCGGCCATCGTGCCGGCCGCGTCGCCGACCTGCCGCTGCTGGCGGAGCGCGACCTTCGCTGCCATGCGGCTCTCGCCGGCCCTGAACCCGCCGCCGCGCCAACCATTCCCGCCCTGCTGTCCGGTCTCGCCACCAGCCGGCCCGATGCTCCGGCGCTACAGGACGGCGCGCACCGGTGGAACTATCGCGAATTCGACGAACTGGTCGGACGTCTGGCCCGCCATCTGCGCAGCGACGGGGTCGGAGCGGAGCAGCGCGTGGCGCTGGTCCTGCCCCGCTCCGCCGAACTGGTCATAGCCCTGCATGCGGTAATGCGGGCTGGCGGCGCCTATGTGCCTGTCGATCCGGACTGGCCCAAGGTGCGGCGGGCAGCGGTGATCGCGGCAGCCGACCCGTGCCGGGTGCTGGAGTCCGCCGACGTGGCCGTCCTCCTGGCACAGGCGGCGCCCGACGCCGCGTTGCCCGCCGCCAACCCGCGGGATGCCGCCTACGTGCTGTTCACCTCCGGTTCTACCGGCACGCCGAAGGGCGTGGTGATTGAGCACGGGCAGCTCGCCGCATACGTGGCGGCGGCCGGCGCGGCGCTCGACCTCGGCACCTGCCGCCGCTTCGCCCTGACCTCCACCGTCGCCGCCGATCTCGGCAACACCACGTTGTTCGGGGTGCTGGCCGCTGGTGGCTGTCTGGTGGTGGCTGACGAGGCGACGATGACCGACAGCGCCGCCTTCGCCCGCTTCATCGCCGACGAGGACATCGACTGCGTGAAGATCGTGCCGTCCCATCTGGCGGCCCTGATCGACACGCCAACACCCGCGCTTCCCGGTACGCTCATTCTCGGCGGCGAGCCCACCGGCCAGCCGCTGCTGCAAGCGATCCGCGCCGCGGCCCCCCGCTGCCGCATCTTCAACCATTACGGCCCGACCGAGACGACCGTCGGCGTGATGGTCCATGCGCTGCCGCCGGAAGGCTCACTGCCGGAGCGGCTGCCGCTCGACCGCGTGCTGGCGGGAAGCCGGATGCTGCTGCTCGACCCGGTGGGACGGCCGGTGCCGATCGGCGCCGTCGGCGAACTCGTCATCGGCGGTGCCCAGGTCGCCCGCGGCTATCTCGGCCGTCCGGAGGACCCGGCCTTCCGCGCCGATCCGGAACGCGACGGAGAGCGGCTGTACCACACGGGCGACCTTGCCCGGCTGCTGCCGGACGGCGGCCTCCAGCTGGTCGGCCGCGCCGACGATCAGCTCAAGATCCGCGGCTTCCGCGTCGAACCGGCAGAGATCGAGGCCGCGATCCTCGCCCTGCCCGGCGTCGCCCAGGCGGCGGTGAAGGTCTGGGGCGAGGGACGGCTGGTCGGCTATGCCGTTCCCTCCGCCGGAACCACGCTCGACCCCGCCGCCCTGCGCGAGGAACTGCGGCGCCGGCTGCCCGACGCCATGGTCCCGGCGGAGCTGCTGCCGCTCGACCGCCTGCCGCGGCTCGGCAACGGCAAGATCGACCGGGCCGCCCTGCCGGAGACGGCGCGCTCCACCGCCGGAACGGACGAGGCGGCGGCACCGCTGGAGACGCTCATCGCCGGGCTGTTCGCCAACCTGCTGGAGCGCGACCGCGTCGGCGTGGCCGAGAACCTGTTCGACCTCGGCGGCCATTCGCTGCTGGTGATCAAGCTGGTGTCGCGCCTGCGCAAGCGGCTGGGCGTGGAGGTGCCGCCGGGCATCGTCTTCGACCACCCGACCCCCGCCGGTCTCGCCCGTGCGCTCCGCGCGGAAGAAACCGAACCGGGGCAGCTCGACCGGGCCGCCGCCTGACGGCTCCCCCCTTTCACGATACGGACGGTTCCGGTTCATGGCCGACACGCTCGCCCCCACCCTGCACGACATCGCGCTGGGCTTTGCCCGCCTGCCGACGGAACGGCGTCGCGCCTTTCTAGCCGTGCTGCGGGCCCGCGGCATCGCCTTTTCCCGACTGCCGGTGCCCCGCCGCGACGATCCGTCCGCACCGGCACCGGCCTCCGCCGCACAACGCCGGCTGTGGACCTTGCACCGGCTCGACCCCGCATCGGCAGCCTACCATATGCCGGGGGTGTTCCGGCTGCGCGGCGGACTCGATGCGGCGGCGCTGGAAACTGCGCTGAACGCCGTCGCCGAGCGGCACGACATCCTGCGCACCGTCTACCGCGAAGACGGCGACGGACGGCTGTGGACGGTCACGCTGCCGCTCCGGCCATTCCGCCTCGGCCGGCACGACCTGTCCGCCCGTCCGGCCGATGCGCAAAGCCTCGCCGAACAGCTTGCCGCCGCCCCCTTCGACCTGGAGCGGGCAACACCCTTGCGCGCCGACCTGCTGCGCATCGCCCCAGACGACCATTGGCTGGTGGTCACGCTGCACCATATCGCCGCCGACGGCGCCAGCATCGGGCTGCTGATGGCCGACGTAGCGACGGCCTATCGCGCGGCTCGTCAAGGCCGCCTTCCCGACCTTCCCGGCCTGCCGGTCCAGTATGCCGACATCGCCGTATGGCAGGCGGCGTGGCTCGACGCGGGCGAGGCGGAGCGCCAATCCGCCTTCTGGCGTGACGCCCTGACCGGCGCCCCGGCCCGCCTGAGCCTGCCCGGCGGCGAGAGTGAAGGCGGCGACGAGGCCGGTGAGCAGACCGTCATCCTGTCCCCTGAGCTTTCCGACCGGCTGAAGGGTCTCGCCGCCGGCGAAGGCTGCACGCCCTTCGTGGTGCTGCTGGCCGCCTATGCCCTGCTGCTGGGGCGGATGAGCGGACAGGATGATCTGATTGTCGGCATTCCCGTCGCCGGCCGCCGGCAACCGGAGGCGGAGCGGCTGATCGGCTGCTTCGTCAACACCCTGCCGTTGCGCCTGCGCCTCGCGCCGTCGCAGCCCTTCCGCGATTGGTTGCACGAGGTCGCCCGGCTGGCGGCCGATGCCCAGGACAACCAGGATCTCCCCCTCGACGCCATCCTTGAAGCCGGCCGGCCGGAGCAGGGCGCAGGCCCGGCGGTTCAGGTCATGTTCGACCACCGCCCGGAGCCCACGACCTTCAACGGGCTCGATGGGCTGGAGGTGGAGCCGCTGGAGCTGCCGGTTCGCACCGCCAAATTCGATCTTGCCCTCGCCGGCAGCGGACGGCCCGACGGCTCGATCCTCGTCCGCCTCGCCCATCGTGGCGTGGCCGATCCGGCGGCGCGCATCCTGCGGCGCTGGCAGCGCCTGCTGGTCCAGGTCGCTGCAGATCCCGATCGTCCGCTGCGCGCCCTCGACGCGCGCAGCGAGGAGGAGATCCGCGCAATCGCCGACTGGTCCCGCGACCCGGACTGGACCGGAGCAGCGCCTGATCCGGTCCCAGTCCTGCTCGCCCGCCTCGCCGCCGAACAGCCGGACGCCCCCGTCGTCCTGTTCGGCGACGGCGTGCTGAGCCGGGGCGAGTTGGACCGCCGGGCCAACCGCCTGGCCCACCGGCTGATCGCGCTGGGCGCCGGGCCGGAGCGGCGCATCGGCGTCTGCCTGCCCCGCTCGCCAGAGCTGATCGTCGCCTTCCTGGCGGTGCTGAAGTCCGGCGCCGCCTTCGTGCCGCTCGACCCCACCCACCCGACCGAGCGGCAGCACGCCATCCGCGACGCCGCCGGCCTGTCGCTGCTGATCGCCGCCACCCCGCTGGACGGCGTGACGACCGTCTCCCCGCAGGACACCGCCGGACAACCCGATCACGCCCCCGGCGTGCCGATCCACCCGCACAGCCTCGCCTATGTCATTCACACCTCCGGCTCCACCGGGGCACCCAAGGGCGTGGCGGTGGAGCACGGCCCGCTCGCCATGCATTGCGTCGCCACCGCCGCCGTCTACGACATGGGACCGGACAGCCGCGAGCTGCATTTCCTGTCCTTCACCTTCGACGGCGCGCACGAGCGCTGGATGACCGCCCTGACGGCCGGCGGCGCCATCCTGCTGCGCGACGACAGCCTGTGGACCGCTGAGCAGACCTATGACGCCATCCGCCGCCATCGCCTGACCCATGCCGGCTTCCCTCCCAAATACCTGCAGCAGCTGGCATCCTGGGCCGAGCAGCAGGGCGGCGAGCCACCGCCCGTCCAGCTCTATTCCTTCGGCGGAGAGGCGATGCCGCGCGCCGGGCTGGAGCGGCTGTTCCGCAGCCTGCGGCCCCGCCACGCCATCAACGGCTATGGCCCGACCGAGACGGTGGTGACGCCGCTGGTGTGGAAGGGCGACGGCAGCAGCCTGCCCGATTCCCCCTACGTGCCGATCGGCCGGCCGGTCGGCGACCGCAGCGCCCACATCCTCGACGACGACTTGAACCCGCTGCCCATCGGCGTCACCGGCGAGCTGTGGATCGGCGGCGGCGGGCTAGCCCGCGGCTATCTCGGCCGTCCGGCGGCGACCGCCGAGCGCTTCGTCCCCGACCCGTTCGGCGGTCCCGGTGCCCGCCTCTACCGCACCGGCGACCTCGCCCGCTGGCGCGAGGATGGAACCGTCGAGTTCCTCGGCCGGCGTGACCATCAGGTCAAGCTGCGCGGCTTCCGCATCGAGTTGGGCGAGATCGAGGCCCATCTCGCCGCCGAACCCGGCGTGCGCGAGGCGGTGGTGATCGCCCAGGACACCGACGGCGTCACCCGGCTCGTCGGCTATCTGGTGCCGGCCGCCGGCCACAATACCGACGCGGCGGCGGTGGCCGCGTCACTGGCCGGGCGTCTGCCCGCCCATATGGTGCCGGCGCGGCTGATGGTGCTGGATGCGATCCCGGTCACGCCGACCGGCAAGCTCGACCGCGCCGCCCTGCCGGCGCCGCGCTGGGAATCGGATGCGCAGGCCGCCCCCTCGACCCCGGTCGAGGAGCTGCTGACCCGGCTGTGGCGGGAGGCGCTGAATACCGAACGGATCGGAGTTACCGACAATTTCTTCGAGATCGGCGGCGATTCCATCATCGCCCTGCAGATCGTCGCCCGCGCCCGCGCCGCCGGCCTGCGCATCACGCCCAAGCAGCTGCTGGAACGCCAGACCATCGCGGCCCTGGCCGTGGTGGCGGAGGAGGCAACGCCGACCGTAGGCGTCGCCGAGCCTCCCGCCGGCCCCTCGCCGCTGGCGCCGATCCAGTCCTGGTTCTTCGACCAGCCAATCCCCAACCGCAACCGCTGGAACCAGTCGGTCCTGCTCGCCGCGACGATGCCGGTCGACCCCGGACGGCTGGCGGCGGCACTCGCCATGGTCGCCGGCCGGCATGCCGCCCTGCGCCTGCGCTTCTCCCAAGCGCCGGATGGCGGCTGGACGCAGACCCATGCCGACGGGCCGACCGCCATCCCGCTGGAGGAGGCGACGGCCGCCGACGATGCCGCCGTCACGCGGCTGTGCGACGATTTGCAGGGCGCCCTCGACCTCGCGCGGGGGCCGCTGATGCGGGCGCTGCTGATCCGCAAGGCCGATGGCGGGCAACGGCTGTTCCTGGTCGCCCATCATCTGGTGGTGGACGGCGTGTCCTGGCGCATCCTGCTGGAGGAATTGGCGGCGGCCCTGCAGGGTCCCTGCATGCTGGACCGGCTGCCCGCCGCCGGCACGCCCTTCGCCCTGTGGACGCGGCAGCTGGCCGACGCGGTCCCGGACTTCCTGGCGCAGTTGGTCCATTGGCGCGCCGCGCTGGACACGCCGCCCTTGCCGACCGTCGGCCCGCTTTCGCTCAACACCCGGCGTCATGCCATCACCCACAGCCTGCGGCTCGACCGCCGGCAAACCCGCCGGCTGCTGACCGAGGCGCCGGCCGCCTACCGCACCCGCATCGACACCCTTCTTCTCACCGCCGTCGCCCTTTCGGCCACCCGCCGCTTCGCGCGCGACGCCCTGACCGTCCATGTCGAAGGGCACGGGCGCGACGCGCTGTTCCCGGACATCGACATCGGCCGGACGGTCGGCTGGTTCACCAGCGTCTATCCCGTCCGCCTCGCGCCGCCCGCCTCTTGTGACAGCGCCATCCGTCACGTCAAGGAGGCGTTGCGCGCGGTGCCCGATGGCGGCATCGGCTTCAACCTGCTGCGCCATCTGGGACCGCCGGAGGCCCGTGCCGCCCTGTCCGGCAATCCGACGGCGATCTCCTTCAACTATCTGGGCCGGTTCGATGACGCGGACGACGCCCCCTGGCGCCCGGCCCCGGAGGAGTGCGGCGCCGGCACCGATCCCGATGCGCCGCTGGGCGCCCTGATCTCCATCGACGGGCAGGTGATGGCCGGCGAACTGGTCCTGCACGCCCGTGCCAGCCGCGCCCTCTTCCCCGATGGGATGATCGCCGGCCTGATGGACGATGTCCGGGCCGCATTGGCGGAGTTGGTCGACCACTGCGCCGGCGTCGAGGCGGGTCAGGCGACCCCGTCCGATTTCCCGCTCGTCCCGCTGAGCCAAGCGCAGATCGATGCCCTGCCGGTGCCGGCCCCCGCCATTGCCGACATCCTGCCGCTGACCCCCATGCAGGCGGCGATGCTGCATCACGGCCTCGCCAACCCACGGTCCCCGGCCTACACCGTCCAGGTCTGGGCGGTCATCGACGGGCTGGATGTCGATCGGCTGGCGGCGGTGTGGCGCACGGTGATCGCCCGTCACGACCTGCTGCGCGGCGCCCTGGTGCGCGACGGCGCCGACGAGCCGGTGATGGTCGTCCGCAAGACTGCGGAGTTGCCCTTCACCCTGCTCGACTGGCGCGGTGAACCCTATTCCGAGGCATCCTGGCAGCGCCTGTGCGATGACGAGTACGGCCGTGGCTTCGACTTTGCCGAGGCGCCTCTGATGCGGGTGGTGCTGGCCCGCACCGGCCCTTCCACCCACCGTTTCTTGTGGACCTGGCACCATGCGCTGCTCGACGGTTGGAGCATGTCGCGCCTGCTGGGCGAGATTCTGCGGCTTTACGACGGTGAAGCGGTGCCTCCACCGGCAGTGCAGGTCCGCGATCTGGTCGCCTGGACTCAGGCGCGCAGCCGGGCACAGGATCGCGCCGCCGCGCATGCCCACTGGCAGGCGTGTCTCGCCGCCCTGCCGGCGCCCACCCGCCTGACCGCCATCCTGCCGCCTCCGGAGGAACCGGCGCAGGACGGGGCCGAGGAACGCATCATCGACGAGGCGGCGGTGCAGCAGCTCCAGCGCTTCGCCAGCGCCCGGAAGGTGACGCTGAACACGTTGATCCAGGCCGCTTGGCTGCGACTTCTGGCCCGACGGTGCGGGCAGGACACGGTCGCCTTCGGTGCCGTCATGTCCGGCCGGTCCGTTGAGATGCCGGGGATCGACCAGGTGACCGGCCTGCTGGTGGGCGTCCTGCCGCTGGTCCACGAGGTGATCGAGGCCGGGCACCATGAAGACAGCCGGGAAGACGACTGGCTGCGCGGGCTGCTGGATGCCAACATTGCCGCCCGCCAGCACGAGCATGCGCCGCCGCCCGCCCTTCAATGCTGGACCGATCCGGTCTCCGCCCCCTTCGACAGCATCATGATCTTCGAGAATTATCCGGTCGACGACGCCCTGCGGGAGAGCGAACGCGCGACCCTGTCCTTCCGCGATGTCGGCAACCGCGGGCGGATGAGCTATCCGCTGACCCTGGTGGTGGTCCCACGCGACACGCTGGTCTTGCGGCTGGAATATGCCGGCGCCCTGTTCCGTCCACAGGATGCGGTGGCATTGGTGGATGGGCTGGTCCGCGAGGTGGAGGCGCTGGGTCAGTGTCGGTCTGCCGCTCCACCACTTGCGGAACCCTCTGGACCGCGCTAAGTAATACCTAGCACCACGCTGGTATTACCGAGGCGGCCATGGCCACGACGCTCACCACCAAGGGGCAAGTCACCATTCCCAAGCCCATCCGCGATCGTCTGGGCCTCGGGCCCGGCAGTGCCGTGGAGTTCGAGATTGCGGAGGACGGGCGCGTCATTCTGAGACCGGCGGACCGAACGCTTCCGGCGAAGAGCCGGTTCGAGCGCCTGCGGGGTCGCGCCACCACGGGCCTGAGCACCGAGCAGATCATGGCGCTGACGCGTGGCGAGGACTGACCGCTGATGACGCTGGTCGACACCAATGTCCTCCTCGATCTCGTGACGAACGATCCGGTTTGGGCGGACTGGTCTATCCGGCAATTGGACGGTGCCGCCGTCAAGGGACCGCTGATCATCAACGACGTGGTCTATGCCGAACTGTCGGTGGGTTTTAACCGGATTGAAGACCTCGACGATCTGCTCGATGAGGCCGGGATCGCCATGGGAGAGATCCCGCGCGAAGCCTTGTTCCTGGCGGGCAAGGCGTTTCGCCGCTATCGCACCGCGGGGGGCGCCCGTTCGGGCGTGCTGCCGGATTTCTTCATTGGCGCCCATGCCGCCGTGCTCGGACTGCCGCTGCTGACCCGCGATGCCAAACGCTACCGTTCGTATTTTCCGTCCGTCGTTCTTATGGCGCCGGAAGCGCAGTAGAGCCGGCGGCCGACAGCAGCGCCTCGGCATCGGCCACGGACAGCGGCCGGGCGAACAGATAGCCCTGGGCATAGTCGCAGCCGATCCGGGTGACGACCTCCCGCTCCGCTTCGGTCTCGATCCCTTCGGCGACGACCTCCAGCCCGATGCGGTGGGCCAGTTCGACGATGCCGCGCAGCAGCGATTCCTGCCTGGGATCGGTGCCGAGCGCGCTGATGAAGCTCTTGTCGATCTTCAGCACGTCGAAGGGCAAGCGGCTGAGCTGCGACAGCGAGGAATAGCCGGTGCCGAAATCGTCCATGCACAGCGCCACCCCCAGCGCATGGAAGCGCTCCAGAATGGTGCGGGCCTGATCGTGGTCGGTGATGATCATGCTCTCCGTCACCTCGATCTTCAGCCCGTCGGTGCTGCCATCGGCCAGGAAGGCCAGCATGTCGTCGACATAGCGCTCGTCCAGCATCTGGCGCGCCGACAGGTTGACGTTGACGGTCAGGGCAGCCCCTCCCGCCGTCCGGCGCCAGCAGGCGAGTTGATCCACCGCCCGTTCCAGCACATGGCGGCCGAGCGGCAGGATCTGGCCCGTCTCCTCGGCGATGGGGATGAACTGCGCCGGGCTGACGAAGCCCAGATCGGGGTGGCGCCAGCGCACCAGGGCCTCGAAGCCGGCAAGCCGCCCGTCTGGCAGCGACAGGATGGGCTGGTAGACCAGGAAGATGTCTCCGGCCTCCAGCGCCGGGGTCAGATCGCGTTCCAGGCGGCTGCGGATCAGGATCGCTTCGCGCAGGGAGGCGTCGAACAGCACGGTGCGCCCCTTGCCATGTTCCTTGGCACGGTAGAGCGCGATGTCGGCGTCACGCAGCAGCCTGTCCGGATCATCGCTGGTGCCGTCATCGACCGCCAGACCGATGCTGAGTCCGACCCGCAAGTCCATGCCGCCGGTGGAAAGTGGGCCCTGGAAGGCCGTTTCCAGAGCCTGGGCGCGGGCAATCGCCGCCTCGCGGCCGGCGGGGACCGCCACGACGAATTCGTCGCCGCCCAGCCGGGCGACGAACTCCCCCGGTTCCAGCAGGGCGGCGATCCGCTCCGCCGTCGCCACCAGCACGCGGTCGCCGACGGCATGGCCGAGGCTGTCGTTGACCAGCTTGAAGCCGTCGAGATCGAGGAACAGCAGCGCCAGATCGCTCCGCTCGCCGTCCTGCGCCGCTTGCCGGTCGTGCAGCCAGCGGACCAGATACGCGCGGTTGGGCAACCCGGTCAGGAAATCGTGCGTGGCCTGATGGACCAGCCGCGCCTCGTAGGATTTGCGGTCGCTGATGTCCGCGGCGGACCCGGCCAGCCGCGCCACCCGGCCGTCCGGACCCGCAGCGACGATGCCGTGCAGATGGAGCCAGCCGGTGCCATGCTGCGGCCCTCCGCCCTCTTCACCGGGGCCCGGCGGCAGGACGCGGAACTCCACGTCGAAGCTGGCGCCGTCCGTCCCCTGTTCCCCCTGGCGGATCGCCGAGAGCACGGCGTGCCGGTCGTCGGGATGGATGTGGGACAGCAGGGCGGCAAGGCCGGGTTCGCCGCCGGCGGCCGGGAGATGAAGCATCTGGCGCAGCCGGGGCGACAGGAACAGGTCGCCGCTGTCCAGATCCCAGTCCCACAGGCCGTCGTTGGTGGCGGCGGCGGCCATGGCATAGCGGCGCTCGCTTTCGCCCAGCCGGCGGCTCTTCTCCTCGATGGCGGCGAACAGGCCGCGCAGGGCGACCCGGCTGTCCTCCAGGCTGCGGCCGAGCAGGCCCAGCTCGTCGTGGCGGAAGCCGCCATCCGGCGTGACCGCCTTGCCCCAGCCCTGGAACGGCCGGTCGAGGTCGCGGCGGGCCAGCCGGCGGGCATCCTCCACCAGACGGCCGAGTGGGCCGACGATGCGGCTGCGGGTGAACCACACGGCCGCGCCGGCCAGCCCCAGGACCAGCACGGCGATCACGCCGCCGCCGACCGCCATCAGCCGCTGCAGGGCTTCGATGTCGTCCAGCGTGGCGGCGGTCAGGCGGGCGCGCTGCGCGCTCAGATGGCTGTTCAGCGCCGCCAGCCCCTTCACCGCGTCGCGGCGGCAGGCGTCGAAAGCCTCCGCAGGGATGGCCGCCGCCGGGTCCTCCATCTGCACCTGGATGGCGTCGAGGAAGGCGGCGATGGCGGCGATGGCCCGCGCCTCGCTCTCGCTGGGGGTGACGATGTCGCGGTAGATCTCCAGATTGGCCCGCGACAGGGCGAGCGCCCGGTCCAGTGCCGCATGGTCGGCGCCACCGCTTTCGGCCCCCTCGCGATACCGGTCGATGACGCCACCGAGGCCGAGATGCCCGCGCAGTTCCGAAAGCGCGTCGGATTTGGTCGCGGCCTGCAGGTCGTAGTCGCGCCAGCCCTCCGCCACCGCGCCCATGCCCTGCATCAATTGCAGCCCGACCGCCAGCATCACGGCCAGACAGACGACCAGCGCCGCCGCCAGAAGCAGCGCCGAGCGCGCGATGGTCAGGGTCCGGCGGCCCGAACCGGGGACTGAACAGGCGGCGGCTTGGGATAACGTGCCGGCGGTGGTCCCGGTGTCCTCGCTGACGATGTCGCTCACGCCGCCCTTCCCTCTTCCCCGGCCGCCGCCGAAATCACGCGCGCAACGCCTTCGAGAAGCTGTGCGCCGCCCCTTCCAGCCGTTTGGTCTCGCTGCCGAGCGATTGTGCGGCGGAGAACATGCTTTCCGCAACCGCGCCGGCCTGTTCGGCGGCCTGTGCAACCTCGGAAATCGCGGCGCTGACCGCGCCGGCGGTGCCGGCGGTCTCCTGGATGTTGCGGGCGATCTCGCGCGTCGCCTCATCCTGCTGGGTGACGGCGTCGGCGATCTCCTGCGCCATGCGGCACACCTGCTCCAGGCTGCCGCCGATTCCCTGGATGGCGCCGACCGCGCCGTCGGTGGCGCTGCGGATGGTCGCGATCTGCTGGGTGATGTCCTCGGTCGCCCGCGCAGTCTGGTTGGCGAGGTTCTTGACCTCCTGCGCCACCACGGCGAAGCCTTTCCCCGCCTCACCGGCGCGGGCAGCCTCGATGGTGGCGTTCAACGCCAGCAGGTTGGTCTGGCTGGCGATGGCGTTGATCAGCCCGACCACCTCGCCGATGCGCTGCACCGCCTCCGCCAGGCTGGCGACGGTGGCGGAGGAGCGGTCGGCCTGTTCGACCGCCGCCGTGGTCATGGCAACCGAACCGCGCACCCGCTGGCCGATCGCGGCGATGGAGGCCGACAGTTCCTCGGTGGCGGCGGCGACCGCCTGGACGGTCTCGGCGGTGCGGGCGGCGGCGGCCGAGACCTCCTGCGTGCCGTCGATCGTCCGGCTGGAGGAGTGCGCCAACTCCTGCCCGGTGTGGTGCAGCGTGCCGGCCCGGCCGGCAAGGGCGGCGGCCAGCGCGCCGATCTCCGCCTCGAAGGAGCGGAGGTTGCGTTCCAGCTCCTCCTGGCGTTTGCGCGCCTGTTCGGCTTCGGCGCGTTCACGGTCGCCCGCCGCACGCAGCCGGACGAGCCCATCGCGGAACACCCCGACGGTGCCGGCCATGGCGCCGATCTCGTCGCGGTGGCCGACCGACGGCACCGCAGTCTCCAGATCGCCGCCGGCCAGACGTTCCATATAAGCGGCCAGTCGGGCCAGGGGATGGACGATGCGGCGATGGGTGAACCACAGGAACAGCCCGGCGATGGCGACCAGCAGCACCAGCGCCACGCCGCCGCCGATCAGCACCGTGCCGTTCAGGGCGGCGATGCCCTGGCGGTTGGCTTCGCCGAGAGCGGCACGCGCCCGCGTCAGTTCGCCGTTCAGCGTCCGCATGGCGGCCACGGCCGGCGCAGTGTCGAATGCGGCGGTGCGGGCCAGCCGGTCGAGCGGGGTGTGCGCCGCCACCGCGGCTTCCGCCTCCGTCAGTTTGGTGTCCATCTGTGCCAGCGCCGCGGCGATGGTGTCGAGCGCCGCGCCCTCGGCCGTGGTCAGCTCGCCGGCATAGCGGTAGACCTCCAGATTGGCGGTGGCGGATTTCAGGCTCTGCCGCATCTCGGCGGCGCGGGCCGGATCGCCGGTCAGCAGATAGTCGCCGAACCGGTGGATCACCCCGCCGAACCCCAGCGCCCCGCGCAGGTCTGACAGGGCGTCGGCCTTGGCCGCGGCCCCCAGGTCGTAGGCGTTCCAGCGCTCGTCCACCTGCCGGATGCCTTGCACGGTGACGATGCTGACCGCCAGGACCAGCAGCAGCACGCCGACCAGCCCGGACGAGAGAAGCCAGCCGAGCTGGGCGATCCGCCGATGGCCGCGGATATCGGGAGTGGCAGGATGCATTGTGGTCATGGGCGGTCTCCGTGGCGGCGGCTGAAGCTTAAGAGCCAGTGGTCGAGCGACAGCCGTCCGCCGCCACGCAGGATCAGACCGGTGAGCAGCAGCATCCAGAAGTAATGCTGCGGATTGTTGAAGGCCGGGTTTTCGGCGCCCAGCACGAACTGGATCACCAGCGCCATCGCCAGCAGCGGCATTGCCGCCAGCCGCGTCGCCAGCCCCAGCACCAGCAGAACCGGCATGGTCAGCTCGGTGGCGGCGGCCAGCAGAGCGGCGACGTTCGCCGGCAGCAGCGGCACCCGGTATTCCTCCTGGAACAGGAAGAGCGTCGCCTGCCAGTCGCCGATCTTCTGCAAGCCGGAGCGGAAGAAGATCGGCGCCATCGTCAGCCGGACCGCAAGGTCGAACAGCGGTACGGCATGACGGTCGAGCCACCCGGCGACATGGTCGCGACTCTCCGGCAGGCGGCCGAACCGGGCGGGGGCCTGCCCGAACCTTGCGGACGATGACCGCGGCAATGGCGATGAGGTCATGGATCGAACCCTTCAGGTCGGGTGAAGGAAGGCGGCCGGTCCAGTGCGAAGCCGGCAATCAGGCGGTTCTGCAGCAGAAGCGCTAGAAACGATTGCAGGTCGGCGCCGGCAGAGGCCTCGTCCCCGGCCGCCTCATCAAGGGTGGCACCGGTCAGCAGCCGGCATGCGAGCGCCCCGTCGGCCGCGGTGAGGCGGGCGCAGCGCACCTCGCCACCGATGGTACTATCGTCGCCATCGACAGGACTACGGCCGACCAGCACCGCTTCCGGCAGCGCCGCCGGTACGGCGCCACCGTCCTTCCACAGCGCATGGATGTTCCAGCCCGAGCGCACCAGCCGCAGCGACGGGTGCGGAACCAGCCGCAGGGATCCTGCCTGTTCCGGCGGGATGGCGGCGAGCCGGGCGAGGTCGAGCGGTTCGGCATCGGCGGCGAACAGCGCCTCGTGCATCGCCCAGTCGAGCCGGGCGAGATCAGGCGCCCAGGCCTGACCTCCTTCAGCCGCATCCAGGCCGTCCAGCCAGTCGGCGAAGCCGGCGCCATAGCTCCACAGCATCGGCAGGCGGGGCGGCGCCTCCGCCACGAACCGGCAGACGAGCGCGGTGAAGCGCTCCTCTCCCAGGGCGCGGCACAGGGTCGGATGGGCATGGCCGAGGACGGCGGCCAGCGATCCCATCACTGTGTTGCGGTAGACTGCAAGCCGCCCGGCCGGCAAATCCGGCCGCAGCGCCCCGGCGACCGCCGGCTCGCCGCGCAGCAGGAAGGCGGCAAAGTCGCGTTGGAATCCCGCCAGTTTCACGTCAGCCGGCACAATGGACCTCCGGCATCTTCAGCTTCCGCATCGTCGCATCGAGCAGCCGTTGCGCCCTGCCCGCCTCTTCCAGCAGGCCGTCGAGCGGCGGCAGGTCGTTATCCCATTCGATCAGCACCGGCCGCGGGCCGATGCGCTCCAGCACGTCGGCGTAGAGAGCCATCACGGCGGCGCCGACGGCGCTGCCATGGTCGTCGACCAGCAGTTCCTCGCCGCCGATGGTCATGCGGGCATGACCGGCCAGATGCAGCTCGCCGACCGCGTCCGCCGGGATGGCGTCGAGCCATGCCGACCGGTCGAAGCCGAGATTGACCGACGAGACGTAGAGGTTGTTGACGTCCAGCAGCAGGCCGCAGCCGGTGCGGGCGGCCAGTTCGGCCAGGAATTCGGCTTCGGGAATGGTGCTGTCGGCGAAGGCAATGCAGGCCGCCGGGTTCTCGACCAGGATGCGCCGGCCGAAAACGTCCTGGGCATGGTCGATGTTGCGGCGGACCCGCTCCAGGCTGTCCTCGGTATAGGGCAGCGGCAGCAGATCGTTGAAGTAGGTGGCGTCCGTGACGCTCCAGGACAGATGTTCGGAGATCAGCCCCGGTTCCAGCCGGTCGTAGAGCGCGCGCAGCCGCATCAAATGGTCGGGATCGAGCCCCCCGGCGCTGCCCAGCGACAGGCCGACGCCATGGCAGCTGACCGGCCGGTCGCGCCGGACCCGCAGGATGCCGGCCAGACGCGGCCCGCCCGGAACCAGGTAATTCTCCGGATGAATCTCAACCCAGGGGATTGGGGAGCCGGCCGCGACGAACGCCTCCCGGTGCGCCTCGCGCAGGCCGATGCCGGCGGCGACCGGCACCAGCCGGGGGAGTGTGGAAGGCGCCGCCGCGGTCATCGCCTCAGCCCTTCTTCTTCGGGTTGGCGCCGTCGAACGGCTTCAGCGATCCCATTTCCGTCTCACAGCTACCGGCCTTGACCAGCTTCCAATCGCCGCCGTCATAGGTCAGGCTGGTGTTGCCGGCACAGGAATGCAGGCCCTTGGCGTGGGCGCAGCCATTCTCGCCCGGCTTGGCGATGCCATAGCATTTCTCCATGTTGGACTGCGCCGCAGCCGGGCCGGCCATCAGGGTCAGGGCACCCGCCAGCGCGCCGGCGATGGGGAGCAGGGCCAGGGTCTTGGTGGCGGTCTTGGTGGCGGTCATTGACGGATTCCTCTCTGCATGGATGGGCCGGCCGTGGGAGTTGGCCGGTTGGGTGGAATGGCCGGCGTCGGTCAGGACACCGGCACGCGGTCGTGCAGCAGGTCGACGAGTGCCTGCGGCTCCGGGCGTTGGGTGAAGTCGGCGTCGATGGCGGCGAAGCGGACGACACCGCTTGGCGACAGCAGGTAGGTCGCCGGGATCGGCAGCTGCCAGGGCTCGCCGGGCGGGCGGCCCTGGCGGGCATTGAAGTCGAGACCGCGGTCGCGGTAGAGGTCGCGCAGTTCGTCCGGCACGCGGAAGACGAGGCCATAGCTGCGCGCCACCACCGCTCCACGGTCGGACAGGATGTCGAAGTCGAGCGCATTGCGCTCCGCCAGCGTCAGGCTGTGGTCGGGCAGTTCGGGCGATACCGCGACCAACCGGGCGCCAGCGGCGGTCAACTGCGGCAGCGCCATCTGCATGGCCCTGAGTTGGGCGCAACAATAAGGACACCATTCGCCGCGGTAGAACAACAGGACGACCGGCCCCCGCTCCAGCGTCTCGTACAGCGACACGGTCTGGCCGAGCTGGTTGGGCAAGGCGAAGTCGGGAGCCTGGAGTCCGGGGCGCAGCGCCCCCAACTCGACCCCGCGCGCCTTCAGGTCGGCGATCACCCGGTCCATCATCGCCATCACCCCCGGCGGCAGGGTCTTTCCGGCCTGCGCCCGGATGGTGCGGAGTTGGCGTTGAAGACGCATCGGGCAATTCCCTGTCGGCGTGTCCGTTGACCCGATCCTGTCAAAAGCCGGACTTGCGAAACATGGGGGGACACGCACAATATCTTTGCGCAAAACGCAAGAATGCGCCCAAACCGAACAAACTGAGCGGGGGAAGGGGGACAGCATGGACCGGCTGGACGATCTGACGGTGCTGGTGGAGGTGGTGGACAGCGGCAGCCTGTCGGCGGCGGCGGAGCGTCTCGGGCTGTCCGCGTCGGCCATCAGCCGGCGGATCGCCCAGATGGAGAACAGGCTGGGCACCCGATTGCTGGCGCGCACGACGCGGCGGATCGCGCTGACCGATGCCGGCGCCACCTTCTGCCTGCGGGCCCGCGCCATCCTGGCGGCGCTGGACGAGGCCGAACAGTCGCTGACCGAGATGGGCGAGGAGCCGCGCGGCACGCTGCGCGTCACCATGCCGGTGATGTTCGGCCAGATGCGGGTGGCACCGCTACTGCCCTCTTACCTGCGCCGTTACCCCGGCGTGTCGCTGGAGGCCAGCCTGAGCGACCGCGTGCAGCGGCTGATCGACGACGGGTTCGATCTGGCGATCCGCGCCGGGCGGCTTGCCGATTCCACCCTGATTGCCCGCCGCCTGCGGCCGTTGCGCCGCCATGTGGTGGCCAGCCCGGACTATCTGGAGCGCCGGGGCACGCCGCAGTCGCCGTCCGACCTCGCCCGCCACGATTGCCTGACGCTGCTGTCTGGCTCCGGCCGGACGGAGTGGGAGTTCCTGGTCGGCGACCGGCGCGAAATCCTGCGTCCGGCCGGCGGCTTCCAGACCGACAGCCTGTGGCTGCTGCGCCATGCCGCTGTGGGCGGGCTGGGGCTGGCGCGGTTGGCCGACTTCATCGTCGAGGACGACATCCGCGCCGGTCGCCTGATCCCGGTCCTGACGGAGCTTGAGGTGACGGACGAGGCCGTCCATGCCGTCTATCCGGCGACCCGCCACGTCTCGCCGAAGGTGCGCAGCTTCATCGAACATCTGCTGGTCGGCCTGGGCGGACCGGGAACCACGGCCCCGCCCGGACCTTCGGCACCAG
This sequence comes from uncultured Azospirillum sp., assembly GCF_946480385.1. Next base: position 82,423 of record NZ_CAMLJP010000002.1, read on the forward strand.
CAGGCACGGGGTCATGATATGGACGACCGTTGAACCGATCTCCCCGAGACCCGCCACAATCGACGGCGGGTCCACTCGGAGATTGGCCAATTCCCTCCGAACAGGCCGCGCTTGATCTGCAGACAGGGGTGTGGGTTGCATTGAAACATGGCAATGGCGGAGGGGCTGAAGATGCTCGCTTTCAGCCAGCCGTTTTGCGGGGTGTTGGTGCATCGAGGCCCGGGCTTGCCGGTGCTGGGTCATGATGTAGAAGGGCGCCTTTCCGTGTTCCCCTGGATTGGTCAGCTTCGACCTGCGCCTTGACCTGGAGGCCACCGACCGGGACCGGCCGCAGCCGCGCGAGGCCGGCCGCCCTGATAAGGTCCCTGGCTGACCCGGTGGTCTCGTTCATGCCATTGCCGTGGGCTTCCAAAGCGGCTTGAGAGGCCGAAACCATCGACTGACCTGAAATGTCAAAAAATTGACCGTTTCGATCAAGCAGTTTGAAGCCATTTCCCAAATCTTGATTGGGCAAGTCGTCTATCGGCATCGGCAGCAATAGACCCCACTGACCAAGCATCCGCCAGGAAGGGCGCTCTCCGTGACACAGCGATCAAACGCGAGAAAAATCATTGGCTCCTCGGCGCTTCAGCCAAGGAGACCAAGTCAAACTATCAACAAGTGAAAATATAATCTCAATCACTAGAATCAACAGCATAATTCCTGACATTTATCTTTCTGTGATCACTTCCGTATCTTTGTATTTATGAATTATTTCAAAGGCATAAAGAATCCAGAAACTCAAAAAGCCGATCGCATTTCTCCGGTTTTTCCCTTCCGACCACCCGCACCTGCCGGGCGAGCGGCCTCTGCCGCCATCGTGAGCGCCGGAATGCTCGCCCACGGCGCTTTCAGGAAAGAACGACGCAATGAGCGACCTGCCCAGGATCGATTTCCTCTATCTCTCGGAACAGGACATGGTGAAAGCCGGCGTGACCGACATGGCTGCCTGCGTGGACACGATGGAAGACATGTTCGTGCTGCTGCATACCGGCGATTACCGGATGGCCGGCGCCAACAACGACTCCCATGGCGCCATGGTCGTCTTCCCGGAAAATTCCCCATTCCCGACCATGCCGAAGCCGACGGCCGACCGCCGCTTCATGGCGATGCCCGCCTATCTCGGCGGCAAATACTGTACCGCGGGAATGAAATGGTACGGCTCCAACATCGCGAACCGCGAAAAGGGGCTTCCCCGCTCGATCCTCATGTTCACGTTGAACGACGCCGACACCGGCGCTCCCCTGGCGCATATGTCCGCCAACCTGCTCTCCGCCTATCGGACCGGCGCGGTTCCCGGCGTCGGGGCGCGGCATCTGGCCCGCCGGGACTCCCGGGTGGTCGGCGTCTATGGTCCCGGCGTCATGGCGAAGACCTCGCTGGCGGCCTTCATGGCGACCTGCCCGAACATCGACACGGTGAAGGTTCAGGGCCGCGGGCAGAAAAGCCTCGACAGCTTCATCTCCTGGACACGGGAGACCTATCCGCAGATCACCACGATCGAAGTCGTCCACGACATCGAGACGATCGTCCGCGATTCCGACATCGTCACCTACTGCGCATCCGGCGAGACCGGCGACGTTTCAAAGTATCCCGTCGTCAAGCGCGACTGGGTCAAGCCGGGCGCGTTCCTGTCGATGCCGGCGTCCTGCGAGATCGATTCCGGCATGGAGAAATCCGACATCCGCAAGGTGATGGACAACATCGGCCTCTACGAGGCGTGGTTCGAGGAACTGCCCAAGCCCGCCCATGTCCATGTCCCGGTCATCGGCGTCCGCTTCATGGACATGATCCATGAAGGGAAGATGGACCGCGAGGAACTGGAAGATCTCGGCGCAATCTGCGCCGGCGCCCGGCCGGGCCGCCGCAACGACGAGGAAATCATCATCCTGTCGGTCGGCGGCATGCCGGTCGAGGATGTCGCCTGGGGCACGGTCGTCTACCGCAATGCCGTGAAGAAGGGGATCGGCGTCAAGCTCAACCTCTGGGAAACGCCGGTCCTGCGCTGACCCTTTCTCCCGCCCTTTCCCCATTATGCAAGAGCGTCCGAAATGGTGAAAATCACCAAAGTCAAAACCGGCACGAAGCTGGAAGAGGTCAGCAGCTATTCGCGTATCGTCGCGGTGGACGACTGGATCTTCGTCTCGAACACCGCTGGCCGTAATCCGGATACAAAGGAGATTCCGGCGGAGGTGACCGCCCAGACCCATCAGGTGTTCGACAACATCGAACGGGCGCTGAAGGCGGTCGACGCCAGTCTGGCCGACGTGGTTTCAACCCGGGTGTTCATCCAGACTCCCGAGGACACCCCCACCGTCATGGGGATCTTCGGCGACCGGTTCCGCGGCATCGATCCGACCACGACCGTGACCTGCCCGCCGCTCGGCTCGACCACCTACAAGGTGGAGATCGAGGTGACCGCCTATCGGGGCAGCGGCAAGGCGGAGGTGGAGCGCATCACCGTCTCCCCCTGATCCCCTTGCCCGTCTCCCTCCTATCGTCTTTCGCATCAAGGACATCCGCCATGGCTCCGGTCATCTCTCCCGTCCAGACATCCACGGTTCTGCCCAAGTCCACGACCGTCGTCGTGATCGGGGGAGGGATCGTGGGGCTGATGACCGCCCTGACCTTGAGCGAATGCGGCGTTCCGGTGGTGGTTCTGGAAAAGGGGCGGCTGGCAGGAGAGCAGTCGTCCCGCAACCTCGGCTGGGTGCGCAAGACCTCCCGCTCCGCCCCTGATCTGCCGCTGGCCTTGGCGTCGGACCGGCTGTGGAGGGAGATGGACGCGCGCACCGGCACGGATGTCGGCTACCGGCAGGCCGGGATCATGTTTCTCGCCCGGACCGAAGGCGAACTCGACGTCCATCGCCGGTGGATGAAGACGGCCGAGGCCCTGGCGCTGGACACCCGGATCCTCTCACCAACGGAAATCGACCGTCTGGTGCCGGGTGGGACGGGCAGATGGGCCGGGGGCATCCACACCCCGTCGGACGGCCGCGCCGAACCCACCCTCGCCTCCAGTGCCGTTGCCGCGGCAGCGATGGCGAAGGGCGCCGTCATCGTGGAGAACTGCGCCGTCCGGGACCTGTCCCGGTCCGGCGGCAGGGTGAGCGGCGTCGTCACCGAAAGAGGGGAGATCGCCTGCGAGGAGGTCGTTCTCGCCGGCGGCCTGTGGTCCCGCCGCTTTCTCGGCAACCTGGGCGTCTTTCTGCCCACCCTGCCGCTGGTGTGCTACGCGATCCGCACCGCCCCGATGGACGGCCCCACCGAAATCGCGGTCGGCGCTCCGGATTTCTCCTTCCGCAAGCGCAGGGACGGTGGCTTCACCATCTGCCAGCGCGGCGCGGTCGGCTCGCCCCTGGTCCTCGATCACGCCCTGCTCGGCATGCGCTATCTGCCGATGTTCCGCGAAGGGCGCAGCCAGCTGCGCATCAGCTTCGGCAGGGAGTTCTTCGACGATCTCCTGCTGGCACGCCGCTGGCGCCATTCCGCGAGCACGCCATTCGAGAAAGTGCGGACGATGGACCCGCGCGTCGATCACGGCATCAACGCCGAGGCGATGGAGAACATCAGATCGGCTTGGCCCGTCTTCGCCAATGCCCGGATCGAGGAGGTCTGGGGCGGCACGATGGACATCACGCCGGATTCCCTCCCCGTCATCGACAAGGTCGAGAGAATTCCCGGCCTGACGCTGGCCACCGGCTTTTCCGGCCACGGCTTTGGCACCGCCCCGGCGGCCGGCCAGCTCGCCGCCGACCTCGTGACCGGCGGAACGCCGATCGTCGATCCGACCCCCTATCGCCTCGCCCGCCTGCAATAAGCAAAGCGCTTTTTCCCGACGGCCCGGTTCCCAGCCGCCTCGATCGACCCGCGTTGCGGTCGGTCGCAGGCGGTTTTTGCGCTTGCCAACGGCGGGCAGGGATTTGATATTTGAGGTCATAGTCCCGCAGCCGGATGCCGATCATGCCGAAGAAAGCGTCTTCTGGCGATGAGCCCAAGATTTGGGCCATGGTGACGCAAAGCCTAATCGATGCGTTGAAAAACAGAGGCTACGCACCCGACGTCCTGTTGAGCCGCTTCGATCTGTCGGAGGCAACGCCGCGCGATCCTTATCGCGACATTCCCCTGCGCAACTATGTGTCCGCTTTCGAAGCGGCTGCCGTCTATGTCAAGGATGGCAATTTCGGGCTGTCCGTCGCCCGCAATCTGTCGCCGCTCACCCTCGGGCCGGTGGGGTTGCTGTTCACCACCGCCCCCACGCTGGGAGCGGCCCTCAAGGGCTTCATCGAATACAACTGGCTGGTCCAGCAGGGAACGACCTGCAGCATGACACGGGACGGGGACGCCTGCGTTTTCCGCTACCGCATCGAGGACAAGCGGATCTTTCCGCGCCGGCATGACGCGGAGTTCTCGCTGGCGATCGTCGTCGAGATGATGCGGTCGCTGGCCGGCCCGGCCTGGCGTCCGCTGGAGGTGCATTTCGAACATGCGGCCCCCGCCAGCCTCAGAACCCACGACGCCGTTTTCAAGGCGCCGCTCTATTTCAACCAGCCGGCCAACGAGTTGATCTTCCCCGCCGGCGATCTGGCGATTTCCCGCAGCGGCGTCGATCAGCGGGTCAGCGGCTTCGTCGAGCATTACCTCGGCATGCTGCGCGAGCGGGCGGCGCCGACACAATCGCTGGAGGACAAGGTCCGCCGCATGGCGTCCGACCATTTCCCCGGCGACGGCTGCTTCAGCATGGAATCGACGGCACAGGCCCTCGGCCTGTCGCCCAGCACGTTGCAGCGGTCCCTGCGCCGGACGGGGGAGAGCTTTTCATCCATCAAGCAGGACAAGCGGCGGGCGCTGACGGCGAACTATCTGACCGGATCGGACCTGTCGATCACGGAAATCGCCCATGTCCTGGGCTATGCCGACGGTGCCTGCTTCACCCGTGCCTGCCGCCGCTGGTTCGGCATGACGCCGTCGATGTACCGGAAGCGGCACGGAGCGCAGGAGCAGACAGCGGATGTTGCCGTTGATATGGAATGAGGCCGGGGCCGGACGTCTCTCCCGACGTCCGGCCCCGACCCTGCCCCGAAGGCGCGATTGCGAACGGTTCAGTCGAAGACGCGGCCCAAATTCTCGTACAGGTCGGGCTTGCACAGCCGGATCACCCGGGCCAGCAGCAGTCCGCCAAGCCCGAAGGCCAGCACCACCACCGGGAAGGCCTGGACGATGTGGCTGTCGCTGCCGGTCAGCAGTTCGAGATTCTCGGTGACCAGGAAGAAGGCCCCGATCAGGCCGACGGTGGCGACGACCGGCATGACGAGGGTGGCGAGCAGGCCATGCTCGCCGCGGTGGTTGCGCTGGAAATACATGATGATCGCCAGGGAGACCATGATCTGCACGGCCAGGATGCCGAGGACCGCCAGCGCCGACATCCAGGAAAAGACCACCGCGAACCCGTCGGCGCCGCCCAGCACGAAGGCCAGCAGGATGCCCCCCGCCGAGAGGGTCTGCACGGTGCCGGCGACATGCGGGGAATTGTGGACCGGATGGATCGCCGCCAGCTTGTGCCAGGCGACCCCTTCGCGGCCAAGCGCGAAGAAATAGCGGTTCAGCGTGTTGTGGAAGGACAGGACGCAGGCGAAGAAGGACAGCGCCAGCAATCCGTTCATCAGCGCCACCGACCAGCCGCCGAGCACCTTCTCCGCCGCCACGAAATAAAGGGTTTCCTTGTTGTTCATGGCCTCCTGCTGGATTTGCGAGAAGCCGTAATATTGGGCGATCGCCCAGGTCGAGAAGGCGTAGAACAGGGTGATGAGCAGCACGGCGACGTAGGTTGCGCGGGGAATGGTCACGGCCGGATCGCGGGCTTCCTCGCCGAAGATCGCCGTCGATTCGAAGCCGATGAAGGATCCGACGACGAAGACCAGGGCGATGCCCAGCCCCGGCCCGAACACGACCGAGGGCGAGAAGTTGTTCAGGGTCAGCCCCTCGGGACCGCCGCCTTGGAACAGGATGCCGAGATCCAGCGCCAGCAGCACGACGAATTCGAGAATCATCGCGACGCCGAGGATCTTGCCGGAGAAGGAGATGTTGCGCTGGCCGCACAGATGGACCAGCAGAAGCATGGCGAACGACCACGCGTACCATGGTACCGCGATGCCGTGACCTTCCAGCATTCCGGACATGAAGACGCCCGCCAGCGCATAGACCGCGATCTGCACCGAACTGTAGGTCAGCAGCGAGATCAGCGCGCCACCGACCGCCAGATGCCGGCCAAGGCCCTGGGCGATATAGACATAAAAGGCCCCGGTGCCGCCGACATGATGGCTCATGGCGGTGAAGCCGACGGAAAAGATGATGTAGAGCAGTCCGGCCAGCACGAAGGCGCCGGGGACCCCGGCGCCGTTGCCGAAGGCGAATGCCGCGGGCGACGCCCCAACCACCGCGGTCAGCGGGGCGGCGGCGGCGACGACGAAGAAGACGATATGGAGAAGTCCGATGGAATTCCGCGACAGGCGCTCACCTTTGGGCGCATGGGCGGTTGCGTCGAGGGACATGAGATTGACTCCCTGCGTAGGTTTTTATTGTTTCTGGACTATGAACGTATTTTCCGATGGCCCCATTGTATTCCGCGCCATTTTTCCGATAGAGTGCGCCAACCCTACGTCTGCGGAAGGCCATTCATGCCTCCCTCCAATACTCTATCCACAAACCAGAGATCGGCTCTCATCCGAGCCTCGGCTCTTGCCCCGCTCTTTACCCATCTGTCCCAATACAAGATGGATATTGCTGAGTTTTTGGGCAAGCATGGCTTGATTCAAGGCATGGTGACCGATCCCTATTCAAAGCTCCCTCTGGCGCAATATGTCAGGTTGTTCGAGAGCGTGGCGGATGACCTGAAGGAGCCGAATCTGGGGATCAAGCTTGGTTTGAAGATCCGGCCTGCAGACATCGGTCCGATGGGGGTTCTGTTCTCGCTATCCCCTACTGTGAGAGTCGGATTCGATCGGCTCTCCACCTACGCGAAGGCCTTGCAGGGCGGCACCCAATCGACGCTGTTCGAGGTGGGCGAGGATCTGGTTTGGAGCTACCGGATTGCCGATACGGAACTCTGGCCACGCCGACAGGATGCCGAATACACGCTCGTCGCCAACTGCCAGCTGGTCAGATCCTGTTTCGCGCAGGACTGGCGGCCGGTCGAAGTGCATTTCGAACATGCCGAGGACGGGGACGCCGCCCTTCTCCAACGCGTCTTCCGGGCGCCCGTGCTGTTCCGGCAATCGGGGAACCGCTTCGTCATGCGCCGCGACGATGCCTCCCGCATCCATCGGACGGAAGACCGTGGCCTGACCACCATCCTCGAACGTCACATCACCGATCTGATCGGACAGGAATATGCCGAGGAAACCATCGTCGAGCAGGTGCGCGCGCTGATCGCCCTCTATCTGGGACAGAAGCCGATCACAATCGAAACGCTCGCCAGCGATCTTCGGATGTCGTCCCGCAACCTCCAGCGCCGGCTGGCCGACGAGAACACCAGCCTGCGCGACCTGCTGAGCCAGCACCGGCAGCAGATGGCGCAGATCTACCTGTCCCAGAAGGGCGCAAGAATCTCCGAGGTTGCCAGCGCGCTCGGCTATTCGGATGAGACGGCGTTCTGGCGCGCCTTCAGGAGATGGACCGGGGTGGAGCCGAGCGCGTTCCGCCGGGACGCCCAGCGGGACAGCGATGGGGCGGCCGGCGAAGCCGATCCCGGTTGAACCCTGTCACCCGCAGGATTGCCGGCGGTCGAGGGAGCGCATGAACTCTTCGGTGTGGCCGCCCAGCGCATCGGCCAGCGCCTTCACGTCGCCGACATCGCGCGCCAGCCCGCCGACCGCGTCGCGGGTGTCGCCGGTCAATGCCTCGCAGGCGCCGATGCGGTCGGTTGCGCTCGCCGTCTGGCCGGCGACATGCTGGATCCCGCGCGAAATCTCTTCCGTTGCGGCGCGCTGCTGCTCGACGGACGCGGAGATGCCGGCCATCACCTGCCCCAGCGTGCCGATGGCACCTGCCAGGGCGCCGGTCGAGTCCGCCGCCTCCCGCGCGACTGCCTGGATACGCGCGACTTCGGCGCCGATCTCCTCGGTGGCTCTGGCGGTCTGCCCGGCCAGCGCCTTGACCTCGCTGGCGACCACGGCGAATCCCTTGCCGGCGTCGCCGGCGCGCGCCGCCTCGATGGTGGCGTTCAGCGCCAGCAGGTTGGTCTGGTTGGCGACGGTCCGGATCAGGTCGACGATGCCGACGATCCGCCGGGCGGCGACATCGAGACGCCCGACGATCTGCCGGGCCTGATCGGCCTGCCCGCCGGACCGCTCCGTCACCTCCAGCCCCGACAGAAGCTGTCGGCTGATCTCCGAGATCGAGGCCGAAAGCTCGATCGCCGCCGATGCGACCCCGTCGGCCGCGCCGTTCGCCGACGACACCGCATCGGCGCCGACCTTCGCCAGCCGGCTGGCATCCACGGCCAGTTCGGACAACCTCTCGGCCTCCCGCACCGCCGCCCCGACCTTCCGCGACAGATCCGCCTCGACGGTCCTGACGGTGGCGCTGAAGGCGCCGGACAGGTCACGCAGGAAGTCGCCCAACTCCCGCTGGCTGCGCTGTTCCGCCTGCCGCGCGGCGACCAGCGCATCGATGTTCTGCCAGAAGCTCAGCATCACCGGATAGCCGGCGATCCTGCACGTCATCAACGTGATGACGACGTGGAAGGGCGTGCCATCCCTGCGGACATGCTGCCATTCGAAACGGTGGTGGCCGTTGCGCTGAGCCAGCTCGACGATCTCCAGGCTGACCTCGGCCGACTGCCTGCCGTCCGGCTGGTATTCCGGATCGAAGTCGTCCGGCGATACGCCGAGAATGGCCGCGCGGCTGTCATAGCCCAGCATGCGCAACGCCGCATCGTTGCAATCGACGACGACGTCCCGGTACACCAGCATGAAGGCATCGGGAGACGCCTCGAAGATATGGCGGAACAGGTGCCGCCGGAACCGCCGGCCGCCCGGCCGGCCTGCAAGGATCGCATCCAGCATATCTCTACTTTCCACAATGCGGCGGCGCCGATGGCCGAAGCCGGGTACCGTGAAGAAAGGGCAGGCTCCGCCGGCCCGCCCCCCGTCCGAACTCAGCGGTAGGCAACGCAGACCGACTTGGTCTCCAGGTAATTGTCGAGCGCGCCGCGCCCGTGTTCCCGGCCGATCCCCGACTGCTTGAAGCCGCCGAAGGGCATGTTCTGGTCGGGCAGGTTGTGGCTGTTCACCCAGACCGTCCCGGCCTGGATCCTGGGAACGTACCGCATCATCTTGTTGAGGTCGGCGGTCCAGATCGACGCCCCCAGCCCGAAGCGGGTGTCGTTGGCGAGCCGGATCGCCTCGTCGGCATCGTCGAAGGGGGTGACGGTGACGACCGGGCCGAACACCTCCTCCTGCATCAGCGCCATGTCCTGGCGCACATCGACGAACAGCTCCGGCGCGACGTAGAAGCCGTCGGCGGGCGCGCTGCCCCTGATGACCGGCTTGGCGCCCTGCTCGATGCCGCGGGCGATGCAGGCCTGGACATGGGCCTTGTGGCGCGCCGAGACCAGCGGGTTGATCTGGTTGCACGGGTCGAGGCCGGAGCCGATCGACAGGCCGCGGGTCAGGCCGGCGACCGCATCCAGAACGCGGTCGTAGACGCCCTTCTGCGCATAGATCCGCACCCCGGCGCAGCAGGTTTGCCCGGTGTTGAAGAAGCTGCCGATCCCGGCGGCGACGCCCAGCAGATCGAGGTCCATGTCGTCGAACATGATCATCGGTGCCTTGCCGCCGAGTTCCAGCGTCACCCGCTTCATGTCGCGCACCGCCTGGACGCCGATCAGCTTGCCGGTCTCGGTGGAGCCGGTGAAGCTGATCTTCGCGATACCGGGATGGGCGACCAGCGGGGCGCCCGCCGCCTCGCCCATGCCGGTGACGACATTGACGACGCCCTCCGGGATGCCGGCCTCCAGGCAGAGCTGCGCCAGCCGGATCGAGGTGAGCGGCGTCTCCTCCGCCGGCTTCAGCACGACGGTGCAGCCGGCGGCCAGGGCGGGCGCCACCTTCCAGGCCGCCATGGTCAGCGGGAAGTTCCACGGCGTGATCGCCGCGACGACGCCGACCGGCTCCTTGCGCGTGAAGGCCTGATAGCGCATGCCGGGCGGGATCGGGATCGACACGTCGAGGGTGGAGCCCTCGATCTTGGTCGCCCAGCCGGCCATGTAGCGGAAATACTCGGCCGCCCCCTGAACCTCCAGCAGCCGCGACATCATGATCGACTTGCCGTTGTTCAGCGTCTCCAGCTGGGCCAGCTCCTCGCCGTTCGCCTCGATCAGATCGGCCAGCCGCAGCATGGCCGCCTGGCGCTGTGTCGGCAGCAGGCGAGACCACGGCCCCTCGAACGCCGCCTGCGCCGCGGTGACGGCGGCGTCGACATCTTCGGCGGCGCCGGCCGGAACCTGCGCCAGGACCTGTCCGGTCGCCGGGTCGTAAACCGGATAGGTGCGGCCGCTGAGCGCCGGGACCGACCCGGCGCCGATCACCATCGCCGGCGCCTTGAGGAAGGCGACGACCGCCGGGGAAAGTTGCTCCACGACGCTGTCGGGCTGCGCGATTTTCATGATGTCTTCCTGTTCATGGCCGGCGGCAGGGCCGGCGATTGTCTGCTTCGCTCACACCGCCGTTACGTCAGCCGGCGGTGCGGCAGTCATTGCGTCCGGCGGACAAGGACGAAGTCGTATTCGGCGAGCCAGCTTTCAGACGGGCTGTCGGTCGGCTTGAACTCGACGATCAGCTGGTCCTTGACCCCGAACACCGCGTCGGAGTCCAGATAGCCGTCGCCGGCGACGAAGATGTGCGTGATCAGGCGTTCGAAGCCTGGGGCGCCGATCAGGAAATGCATGTGGGCCGGCCGCCAGGGATGGCGGCCCAGCGCCGCCAGCATCCGGCCCACCGGTCCGTCGGACGGGATGGGATAGGACACCGGCCTGACGCCACGAAAAGCGTAGCGACCGTCCTCCCCGGTCAGGAAAACGCCGCGGTTGTTGAAGGGCGGCTGGATGTCCGGCTGCTGCACGTCGTAGAAGCCGTCCGCATTGTCGGACCAGACATCGACCGAGGCGCCGGCGATCGGGTTTCCGTCGGTGTCGAGCACCCGCCCGCGGAACAGGCATGGCTCGCCCTTGCCGTCGAGGCTGATCGACTCTCCCATCTGCCGGACCGGCGCGCCGTCGACATGGAACGGCCCGAAGACCGTGCTCTGAGTCGCCGGAGCCGGCGTCCGGTGATTGATGGCGTCGACCAGCATCGACGCTCCCAGCACATCCGACAGCAGGATGAATTCCTGCCGGGTCCCGCTGCACATCTGCCCCGTCTCGGTCAGGAAGCCGATGGCCTGCTCCCATTCCGCCTCGGTCAGCGCGACGTCCTTGATGAAGCTGTGCAGATGGGTGATCAGCGACGCCATGATGCGCTGCAGACGGGGATCCGCCCCGGCGCCGATGCGGTCGATCACCGTCTCGGCGGAGCGGGCTTCGCTGAAGTAACCGGACATTGTCCCTCCTTCACGAGGACAGCGGTTCCGCCCCATCCCAGGCGCGCGCGATCAGGTCGCGCAGGGCCAGACGTTCGAGGGGGCGGGGGTTCCAATAGGGGTTGGACAGGGCCAGATCGGCGGCGCGGTCGATCCCCTCCGCCGGCATTCCGAGCTCCTTCAGCCCGGACGGTGCGCCGACCGCCCGGCCGATGCGGAACAATGCCGCCGCCGGATCGGGACCGAGAACGCGGGCGAGCTTCTCCATCGCGCCGGGGATCGCCGGCGCGTTGTAGGCCAGCGCATGGGGCAGCACGACGGTGTGGGTTTCCGAATGGGGCAGGTCAAAGCTGCCGCCCAGCGTGTGGCACAGCTTGTGGTGCAGCGCCATGCCGACCGATCCCAGGCAGACGCCGCACAGCCACGCGCCGTACAGCGCCCGGCTGCGGGCGGCCAGATCGCGGGGATCGGCGGCAATCGCCGGAAGCGCGCCGGCCAGCGCACCGATGGCCTCGACCGCCAGCGCGTCGATGACCGGATTGCTGTCGCGGGCGTAAAGCGCCTCGACGGCATGGGCGATGGCGTTGATGCCGCTGGTGCCGGACAGGCCGGCAGGCAGGCCGAGCGTCAGTTCGACGTCGTAGATCACCACCTCCGGCAGGATGCGGGGCGAGGATTGCGTCCGCTTCTGCCCGTTGCTGGTCTCGCCCAGGATCGGCGTCATCTCCGACCCGGCATAGGTGGTCGGCAACACGATCTGCGGCAGATCGGTGCGCAACGCAATCGCCTTACCGAGACCAGTGGTCGATCCGCCGCCGATGGCAACCAGGACGTCGGCCTTGAGGCTGCGCGCCCGGTCAGTGGCGAAGTCGCTGATATCCACCGGCGTGTGCATCGCCGCGCCAGGAAAGACGCCGGCGGCACGCGCGCCCAACAGAGCGGCGAGCCTGTCGGCCTCGTCCTGCTGGGCCGGGGTGCAAAGGATCAGCGCCCGCTTCGCCTCCAGCCGGTCGACCTCGTCTGGCAGCCGGGCGATCGTTCCGGGGCCGAAGATCACGCGGGCCGGATTGCCCACATATGTGAAGCTGCGCGGCTCCCCGCAGACATCCTTGGACATGTTGGCAGGCGTGTTGGCAGGCGTGTCCGTGGGCGAGTCCATGTCAGAATCCTCCGGCGTGCGACAGCGGGTAATCCACTTGATGCCGTTCTACGCGCAGCCCGTCGAGCGCGTCGCGCACGCTCCGGTGGGCCGGATGATCGGCATAGGTCCGCAGCGCGTCGGCGCTTTCGAAATCTGTTACCAGAACCATGTCGCAGGCATAGGAAATGCGGCTCTCGTCGATGCCGATTTCCAGATGGGTCATTCCGGGGATGGCGCCGCGCAGGGATTCGAAGCCGCGCTTCACCGCCTCCACGTTGGTCCGCTTTTCTTCAACCGTCGCGCCGGCGACACGCCACATGACGATATGGCGTATGGGACACCGGGCGACTGCAGAATCGCTCATCGACAGCTCCTTGGGATTTACCGGGAAAGTTCTGGGCGCCGGGACAGCGGAAGATGGGGATTGATGCCCACACGGATCATCAGAGGCTGACACCGGATGATTACGGGATAAATCACGTATTTTGGAAAAGAGCGTTGCAGGTTCTGCAAAGATTGGTCACCCCGGCGTATGCCGGAAACGTCCAGCGCCCCCGAATGAGCCCCTTGCCAAAATCGCTGGATATGTGAACATTACCGTAATCTCTCCCAGATGGCGCAACAATGGACAGACTCACCGAACTCGAGGTGTTCACCAAGATCGCCGAGGAGAGCAATCTCAGCCGGGCGGCGGATGCGTTGGGCATCTCGGTCTCCGGGGTCAGCCGGCATCTGGCCAGCCTGGAGAACCGGCTCGGCGTCCGGCTCGTCCAGCGGACGACCCGCCAGCTGTTCCTGACCCCCGAGGGCGAAAGCTTCTCCGCAAACGCTCGCGAGATCCTGGCGACGCTGCGCGAGGCGGAAGAAAGCGTCAGCATGGTCGTCGCACAGCCGCGCGGGACATTGCGCGTCGGCGCGTCGCTGTCCTTCGCGCTGCTGCACCTGATGCCGGTCATCCGCGAGTTTCGCGCCCGTCATCCGCTGGTCCACATCGACCTCAAGATTTCGAACCGTTATCAGGATCTGGTGGAGAGTGGTCTGGATCTCGCGATCCGCACCCGCCGGGTCGAGATGGACAGCAGCGTCACGATCCGCAAGCTCGCCGAAACCAGGCGCCTGATCGCCGCCGCTCCCGCCTATCTGCGCGACCGGGGCACACCGGCCGAGCCGAGGGATCTGCTCAAGCACGACATGCTGCTCTACAGCCTCTCCGACGATCCCGAACACCTGAACCTCGCCCGCAACGGGGAGCTGGTGCGTATCCCCCTCGTCGGACAGATGGTCTGCAACGACGGCCAGGTCCTTCGTCAGGCCGCGCTCGACGGGCTGGGCATCATCGTGCAGCCGGCCTACATCATCCATGCCGACATCAAGGCCGGGCGGTTGGTCCGCATCCTGGCGGACTGGGAGCTGCCGCGCCTGACAATGAATCTCGCCTTCCCGTCGCGAAGCCATCTTCCGGCCCGCACACGGCTGTTCATCAACGCCCTGGTCGAATATTTCTCGCGAAACGATTTCGAGGCCGAGTGGGACGCCGGTCCGAAATGAGGGGGTTGGCGCCGCCGCGGCGGCGCTCCCGTCCCAGATTTTACGGCTGCATCAGCACCGACTTGGTCGGGTAATCGGACGCCCAAGTCGCCGGCAGGGGCGCTACGAACACATTCTCGGTCCGGGTCCGGGTGATCTTCCAGGTGCCGTCCTGCTCCTTGCGGAAGCCGTTGTTCAAGCGCGAGGAGCGCAGCAGCGCCTTGCCGTCGGAGAACAGCCAGGGCTGCATGTGGACCCACTGCCCGTCCGCCGTCCGCCCATCCTCGTGAACATGGATCTGCTCCGAGGTGAGGTAATGGCAGTTGAGGATCAGCGCCGGGTCCTGCCGGCTGCCCCAGAAGTTCCGGAAATGCCCGCGCAGCGCTTCCTTGCCTTCGACGCGACCGAACTGGTTCGTGTAATATTCCCCGACCCCTTCCCACACCGCGTCCTCGCTGTACAACTGAAGGATCAGCTCAATGCGGGCCAGATCGTCGGCAACGCCGAATTCGGGATTGGGCGTGTCGCACAGGAACATGTAGCGGGCCTGCAGCCGGCGGATATCGGCTTCGGCCTCCAGAACCTCGATCCGCCGGACGAGGGCCGCAACATCGGTTGAGTTGGTCATCGCTCTGGGTCTCGCTTGATTTTCGGGAAGGGGAACGGGTCGCGGCGGCCGGACGGACAACGGCCGATGGCCTACCAGGGGCATACGGCCCATCGGGATCCGCAAAACACGATCTTCGAAACACGGTAGCGGCACCCCCTCCACCGTCAAGCGGTAATATTCACGTAATTTTAGTTCCGACCGAAGCCGTCGGAGCGGAAATCCCTGCCCTTCCACGGCTTTCCGCTCCGACAGGCCGGTTCCCAGCCCGCGCAAAGTACTTTTGCAGAAAATGGGAGAATTTTACGTCATCAATCATGTTATCGTGATGTTCAGCTTTAAGACAGTCCGCAAGCTGGACGATCTTTAAAAACCGTCACTCCCGCCTCCGCGGGGATGGCGGCCATTCGTCTTGGACGGTCAGCAACCACCTGAAAACAAAAGACTATTTTCGATGTCCCCACAAAATTTCGATTGACCGTGCGCCGATTTACGGTAATTTTCACGTAACAACCGACGCCGGAAGCCACCGAAGCCGACGCTCCCTCCCCTTCATCCGGCCCTCTATCTGGCCCTCTATCCGGACGACACCATGGCAAAGCCACGCAACAATCATGGGGCGATCTTCACGGATCTGCTGGAGCTTGGCGCTCCCGACGGCCTGACGGTCGCGGTGAAGGACTGCCTGGACATCGCCGGCTCTCCGACCCGTTGCGGATCGGCGGCATTCGACCACGCCCCGGCGGCCTCCCGCCATGCGGCGGTGGTGGAGGCGCTGCTGGCGGCGGGCTGCCGGATCGCCGGCAAGACGACCATGCACGAGCTGGCCTATGGCATGACCGGCATCAATGCCCGCTTCGGCACCCCAGTCAATCCCGGCTGGTCCGACCTGATCCCGGGCGGTTCCTCGTCCGGCTCGGCGGTGGCGGTCGCCGCCGGGCTGGTGGATTTCGCGGTCGGCACCGACACCGGCGGCTCTGTCCGCCAGCCGGCAGCCTGCTGCGGGGTGTTCGGCATGAAGCCGACCTTCGGCCGCATCGACCGCCGGGGTGCCAGCCCCGCCGACAGCTCGCTCGACTGCATCGGTCCGCTGGCGCGCAGCATCGACATGCTGGAACGCGCGATGGCCGCGATGGATCCGAGCTTCATTCCGGCAAAGAGCCTCGACCGCCCGCCCCGGCTCGCCCTGCTCCGCCACCCTGATGGTGCCGAAGCGGATCGCGACTGGGCCGCCCTCCTGCCCGTGTCCGCCACCACCATTCCCTGGGTGGAGTTGCCTCTGCTCGATGATGCCTTCCAGGCCGGCATGACCGTCATCGCCCGCGAAACCCACCGGGCGTTCGGCCATCTCCTGTCCAGACCGGAGGCGCTGGGCGACGACGTGCGCGCCCGCCTGGATGCCGCCGGACGGGTCACCGACGAGGAAATGGCAAGGGCCGAAGATGTCAGGACGCGCTTCACCGCCGAGTTGGACGCGCTGCTGGCCGACTTCGACGCCCTCGTCACCCCCGCCCTGCCAATGCCGCCGCCCAGCCTCGACGCGGCACGCGATCCCAAGGCCGTGCTGCCGCTGACCCGCTTCCTGCGTCCCTTCAACCTCTCCGGACATCCGGCGATCGTCCTGCCGACCATCGATGCGCGCGGCCTGCCGCGCGGCATCCAGATCATCGGCCGTAAATTCGAAGACCCCCAGCTCTGCGCCATTGCGGCCTGGCTCTGCATGGCCGAACCGAACTTCCAGGCGAAGGACCAGTCCCATGACTCCACGCAACGCGTCGGCCGCGACGGCGCTTGAAACCCTGAAGGCGGACATCCGCGCGCGGCGCGACGAGTTCCACAAGCTCCGCCACATTCCCATCGACATCGTGCGCAACTTCCAGGAGGCCGGCGTCTACCGCGCGTTCGTCCCGACCCGCTTCGGCGGCGACGGCTGCTCCCCAGCGGAATTCTGCCGGCTGGTCGAGGAGATCTCGACCGCCGACGCCTCGGCCGGCTGGGTCGCCAGCTTCGGCGTCTCCGCCACCTATCTGGCAGCGCTGCCGACCGAAACTTACGCCAGCATCTATGGCGCCGATCCCGACACCGTCTTCGCCGGCGGGATGTATCCGCCTCAGCCGACGCGCAAGGTCGCGGGCGGGCTGGAGTTCTCCGGCCGCTGGCCCTGGTGCTCGGGCGTGATGGGCGCGTCGATCGTCGGCGGCGGGATCAAGGTGGACGGAGAGTCCAGCGCCCTCCTGCGCACCGCCGTCATGCCGCGCGACAAGGTCACGGTGCATGAGACCTGGGACACCATCGGTCTGCGCGCCACCGGCAGCCACGACGTGTCCGTCGAGAACATCGTGGTGCCGGAGGAATGGACCTTCATCCGCGGCGGCAAGCCGTCGATGGACGACGCGATCTTCCGTTATCCCGCCATGGCGCTCGCATCCCAGGTCCTGGCCGTGGTGGCGCTGGGCACGGCACGGGCGGCCATCGACTGGGTGCGCCAGGACGCGCTCCGCCGCAACTCGATCACCGGCGCGCCCAGCCCGGCGGCGCGCGGCTACGTCCAGATGGGCGTTGCCCAGGCCGAAGGCCTCCTGCTCGGCGCTCGGGCAGCCTTCTACGACACCATCGAACAGGCCTGGGATCTGATGCTGACCAAGGGTGAGGTCGACCGGCCGATGCAGATCCGTCTGCGGCAGGTCGCCTCCAAGGCGGCGCAGGACGGGGCCGAGGCTGCGCGCATCGCCTTCGTGCTGGGCGGGTCGGATTCGATGAACAGCAGCCACCCGCTGGGGCGCTGCATGATCGACGCCGCCTGCGTGGCGCAGCACGCCTTCATCGGTGCCGGAAGCTGGCAGATGGCCGGCGCCGCACTGCTCGACCAGCCGGCGGCCCCCGGCTTCCCGTGACCCGGCAATCGTGATCCAGCGGCCAAACCGAAAACAGAACAGGGAACCGACGCGATGAGCGAGAAGAAGCCGATCCGCACCCTGCTGTGCATCGCCGTGCAGCAGAATTTCTTCGACCTTCCCTTTGACCAGATCGGCATGGTCTGGGCGGGAATGAAGCAGTTCCTGGCCACCGTGCACAAGATGCCGGGCGTGACCGTGCTGGGCACCATCGACGACGACGAGACGATGGTCGGCACCTCGCCCAACGGGTTCCCCTGGACCTGCTACGTGCTGGCCGACTTCCCCGACCGGGAAGCGGTGGTGGCCGCCTGCAACCTGTTCCGCACCATCGAGGTCGGCGACCAGGGACACCGCCTGTGGCGCTACCAGCGCATCGAGGCGCGCATGGGCCGGCCGCTGCCGACGCCCGAACTCTGAGTTCCCGGCTAACCCAAAGGAGAAACCATGTCTCTCGACCATAGCCCGGTTCACCATGGCCCGGCCCACCACAGTTCGGGACGCCCGGAAGACCTTGTTGAGCATGACCGGGTCCAGACGCCGCTGTACGAGGATGCCGCCCTCTTCGAGCAGGAGATGGAGAAGATCTTCGCCCACACCTGGGTGTTCGTCGCCCATGGTTCGGAAGTGCCGGAGAAGGGATCCTTCATCCTGTCCTGGGTCGGCCAGCAGCCGGTCATCGTGGTGCGCGACCGCAAGGGCGACATCAACGTTCTGGTGAACCGCTGCCGCCACCGCGCCGCCACGGTATGCGAGGTGAAGAAGGGCAAGACCTCCTCCTTCCAGTGCCCGTACCATGGCTGGGGCTACGGCCTCGACGGCTCGCTGCGCGGCGTCCCCTACCCCGAGCAGTATGGCAAGGACTTCGACAAGTCGACTCTGGGGATGAAGGCGCTGCGCGTCGAAACCTACCAGAACATGATCTTCGCCACGCTGGACGACGGCATCGAGCCGCTGGTCGATTTCCTCGGTCCGGCGAAGAAGTGGATCGACCTGTTCATGAAGCAGGGCGGCGGCTATCCGGTCAAGGTGCTGGGCGAACATCAGTTCACCGTGCCGATGAACTGGAAAATCCAGCTGGAGAACACCACCGACGCCTACCACTTCCCGGTCGTCCACAAGTCCTTCATCCAGAGCCTGGACAAGGAGGCCGAGGCCACCTTCAACTTCTTCGACAAGGCGGGCTTCGTCGAGGATCTCGGCAACGGCCATTCGGTCGCCGTCATGATCCCCGAACTGATCGACCTCGACGAGAATCTCGACGCCCCGATCCCAGAGCGGTTCGAGGAGCTGGCCCAGGCGCTGCGCGACGAGGGCTTCGACGATCATCGCGTGCGCAAGATCGTGCGTGCCACCGGCGGCGCCGGCTTCAACCTGAACCTGTTCCCGAACGTGTCGCTGTCGCTGGCCTTCTTCCGCGTCCTGCGGCCGGTCGGCGTCAAGGAGACCGCCATCCGCCATGTCTGCCTCGGCATGGACGGCGGGCCGGCCGCCGCCAACCGGATGCGCATCCGCCTGCAGGAACATTTCCAGGGCCCGATGGGCTTCGGCACCCCCGATGACGCCGAAGTGTGGGAGCGCGTCCAGCGCGGCACGCTGGGCGGCAAGGATCTGCCGATCCTGGTGAACCGCGGCCTCGTCGACGAGGTGCCGGGCGTCGATGGTCCGCGTGGCCATCTCAGCGCCGAAACCGGCATGCGCGCCTCCTATCAGATGTGGAAGAGGATGATGGCCCAATGAACGGGATCACGACGATCGACAGGGATATCGACCTGCAAGGGCTGACCGCCTTCGTCTGGCGGGAAGCCGATATTCTCGACCGCTGCGACTATGATGCCTGGCTGGCGCTGTGGACCGACGACGGCCATTACATCGTTCCGATCGGCAAGGGCGAGAACTACGAGGATCAGGTCAACGTCTGCTATGACGATGCCAAGATGCGCCGGATGCGCATCGAGCGTTTCCAGCAGGGCTTCTCGATCTCCTCGGCGCCGCCGGCCGACACGGTGCGCACCGTCTCGCGCTTCGTGCTTCAGGGCACGGCCGGGGACGAAATCGTCCTGCGCTGCGCCGAGCATGTGGTGGAGAACAAGTTCGGCCGCCAGCGGATCTATGCGGCGAACCTGACCTACACGCTGGTGCGCACCGATGACGGCCTGCGGATCCGCAACAAGGTGGCGCGGCTGCTAAATTCGGACGGGGAGCTGACGGCGTTCAGCTATCTGTTCTGATGGCGGCCCCGGCTCCCGGCACTTGCCAAACGGCAGTCGTCACCGGCGGCGCCAGCGGCCTGGGCGCGCTCACCGCCCGCGCCCTGCACCGGGCGGGCTTCCGCGTCGTCGTCACCGACCTCGCCGACGACGCCGCCGAGGATCTGGCCCGCGACCTCGACCTCTCCGGCGAAACCGCGGCGGCCGGCACGCTCGACGTGTCGAAGCCCGAGGATTTCCAGCGAATCCTCGACAGCTGCGTCGAGCGCTGGGGCTCGGTCGAGGTGATCGTCAACAACGCCGCCCGCACAGCGGTCAAGCCGGTGCTGGAGATCGGCGTCGACGAGTTCAACGCGGTGATGGCGACCAATGCCGGCGGCACCTTCGCCGGCTGCCAGATCTTCGGCCGCCATTTCAAGCAGCGCGGCTATGGCCGCATCGTCAACATGGCGTCGCTGGCCGGGCAGAATGGCGGGACCGCCACGGGGGCGCATTACGCCGCCTCCAAAGGGGCGATCCTGACGCTGACCAAGATCTTCGCCCGCGATCTCGCCCCCTTCGGCGTCACCTGCAACGCCATCGCTCCGGGTCCGATGGACACGCCGATGGTCCGCTCCGTGCTGACGCCGGAGCGGCTGCCTGCGGCGCTGGCGGCGATCCCGGTCGGCCAGCTCGGCGACCCCCACTTCGTCGCCGACCTCGTCACCCTGCTGGCCAAGCCTGACTCCGGCTTCGTCACCGGGGCCTGCTGGGACGTCAACGGAGGGATTTACATGCGATGAGCGATGACACCGACAGCCAGTCCCGCCTCCTGACCGTCATCGAACGGATCGAGGAGCCGGGCGACATCCTGCGGGTCAGGCTGGCGGCGCCCGACGGCGCCGCCCTGCCGGCCTTCACCGCGGGCGCACACATCGACATCCGTCTGACCGATGGCGATACCGCTTTGTGGCGGCAATATTCGCTCTGCTCGGACCCCACCCATGCCCACCATTACGAGATCGGCGTCCTGCGCGATCCCAACAGCCGTGGCGGTTCCGCCGCCTTTCATCGCCTTGCGGTGCTGGGCGACAGCTTCACCGTCGAAGGCCCGCGCAACCATTTCGAGCTGGCGGAGGATGCCCGCCACACCGTCCTGTTCGGTGGCGGCATCGGCATCACGCCGATGCTGGCGATGGCTTGGCGGCTGCACGCCCTGAACCGGGACTTCACGCTGCATTACTGCACCCGGTCGAAGCAGGCCACCGCCTTCCGCGACACCATCGCCGCGGCCCCCTGGGGACACCGGGTGGTGTTCCATCACGACGATCTGCCGCCGGCGCAGCGTCTCGACCCCGCCCGCGACCTGCCGGCGCCGGACGCCGGGACCCACCTCTACGTCTGCGGCCCCCAGGGCTTCATGGACTGGGTGATCGGCGCCGCAAAGACCGCGGGTCATGCTCCGGCCAACATCCACCGGGAATATTTCTCGGCCCAGGTCGACAGCACCGGCGAGGGCTTCGAGGTGACGGCCAGCCGGTCCGGCGTGACCGTGACCGTCGGGCGCGACGACACCATCGCCAAGGCGCTTGCCCGCGCCGGAATCTCCATCCCGGTGAAGTGCGAGGAGGGCGTCTGCGGCACCTGCGTGACCGACGTGCTCGACGGCACCCCCGATCACCGCGACCAGTTCCTGACCGAAGAAGAGCGCGCCGAGGGCAGCATGATCTGCGTCTGCTGCTCGCGCGCCCGATCGAAATCCCTCGTTCTCGACATCTGAGAGGAAGCGACATGTCCGCAACCGCCGCCCCCCTGCCGCCCGAGACGCTGGCCTTCCGTGACGGCATGAGCCGCCTGGGCGCCGCCGTCAATCTGGTGACCACCGACGGCCCCGCCGGCCGCCACGGCCTGACCGTCTCCGCCGTCTGCTCGGTGACCGACACACCGCCGACGCTGCTGGTCTGCATCAACGCCAACGCCTTCGCCCATGACGCCTTCATCGAGAACGGCGTGCTGTGCGTCAACGTGCTGAACGCCGACCACCAGGAGCTGTCGCGCTCCTTCGCCAGATGGACAGGCGAAGACCGCTTCGCCAGCGGCACCTGGACCCAGGACGGAACCGGCGCCCCGGTTTTGTCCGGCGCCTCGGCGTCCTTCGATTGCCGGATCGTCGACCATCAGCGCAAGGGCACCCATACGGTGCTGTTCTGCGAGGTTCAGGCGACGGCGCTGTGCGACGGCTCCGGCGGCGGGCTGATCTGGTTCAACCGGGGCTTCCACACGCTCGGAACGTCGGCTTGAACGGCGGCGGCTTGCCCGGTCAGACCTCGCCCAGCCGGTCGAAGACCTTCTCCAGCAGCCCGTTGAGCGCTGCCATCTCCTCGCTGGAGATGTTGACGAACGATGCGGCCAGGATGCCATCGGCCTCGGCCATGGCGAGCTGGCGCATCCGGTCGCCGTGGGGCGTCAGGCCGACCTCCGTCGCCCGCCCGTCGGTGGCCCGCACCCGTGTCGTCACCAGCCCGTCGGCGACCATCCTCTGCACGATCTTGGTCGCGGTGTTCAGTTTCAGAACGCTGGCTTCCGCGATTTCCGAAACGCTCTGATGCTCGTCCTCATAAAGGCACATCAGCACGCGCCAGCGCGGCATGTCGAGGTTCAGCGGCTTCAGCCGCTTTTCCAGCACCTGCACATAGCGGCCGTTCACCCGCGAAATCCAGTAGAAGGGCCAATCGCGGCGCATGCGCTTCTTGGAGAACGCCTTGTCCCCCGTCTGGACCGTGAGTTGGGGTGAATTGCTGCCGCTCATGCTGAGCCCTTCATCCGGCTGCGCTCGACACAACCATGTGGAGATGACGGGTGAATAGCGGAAAAGCTGCCGCATCACAAGACGGTTGGGAGCCGGGCACGCTGCCGCACGCAAAGTCGGTGTGAAATACCCAGACCCCAATCGGGGCATTTCCGAACAAGCCGATGAAACTCGGCCCGTTCCAGAAAAACAATTTTGCCGTTTTCGAAAAAATATTCCGAGAAATACAGCGAATATATCTCAAGGATATGGATATAATCCGTACCGCCATCAATCAATGACATGCCTGGATTTGCGGGCCCCGCGCCCGACGCCATGCCTGCGCTCGGGCCGGACACGGTTTCATGGATCGCGAGCATGCATGGCACGCGCACGGCGGCCGGCCTTGGCCCCACCCTTGCCCAAACAAGAAAATCACCCGAACGGAGACAGCTTCATGTTCACCGCCCCGACGTTCACCGGGACAGCCATCGCTCGGCCGGGCGACGCCCTCCGCCCCCATCGGTCGCCCCGCAAAAGGATTCTCGCCGGCACGACCCTGCTGGCGATGCCCTTGCTGGCGATTTCCGCTACCGCCCAGGCCGATGTGACGCTCCATGAGCAGAACGGCGTCACGCTTGAAGGCGGTCTCACCGCCGGCCTCGGCGCGGTCGCCGTGTCCAACGCCAATCTCGGCGCCGGCGTGGTCACGCCGGACGGCAAGGTCCAGAAGGACCGCAACTGGGCCGAAGGTTACATCGCTCCCAGCCTGAAGCTGACCTATGCCACCGAAGGCGCAGGAACCCTCTATTCCGGCGTGCGCGCAGTGTCGAGCGGGACGATCGGCGACGGCGATGCCGGCGGCTTCACCCAGGGCCGCCAGGGCCGCACCGACCTCGACAATCTCTATGTCGGTTGGAAGAGCGGCGACCTGCTGTCCAGCCTGGGCAAGGACGCCGTCGATATCGCCTATGGCCGGCAGAACTTCATGATCGGCGACGGCTTCATCATCGGCGACGGCACGCTGGATTCGCGGCGGCAGGGCAGCTACTGGCTGGGGCCGCGCCGCGGCTGGAACACCGGCACCGCCGTCGCCAAGTTCGACATCGCGCCGGTCCATGCCGACCTCTTCCGCCTGAAGAGCGACAAGTACAGCAACACCGACGTCATCTATGGCGGCAACCTGGAATGGCGCTTCGGGGCGGAGGGAAAAAGCTCGCTTGGCGCGTCCTACATGCGCATCGACCAGTCGAACCTGCCGACCCGCAAGGGCATGGATATCTACAATCTGCGCGCCCTCGGCGTCACCATTCCATCGGTTCCGGGACTGACCCTGTCGGCGGAATATGTGAAGCAGCACAACAGCCGCGCCGGAGCCGAACTGGATGCCTCCGCCTGGTACGGCGAGGCCGGCTACAGCTTCGCCGACGTCGCCTGGACGCCGCGCGTCGGCTACCGCTACAGCCAGTTCAGCGGCGACAAGCCCGGCACGGCCAAAAGCGAGGCGTTCGATCCGCTCCATATGGCCTTCCCGCGCTGGGGCACGTGGCTTCAGGGCGAGATCAACGGCGAATATTTCCCGACCTCCAACAGCAACGTGAAGGTCCACAATGTCCAGTTCGCCGTCCAGCCGACCGAGACGGTGACGCTGACCGCGCTGCTGTACGATTTCCGCTTCGACCGCAAGCCGGCCGGCGTCACCAGCAGCCATGTCGGCAACGAGATCAACCTCGTGGTCGACTGGGCGGCGACAGAAAATCTGCTGGTCAGCGGCGTGGCCGGCCGTTTCTTCGCCGGCGACGGCGGCAAGCAGTTCCTGGGCGGCAACAAGGACAGTTCGGTCTTCGAGGTGATGGCGACCCTGACCTATTGACGGTTGGTTGCGGACGGGTGGAGACACCCGTCCGCACCGCTCTCTGCCGCGCTAATCCATGGCGTCACCCCATGGCGCCGACCTTACATGCCGAGATAGGCGCGGCGGACGTCGTCGTTCTTCAGCAACTCCCGACCGCGTCCCTGCAAGGCGATCCGCCCCGATTCCATGACATAGGCGTGATCGGCGATGGACAGCGCGGCCCGCGCATTCTGTTCCACCAGCAGGATGGTCATGCCCGCGTCCCGCAGCATGCGGATGATGCGGAAGATGTCCGCGACGATCAGCGGCGCCAGTCCCATGCTCGGTTCGTCCAGCAACAGGAGCTTGGGCTTGCCCATCAGGGCGCGGCTCAAGGCCACCATCTGCTGCTGGCCGCCCGACAGCACCCCGGCGGGCTGGTCGCGCCGTTCCCGCAGGATCGGAAACAGGGTGAACACCTCCTCCAGCCCGTCTGCGATCTCCGCCGCCGGACGGGTGTGGGCGCCCATGCGCAGATTGTCTTCGATGGTCATGGGGGCGAAGACATGCCGCCCTTCCGGCACCTGACAGATGCCGGCGCGCACCCGCGCATCGGCGCTTGCGCCGGTGATCGGCTTGCCCTGCATCAGGACGGATCCGGCGGATACCGGCTGGACGCCGGAAATGCAGCGCAGCAAGGTGGTCTTTCCCGCGCCGTTGGCGCCGACCAGCGCCACCAACTGTCCCGGGGGAACCTGGATGGACACGCCATGCAGCACCTGGATGCGGCTGTAGGCGCTGGCCACCCCATCGACCGTCAGCAGCGCATCTCCCGCCGCCGGCGGTTTTGGCGCGATGGGCAGATGGTCGGCTTTCGCCCCGAATCCTTCGGGTGAGGGCAGCAGCTGCGTGATCCGCGCGCGCAGCAGGGCCACCGTCTCCGCCGGATCGCCGTCGTCGAGCGGATCGCTGCGGGCGGCGAACGCGGCGTCGATCTCCGCCCAGTCCGCCGGGGTCAGAACCGCGCCGGCCAGGGGGAAGCACTCCTCCTCCTCGACCCGCAAATGCTCGTCCAGCAGCCGGTGGAACCGGGAGATCTCGGCGGCAAGCTCCGTCAGGTTCTTCGCAGCATGGCGGTTGGGGTTGCGGGCGAGGTGGCGCAAGCGCGCAAGATCACGGTGCGCCTCCTGGTGGTCGCGGTCCAGCCGGTCGAGCATTGCCGCCGCCCGGTCGCTGCGCGCACGCATCCGCGCGAACAGCAGATCGCTTTCGCGGGCATGGTGGTAATGGTCGGCGTAGGCTTCAAAATAATCCACGACCAGCTCGACGGTGTGGAGCCCGGCCTCGTCCGCCGACCCGGCGGCGAACCGGTCGCCCAGGACCGCCAGGGCTCCGGCGACCAGACGCATGTTGCGGTGTTCCGCCGCGATGATGGCAAGCGCGCGCATGGGCGTCAGTCCTCCTCGGCGTCGGCGCCCAGATAGGCGGCGATCACCTCCGGGTTTTCACGGATTTCGGTGGGCGTGCCCTCGGCCAGCCGGCGGCCGTAATTCAGGACCAGGATGCGGTCGGACACGCTCATCACCAGCTTCATGTCATGTTCCACCACCACCACGGTCAGCCCCGACCGGGCCAGATCCGCCACCAGGGTTTGGATGCCGTGGGTTTCGGTGTGGTTCAGCCCCGCCGCCGGTTCGTCCAGGAACAGGATCTGCGGCTCGGACGCCAGGGCGCGGGCGATCTCCAGCCGCTTCAGGGCGCCATAGGGCATCGCGGCTGCGTCGGCCCCGATGAAGGCGCCGCAGCCCACCCGCTCCATCAAGGCGGCAGCCCGTTCGCGGCATGCCTTGTCGGCGCGCGACAGGCCCGGCCAGCGGAGCATTCCGGCGAACATGGAGGAATTGAGCGTCAGATGGGCACCGACCATCACATTGTCGATGGCGCTGAGATTCCTGCAGATCTGCAGGTTCTGGAAAGTGCGGCTCATGCCCAGCCGGGCCAGCTCGTCGGGCGCGGCACCGCCGATCTCCCGCCCTTCAAAGCCGATCGTGCCGGCAGTCGGCGTGTAGAGGCCGGAGATCAGGTTGAACAGCGTCGTCTTGCCGGCACCGTTCGGCCCGATCACCGAATAGACGCAGCCTTTGGGAATGGTGAAGCTCACATCCTGAACCGCGTGAACCCCGCCGAACCGCTTGGACAGATTGGCGACCGTCAGCATGCCGCGCCTCCCTTGCCCGCGAAGCGGACGGAGCGCAGGCGGGCCGCCAGGCTGGGAACGACGCCGCGCGGCAGGAAGATCATCGTCACCACCAGGATCACCCCGAACAGCACAGAATCCCAGCCCTCGTACCCAGCCAGGATCTGCGGCAGCAGGCCCATGACCACCGCGCCGAAGATCGAGCCGTAGATCGATGCCATGCCACCGAGAACCACGATGATGACGAGCTCCACCGATTGCATGAATCCGGCGATGCCGGGGTTTATGTATCCGGAATAATGGGCCGACAGGCTGCCGAGCATCGCCGAGACGGTGGCGGAGAGGACGAACACGCCGATCTTGCGGCGCCCGACATCGATGCCCGCGACCGACGCGGCGGTCTCCGACCCGTGCAGCGCCTGCAGCGCCCGTCCGGCCGGGGAATCGATGAGGTTCTGCGCCAGGACCACGGTGCCGATCAACAGGCCGCCGAACACCCAGTACCATTGCCGCTCGCCCGACAGCGTCAGCCCGAACAGGCTGAAGCCGTCCACCGGCATGCCATCGGGACCGCCGGTCCAAGCGGCCTCGTTGCCAAGGACGATGGAGATGATGATGCCCAGGCCGAGGGTCGCCATGGCGAGATAATGGCCGCGCAGGCGCAGGATGACGCGCGCCACGCCCCAGGCGATCACCGCCGTCAGCCCGGCGGCGGCCAGCAGAGCCGGCAGCGGCGCCCAGCCGAAATGCGTGGTCAACACGGCGGAACCATAGGCCCCCAGTCCGAAGAAGCCGGCATGACCCAGGCTGATCTGGCCGGTGTAGCCCATCAGCAGATTGAGGGCGATGCCGTTCACCGCCAGGATGGCGATGCGGATCGCCACGTCGACATAGAAGGCGTTCGGCAGAAGCAGAGGCAACAGCGCCACGACGGCGGTCAGCACCGCCAGTCCGATGACGCGCCCCGTGCCGGAGCGCCTCACGTCGGACCGTCCCAAGCTGGATTTCCTCAAGCCGGATTGCCCCAAGATGGATTGCCGGCCTCGCGGCATTGATTGATCGGGATTGTGGGTCATGGGTCAGATCCGATCCGTCGGTTTGGCGCCCAGCAGCCCCTGCGGACGCAGCACAAGGACGATGAAGACCAGGACGAACGGCACCGCATCCTTGTAGGCGGAAGACACATAGCCGGCGGTCAATGCCTCGATCAGGCCCAGGAACAGGCCGCCGAACACCGCCCCCGGCCCGCTGCCCAGACCGCCCAGCGTCGCCGCCACGAAGCCCTTCAACCCCAGCATCATGCCGGTGTCGTAAGCCATCGTGGAGATCGGAGCGATCAGAACGCCGCCGACGGCGCCGATCACCGCCGACAGCGCGAAGCTGAGCGTCAGCACCCGGCGGACGTCGACGCCGACCAGCTGGGCCGCCAGCCGGTCATAAGACGTGGCCAGCACGCCCTTGCCGATGCGGGTGTGGCCGAAGAACAGGCTCAGCCCCAGCACGATCAGCGCGCCGGCCGCCAGCACCCACAGGCTTTGCGGCAGGATGGTCGCGCCCAGCAACGCCAGGGGCGCTTCGCCGGAAAAATGCGGCAGGGCGTGCGGCCTCTTGCCCAACAGGATCTCGGTCAGCCCGCGCAGGATCATCGACACGCCGATGGTGATGATGATGATGCTGGCGACCTCGGCGCCGCGGGCGGGGGCGACCGCCAGCCGCTCCACCAGACCGCCGACGAGTCCGGCGATCATCACCCCCGCGACGCAGGCCAACGGCAAGGGCACGCCCGCCGCCGACAGGAAGGAGGCCGCCATGCCGCCCACCATGATGAACTCGCCCTGGGCGAAATTGATCACGCCGCTGGCGTTGTAGATCATCGAAAAGCCGAGCGCCGACAGCATGTACATGGCGCCCAGCGTCATGCCCGACAGAATGAATTGCAGAAGCTCTGACAGCATGGGGGTCCTTTTCCTCTCGGCGGTGTGCCGGCGCCTCAGCTCACGTCGCGCCCTGGCAGGCGCGGTGGACCGGAGCGGGAGCGGACGATGAAGACGGCTCAGTCGGCGAGTACGAAGTTGCCGTTCCTGACCGTGACGATCTTCAATGCGGAGATGTCGAGGCCCAGGTGATCCTGGGGCGACATGTTGATCATGCCGGATGTTCCGGGCAGGCCCGTCGTGTTTTCGATGTAATCCCGGACTTTGGCCTTGTCGACGCTCTTGGCCTGCGTCACCGCATTGACCCAGATGTGCCAGGCATCGCGGGCATAGGCGCCGAAGGACGACACGTCCGTCTTATAACGGGATTCGTAATCCTTGACGTAATCGACGGACAGTTTCTTTTGCGGATCGCTGTCGGGCAATTCGGCGGCCACCATCAGCACCGGCGCCGGCAGGCGCACCCCTTCGGCCGCCGGACCTGCCAGGCGGATATACTCCCGCGTCGCCACCCCGGAGGTCTCGTAATGCGGCAACTCGATGCCGAGCTGCGCGATGTTCTTGGTTACGACCACCGCGCCCTGACCGAAGGTCACGACGAACAGGGCCTGAATGTCGGGGGTGTTCTTGATCTTCGCCAATTGGGTGGTGACGTCGGTGTCCTTCGGGTTGAAGGTTTCATCCACCGCCACGGTGATGCCGACCTTCCGGGCGACGTTCAGCATCTCCTTGCGGGCGGACTGGCCGAAGCCGCTGGTGTCCGACAGCATGGCGATGGATTTGTAGCCCCTGGACTTCATGTCCAGCATCACCCGCTGGCCGACCATGCGGTCATGATGGGCGGGCTTGAACATCCAGTGTTTGACCGGCTCGACGATCACCAGGGCGCCGGCCAGGGAGATGAACGGGATCTGCGCCCGCTCGATCAGCGGGTACATCGCCATGCTGGCGCCGGTGGTGGTGCCGCCGATCAGCATGTCCACCTTGTCGTCTTCGATCAGACGCTTGGCCAGGACGTTGGCCTTGCCGGGTTCGCTGCCGTCGTCGTAATGGACCAGTTCGACCGGGCGCCCCAGCAGACCTCCGGCCTTGTTGGTCTGGTCGACCATCATTTCCAAGGTCTTCAGTTCCGGATCGCCCAGGCTCGACGCGCCGCCGGTCAAGGACAGGATCGCCCCGACCTTTACCGGGTCCGCGGCCGGCGCCTGCACGGCCGCCGCGCCGATCCCAAGCGCGCAGACGACGCCCACCATGATATTGAAAAAGCGTATGGATCTTTTGTCTCCCTGAAGAATGCCCGAAAGCCCTGTTCGTTCATGCGTGATCCTTCGGCGAGGGCCCTCAAGGGAGAGCCGTCCAACCGCTGATCGCGTCGTTGACGCTTGTGCGAAGCCGTATCTGTGGCAGGCTTGACCGCGTCTTCTTGGCTAATGTTGGGTAACGCCCAATCCTCCGCCTCAAGGCGGCAGGACGTTCATTTTCCAAATCGACACTGCAGTCTGTCAAGGATTCCAGTTTTAAAATTATGGGAACCAGTTTTTCTCGATCTGCAAAAATATAGTCTCGCCTCTGTCGCGTTGTTGCGCGGATGGATCTTGCCGGATGGGTCGTGGCCCTTACCCGCATGCTCGACCTCGGACGCCCGAACTCCGTCCGGGTCGCCCGACCGGGCCCGGTCTGTTGCCATCGTCTCCGCCATCGGGCATCAAGGGGAGCATCAAGGGCGGGATGACGGCTCCCCTCTGATCGGCGATGGGAAATCGGTGACATGGAACTGCGGCACCTGCGCTATTTCCAGATGGTCGCGGCGGAGCGCAGCTTCACCCGCGCGGCGGAGCGGCTGCACATCGCGCAGCCCCCGCTCAGCCGGCAAATCCGCCAACTCGAAGAGGAACTGGGAACGGAACTGCTGGTGCGGGGATCGCGCCCTCTGGAACTGACCGAGGCCGGGCGCCTGCTCTACGAGCATGCCATCCAGGTGCTGGACCGGGTCGACGACATCCATTGGAGCCTGCGGGCGCTGGGCGGATCGCGCCGCACCGTCTATCCGATCGGGCTGGTCGGCTCGATCCTCTACGGCTCGCTTCCCCGCGTGCTGCGCCGGTTCCGGGCGTCGCGCCCCGATCTCGACGTCCGACTGGTCGAGATGACCACGCTGGAACAGCTGCCGGCGCTGCGCGACCACCGCATCGCCATCGGCTTCGGCCGGCTGTCCTTCCAGGAGCCCGGCATCGTCCAGCGGGTGCTGCATGACGAGCCGCTGGTGGTGGCGGTGTCCTGCGAATCCCCGCTGGCCGCCGAGACCGGCCCCATCCCTTTGGCCGCCCTGGTCCGCGAAACCTTGCTGGTCTATCCCCGCAAACCCCGGCCGAGCTATGCCGATCAGGTGCTGGCGCTGTTCCGCGACCGTGGGCTGCTGCCCAACGCGGTGGTGGAGGCGGGGGAACTTCAGACCGCGCTGGGGCTGGTGGCCTGTGGCGTCGGGCTGTGTCTGGTGCCGGACTCCGCCTCCGGGTCGCGCGGCGACCTGATCTACCGACCGATCGCCGAAACGGGGATCACCTCGCCGATCATCGTCAGCACGCGGGCAGGCGACGACAACGAGGCGACCGCCGCCCTTCTCGCCATGGTGACGGAGTGAAAGCAAGCGCTGTTTCGGCAGCGCAACAGCTCAACATCGCGGCGACTTGGTCAAATTCGAAGCATCCTCTGCGCTTTATTATGGAACCGCCTATATCTCCAAAAAGATTGTGGATTTTGATCTTCTGATTGTTGCGTTTTTTGGATAGTGGCGGAACGCACATGCGCCCAGCGGATAGTGCGGTGTGACGATCATCTGCCAAGCTTTTCCGGTGTGGAGGGTTGGTTGACCCCATGGCCAAAGGAAAAGCCCGATGACCGAACCAAGCGCCGAAAGCCGGCTTGCCGTATTCCCAAATCCCGACGGGTCGCGTGTGCCCTACACGGTGTTCAGTTCAGAAGAGATCTACGCACTGGAACAGGAGCGCATCTATCGCGGCCCGACCTGGAACTTCCTGGGCCTGGAAGCGGAGATCCCCAAGCCCGGCGATTACAAGAGCACCTTCGTCGGCGACACGCCGGTGGTGATGACGCGGACCGAGGACGGCACGCTGGCGGCCTGGGTCAACCGCTGTGCCCACCGTGGTGCCATGGTCTGCCGCAAGGCCCGCGGCAACGCGCTGTCGCACAGCTGCGTCTATCACCAGTGGAGCTTCGGGGCTGCCGGCAATCTGCAGGGCGTTCCCTTCCGGCGCGGCCAGAAGGGCGCCACCGGGATGCCGAAGGATTTCGATCCGGCGAAGCACAACCTGCACCAGCTGCGGGTCGAGAGCTATCGCGGGCTGGTCTTCGCCACCTTCAGCGACACGGTCGGCCCGCTGGCCAATTACATCGGTCCCGAGATGCGCCCCTTCGTCGACCGCATCTTCGCCAAGCCTGTGGTCTATCTCGGCTGCACCCGGCAATATTCGGACAGCAACTGGAAGCTGTATCTGGAGAACGTCAAGGACCCCTACCACGCCAGTCTGCTGCACCTGTTCCACACCACCTTCAACATCTTCCGCGTCGGCATGAAGGCGCGCTGCATCCCCGACGCCACGCACGGGCTGCACAGCATCATCTATGTGTCGAAGAGCGAAGAGGACGTGAACTCGGCCGACTACAAGGCCCAGAAGATCCGCTCCTACGACGAGGGCTTCCATCTGGAGGACGACTCGCTGCTGGCGCTGGAGCCGGAATTCGACGAGATCACCACCAACCACATCCAGCCGATCTTCCCGCAGCTGGTGATCCAGCAGATCCACAACACGCTGGTCGCCCGCCAGCTGCTGCCCAAGGGGCCGGATCATTTCGAGCTGGTCTTCCACTTCTTCGGCTATGAGGACGATACGCCTGAGCTGCGCGCGCTGCGCATCAAGCAGGCCAATCTGGTCGGCCCGGCCGGCTACATCTCGATGGAGGACACCGAGGCGACCGAGCTGGTGCAGCGCGGCACGGTGCGCGACGGCGACAAGACCTCGGTCATCGAAATGGCCCGCGGCGCTCCGGACGAGCAGAACACCCTGATCACCGAGAACCTGATCCGCCGCTTCTGGGTCGGCTATCAGAACCTGATGGGCTTCCAGACGCCCAGCGTCGCGGCGGAGTGACCGGCATGAACGACCTGATGATCCGCCTGGAGCTGAGCGCGCTCCAGGACCGCTACGTCTCCATCATCGACAACGACCGGATGGAGGAATGGCCGACGCTGTTCACCGAGGATTGCCTGTACCAGATCATCTCGAAGGAGAACGAGGATCTGGGGCTGCCGGCGCCGATCATGCATTGCGACAACGCCCGCATGCTGCGCGACCGCGTGGTGGCGATGCGCAACGCCAACATCTTCGAACAGCCGATCTACCGCCATTGCCTGTCCGGCCTGGAATGGAAGAGCGACGGCGCCGACGGCTATCTCTGCCAGACCAGCTATGTGGTGATCAACACCTCAGCGGCCGGGGAATCGACGGTCTACCAGGCCGGGCGCTACCTCGACCATGTGGTGCGCACCGCCGAAGGGCTGCGCTTCAAGGCCAAGCGCTGCATCTACGACACCAGCCGGGTGCAGACCCTGCTGGCCTACCCGATCTGACCGTGGAGAGAGGTCCGACCATGACAGAATGGCCCATGGCCGAATGGCATGACGCCGCCGCCACCGACGCCCTGAGCGACGACGAGGTGCTGGGGCTCAGCATTGCCGGCGTGCCGGTCGCCCTGTTCCGGCAGGAGGGCGCCTTCTTCGCCCTGCACGATCTCTGCTCCCACGGGGCGGCCCGGCTCTCCGACGGTTTCGTCGAGAATGGCTGCGTCGAATGTCCGCTGCATCAGGGGTTGGTGGACATCCGCAGCGGTGCCCCCTGCTCCGCCCCGATCACCGAGCCGGTGCGCAGCTATCCCGTGCGGGTGGTCGGCGACCGGGTCGAGATCGCCCTGGACCGCTGAGGAGGCAGGCCCCGTGACCGCGATGCCGGAAAGAGAGGCGACCTGTGTGGTGGTCGGCGGCGGTCAGGCCGCCGCCTGGATCGCCCGCACCCTGCGGGCCGAGGGCTTCGCCGGACGGCTGGTGCTGATCGGCGAGGAACCGCACTGGCCCTATGAACGGCCGGCCCTGTCGAAGGAGTTCCTTCGGGGGACCGGCAGCGTCGAGGCGATCACCCTGCTGAACCCGACGCTGGCCGAAGAGGCCCGCATCGAGTGCTGGCTCGGCCAGCGCGTGACATCAGTGGACCGGGAAGCGCGGGCTGTCACCACGGCCGACGGCCGCAGCGTCGCCTACGACACGCTGTTCCTGGCGACCGGCGGACGGGCGCGGCGGTTGCCCGGCCTGGACTCGCTGCCGGCCGAGCGGGTCCACACCCTGCGCACGCTGACGGAGTCCGAACGGCTGCGCAGCGCGCTGGCCGGGGCGAAGCATCTGCTGGTGCTGGGCGGCGGCTGGATCGGGCTGGAGGTGGCGGCGACCGCCCGCGGGCTCGGGGTGGCGGTGACGGTGGTGGAGCTGGCTCCCCGGCTGTGCGCCCGCACCATGCCGCCGGTGGTGTCCGACTGGCTGCATAGCCTGCATGAAGCCAACGGCGTGCGCATGGTCACCGGTGTCGGTGTCGCCGGCATCGCTGCCACGGCCGGCGGCGTCGCCGTCACCCTGGCCGACAGTGGCAGGCTGGAAGCCGATCATCTGCTGCTCGGCATCGGAATCGAGCCGGAAGTGGGGCTGGCCGCGGCGATGGGGCTGGCGCTGGACGACGGCATCGTCGTCGACGCCCAGGGGCGGACCTCCGACCCGCGCATCTTCGCTGCCGGCGATGTGGCCCGCCACCCGAACGCCTTCGCCGGGACGTCGCTGCGGCTGGAATCCTGGGCGAACGCCCAGAATCAGGCGATCGCCGCCGCCAGGGCCGCCCTGGGCGGGGCTGGCGTCTATGCCGACATCCCCTGGTTCTGGTCCGATCAGTATGGCGTGAATGTGCAGATGCTGGGACTGCCCGGCCTCGGCACCCGCGCGGTCGCCCGCGGCACGCCGGAGGCCGGCAGCGGCTGCTGGCTGATGCTGGACGATACCGGGATCGCCGTCGGTGCGGTGGCGGTCAACGCCGCCCGCGACCTGCGGTTTCTTCGCAAGATGCTGGAGGATGGCCGCACCCCGCTGCCGGACGCCTGGACGGACAGCGCCACGCCGGTCCAGCGCCTGCCGAGCCGTTCGAATGTCAGAACGGACTGACGCCCATCTCCAGACCCGGACTCCAGTTCCAAAGAAACGGATTTCGAGTCTGGACAGTTCGACGCCCGCCACAGACAACCGGTGCACCGCAGAGACACGGATGCCAAAAGCCGGACTGCGAGGGTATGCTCCAAACACGTCAAGAACAGGGAAATTCAAAAATGAACCGTCGCAGCTTCCTCACCACGACCGCCGCAACCGCAACCCTCGCCGCCACCGGCGGCTTCGCCTTCGCGCCGTCCATCGCGCGGGCGCAGAATCAGGCGGTGAAGGTGGCCTTCGTCGGCACGCTGTCCGGTCCGGGAGCGGCGCTCGGCACGCATCTGCGCGACGGCTGGCTGGCCGGGGTGAGGCGCCTCAACAACCAGTTGGGCGGCCGGGCGGTCGAAACGCTGGTGATCGACGACGAACTGAAGCCGGACGTTGCTGTCTCCAAGGTCCGCGCCGCGCTGGAGCGCGACAAGGTCGATTTTGTGGTCGGCGTCGTGTTCAGCAACATGCTGCAAGCCATTGTCCGTCCGGTGACGGAGAGCAACACCTTCCTGATCACCGCCAACGCCGGCCCCTCCCCCCTCGCCGGCAAGGGATGCAGCCCCTTCCTGTTCAGCAGCGCCTATCAGAACGACCAGCCGCACGCGGCGATGGGACAGGCGGCGCAGGATCTGGGCTATAAGCGGGTCTTCATCCTGGTGCCCAACTATCAGGCCGGCAAGGACGCGGTGGCCGGCTTCCGCAGCCGCTACAAGGGCGAGGTGGTGGACGAGATCTATGTGCCACTGAGCCAGCTCGACTTCTCGACCGAGGTCACCAAGATCGCCGCCGCCAAGCCGGACGCCATCTTCACCTTCATGCCGGGCGCGCTGGGCGTCAATCTGGTGCGGCAATACCGGCAGGCCGGTCTGGCCAACATCCCCTTCCTGTCCACCTTCACCGTCGACGAATCGACCCTGCCGGCCCAGGGCGAGGCGGCGCTCGACTTCTACACCGCCGCCACCTGGGCGCCGAACTTCGACAACCCGCACAGCCGCCGCTTCGTGCAGGAGTTCGAGGCCGCCTACGGTTATGTCCCGTCGAACTTCGCCGCCCATGCCTATGACGCCGCCCACATGCTGGACGCGGCGATCCGCCGGACCAACGGCGACGTCGCCAACAAGGCGGCGCTGCGCACGGCGCTGGAGGCCGGCGATTTCCCGTCGGTCCGCGGCTCGTTGCGGCTGGGACCCAACCATTTTCCGATCCAGGATTTCTGGCTGTGCAAGGTCGCCAAGCGCGCCGACGGCAAGTTCCAGACGGAAACCGTGCGCAAGGTGCTGAGCGCCGACGCCGACAGCTACGCCGCCTCCTGCAAGATGGGGTGACGGGCGGAACGGGCTGACAGGGGGCTTTCGCGATGTCCATGCTTCTGGTGCAGGCCCTGAACGGCCTGCAATTCGGGGTGCTGTTGTTTCTGGTGGCGGCCGGGCTCAGTCTGGTGTTCGGCGTCATGGATCTGATCAATCTGGCCCATGGCGTCCAATACATGCTGGGTGCCTATGTCGCCGCCACGCTGGGGGTGTGGACCGGCAGCTTCTGGCTGGGGGCGCTGCTGGCTCTGCCGGTGGCGCTGCTGGTCGGGCTGGCGCTGGAATGGCTGGTTTTCCGCCATCTCTACCGCCGCGACCATCTCAGTCAGGTGCTCGCCACCTTCGGGGTGATCCTGACGGTCGACGAGGCGACGCGGGCGCTGTGGGGCAGCGCCCCGCAGACCGTGCTGGAGCCGGCCGGGCTGACCGGTGGCCCGATGGGCGGGGTCGAGATCGTCGCCGGACTGATCTACCCGACCTACCGGCTGGTCATCATCGGCATCGGCATCGTCGTGCCGCTGCTGCTGTGGTTCCTGGTGGAGCGGACGCGGGCCGGCATGCTGGTGCGGGCGGGGGCGACCCATCCCGCCATGGTGTCGGCGCTGGGGGTGGACATCCGCCGCCTGTTCACCGTCGTCTTCGCCTTCGGCGCGATGCTGGCGGGCTTCGCCGGGGCGCTGGCCAGCCCGATCTTCCCGGTGGCTCCCGGCATGGGCGACACCGTGCTGATCCTGTGCTTCGTGGTGATCGTCATCGGCGGCGTCGGCTCCATCCGGGGCGCCTTCATCGCCGCCCTGCTGGTCGGGCTGCTCGACAGTGTGGGGCGGGCAATGCTGCCCGACCTGCTGCGGCTGCTGCTCGACCCGTCGTCGGCCCGGCAAACCGGGGCGGCGCTGGCCTCCATGCTGGTCTACATCGTCATGGCCGCCATCCTGTTCTTCCGCCCGGCGGGGCTGTTTCCGGGAGGGCGTTCGGCATGACCGCACCGCTTCGCAAACATGCGCTGGCCCTGGTCACGCTGCTGGCGCTGGCGGTGGCCCCCTTCCTCGGGTTCGGTGACGGCTTCGCACTCGGCCTGCTGGCCCGAGCGATGATCCTCGGCATGGCGGCGGTCAGCCTGTCGCTGCTGGTCGGCGGCGCCGGGCTGGTCAGCCTGGGCCACGCCGCGACAATGGGGATCGGCGCCTATGCCGTGGTCGCCTTCGACGCCGCCGGGGTCAGCGAGGGGCTGATCGTCTTCCCCGCCGCCATCGCAGCGGCTGCCGCTTACTCGCTCGTCACCGGGGCGGTGTCGCTGCGCACCAGCGGCGTGCATTTCATCATGATCACG
Source organism: uncultured Azospirillum sp. (assembly GCF_946480385.1). The sequence continues at coordinate 120,097 of NZ_CAMLJP010000002.1, forward strand.
CTGGCCTTCGGCCAGATGGCCTTCTTCACCACCTCCTCCTTCTCCAGCCTGGGCGGCGACGACGGCTATACGCTCTATGCCCGCACCGAATGGCTTGGAACCCGGATCATGGACAACCGCCTGACCTTCCATTTCCTGTGCCTGGGCCTGCTGGCCCTGGTGTGGGTCGGCGGCACCCTGCTGCTGGGCAGCCGGTTCGGCCGGGTGCTGCGGGCGGCGCGGGAGAATCCGCAGCGGGCCCTGGCGGTCGGCTTCCAGCCCTACCCCTACCGTCTGGTCGCCTATGTGATGGCGGGGGCGGTCGGCGGTCTGGCCGGCGCCCTGCTGGCCAACGCGACGGAGTTCGTGTCCCCTGCCCTGCTGTCCTGGACCCGATCGGGGGAACTGCTGTTCATGGTCATCCTCGGCGGCGTCGGCCAGCTCGGCGGCGCGATCCTGGGGGCGCTGGCCATGGTGCTGCTGGAGGAATCGCTGTCGCACCTGCTGGTCTACTGGCGGCTGGTGTTCGGCCCGCTGCTGGTGCTGTCGGTGCTGTTCCTGCCGGATGGGCTGATCGGCGCACCGCTGCGCCTGCGTGCCGCCTTCCGGTTCGCCTCGCCCAAGCGGAGGAACGCCGATGCCTGATCCGTTGCTGGAACTGCGCGGCCTGAGCAAGAATTTCGGCGCGCTGACCGTGACCGCCGACGTGTCGCTGAGCGTCCTGCCGGGGGAGATCCATGCGATCATCGGCCCGAACGGGGCGGGCAAGACCACGCTGATCCACCAGATCAGCGGCACCCTGCGTCCCGACCGCGGAACCATCCGCTTCGCCGGCCAGGACGTGACTGCCCTGCCCTTCGAACGCCGCGCCCGGCTGGGGCTGGCCCGCAGCTTCCAGATCACCAGCATCGTGCCGGGCTTCACCGCGCTGGAAAATGTGGCGCTGGCGGTGCAGGCGCACAGCGGCTCCTCCTTCCGGTTCCTGCGCCCGGTGGCGGGCGAGGCCGCGCTGAACGGGGAGGCGCGGGCGGCACTGGACATTGTCGGGCTGGGCAGGGTCGCAGACCGCAGCGCCGCCGCCCTGTCGCACGGCGAGAAGCGCCAGCTCGAACTCGCCATCGCCATCGCGATGAACCCGCGCCTGCTGCTGCTCGACGAGCCGCTGGCCGGGGCCGGACCGGAGGAGACGGAGCGGCTGATCGACATCCTGCGCGGGTTGCGCAGCCGCTACGGCATCCTGCTGGTCGAGCATGACATGCAGGCGGTGTTCGCCCTGGCCGACCGCATCTCGGTCCTGGTCTATGGCCGGGTCATCGTCACCGGCACGGTGGACGAGATCCGCGGCCATCCGGAAGTCCGCACCGCCTATCTTGGAGAGGACGCGCTGGCGTGATGCTGAAAATCGACAATCTCACGGCGGGCTACGGCCAGAGCCAGGTGCTGTTCGACGTGTCGCTCTCCATCGAGGCCGGGCAGGTGCTGGCGCTGATGGGGCGCAACGGCATGGGCAAGACCACGACCATCTCGGCCGTCATGGGGCTGATCCCGCGCTGGGGCGGCGGCATCAGCTTCGCCGGCCGGGGCATCGACCGCATGCCGCCGCACCGGGTGGCACGGCTGGGGGTCGGGCTGGTGCCGGAAGGCCGCCAGATCTTCCCGACCCTGACGGTGGAGGAGAACCTCGTCGCCACCGCCACCACCCGTGGCGACGGCCCAGGCACCGGGGCTGCGCGCTGGACGCTGGAGGCGGTGTGGGAGCTGTTCCCCCGCCTGCGCGAACGCCGCCGCAACCTCGGCAACCGCCTGTCGGGCGGCGAGCAGCAGATGCTGGCGATCGGCCGGGCGCTGATGACCAACCCGCGCCTGCTGATCCTCGACGAAGCGACCGAGGGGCTGGCCCCGGTCATCCGCGCCGAGATCTGGGCGGTGCTGGAGACGCTGAAGCGCGAGGGCCAGTCCATTCTTCTGGTCGACAAGAACCTGTCGGCGGTGCTTCGCCTCGCCGACGCCTGCGCGGTGATCGAGAAGGGCCGCACGGTGTGGAGCGGCACAAGCACGGAGCTGGGCCGGGCAGCCGACATCCAGGAAACCTACCTGCACATCTGAGACGTCGGGGGAGAGCGACCGCCGTCAGGTGCAGCCCCGGCGCAGGGTGTCGGACGGCCGCTCGCCGAAGCGCTCCGCGTAATCCTGGGCGAAGCGGCTCAGATGGGTGAAGCCGGCATTCAGCGCGATGGCCGTAACGCTGGCGTCCCCGCCACCTCCGCCGGTGCGCAGCTTCGCATGGACATCGTCCAGGCGCAGGTTGCGCAGATAGCGCAGCGGGCTGACGCCTTCGAAGCGCTTGAAGGCATCGTGCAGCGTGCGTTCCGGGACTCCGGCCGCCTGGGCGATGTCGGCCAGCGTGATCGCGGCGGCGGAATTTTCCCGCAGATAGGCGATGGCGCGATGAACCGACACCGGCCGCGGCCCCTGCGGCCGGTCATCCGTCTCCGCAATGTCCTGACCGGCCAGCAGCAGCCGCAGGAAGAGCTGCTCATACTCCGCAGCCACCAGGGCGTCGTCCCGGATCAGCCGCACGGTGGCCGGATCGCCGATCACCCCGCGCAGCGCCACCAGCAGCGGCGTCAGCCGGGGGCTGCGCAAATCCAGCCTTGCCGCCAGCCGCACCGGACGCGGCCCGTTGAAGGCCGCCAGCCGGGTGCGCGCGATTTTGAGCACAAGCTGCTCGCAATCGGGCGAGAACTGCCCGGCAATTGGGCTTCCCGGCGAACAGAGCACGCCGTTGAAACGGTCCACGGTGAAAATGTCGCGCTCGATGCGGATTTCGGCGCCGCCGCTGACGCAGAGGATGGCAAGATAGTAATCGTCCAGCGGCGGCACGGCGATGGAGGCCTGACCGAACTTGATCGTGCCGATCCCCATGCCCTTCATTGCCATGAAATCCATGTGCGAGGGCTGGCCGTTCGACCGTCCGCAGGCCATCAGGCTGTGCGGCTGCATCACCTTGGAAATCCGCTCGCGGGCATCGTCCAGATCCGGCGTCTCGAAGACGCGGCACAGCCGTAGCGCCGATGCATTGAAGGACGGCCCGTTCAAGGCAGACAAGGCGGCACTCATGTCCATGGCGACGCATCCTCCTGGCTGTGGACAATCCTCGCAGCGATGCGGACTCTAAGCAAATCTTATACCGGATGCCGGCTTCCGAAACGGGGACGCCCCCGCCAGGGCTGGCGGGGGTGGTTCCTCGATCGGACGGCTTGCGCTTGAAGCGCTCAGGCGGAGACGCGCGCGCGCTCGATCACGTCGGTCGGCAAACCGTCGCGCGCCTCGACCAGACGGAAGTCGAAGCCGATCTCGGCGAAGGGACGGTTCACGCCACGGGCTTCAATCGCCGCCGGATCGTCGATGCGGCGAATCTCGGGCACCAGACCGTCGCGGGTGGCGAAGGCGAAATCGTCGTCGATCAGCGGATCGCCCTTGATGTTGATCTGCGTCGTTAGCTTGCGATAGCCGGGGGCGCTGACGAAGAAGTGGATGTGGGCGGGACGGGCGCCGTGGCGGCCCAGCAGGTCCAGCAGCTGCAGCGTGCTGCTGCCCGGCGGGCAGGCATAGCCCGACGGCATGATCGACTGGAAGGAATAGCGCCCGTCGGCACCGGTCTGGATGGTTCCACGGTTGTTGAAGGGCGTCTGCGAGCTGTCGAAGATCGAATAGTTGCCCTTGGAATTGGCATGCCAGACCTCGACCACCGCGTTCGGGATCGGCTTGCCCGAGGCGTCGCGCACGACACCCGACATGAAGAGCGGCTCCGCCTCGGTGTCCAGCCCGTCGTCGATGCGGGCGCTGCCCTGGTGCACCGGGGCGCCGGCCACATACAGCGGGCCTTCGATGGTGCGCGGGGTGCCGTTCTCGTTCAGGCCGGCGGCGCTCTCGCGCTCCTCGACCAGCAGGTCGATGAAGTGCTCGAAGCCCAGGCCCGGGGCCAGCAGCCCGGCTTCGTTGTTCTTGCCCAACTCGGTCAAGTAGTTGCAGGCGGTCCAGAATTCGTCCGGGGTGACGTCGAATTCGTTCATGGTGACGAACAGGTCGCGGACGATGCGGTCGACGATCGCCTTGACCCGCGGGTTGGGCGTCTTGCCGGGCGTGACCTGGGTGAAGCGCGTCAGCAGCGCATCGATTTCCTTGGCCTGCATGGGAGTCTCCCTTTGAACTTGTTTGTTGGTGGCGTGAGGGGCTGGGGAGCGGATTCGTGAAGGGACTGTCAGGCGTCGCCGTCGCGGACCGAGGAGGGATGACGGCAAAGCGGCGTTACGTCGATGTCCATGTAGGGGAACAAGGGCAGTCCGGTCAGGATGTCGTGCAGCTCGGCATTGTCGGCGACGTCGAAGATGCTGACATTGGCGTAGGCGCCGGCAACGCGCCACAGATGGCGCCATTTGCCGCCGCGTTGCAGGTCGGCGGCGATGGCCTTCTCGCGCGCCTTCAGGTCGGCCGCGTCGTCCGCCGGCATGTCGGCCGGCAGGCGCACGGTCATCGTCACATGGAACAGCATTGGGTCACTCTCCGGCTTGAGGGATGGCCGCTGGGGTGATGGTAAGGGTGGGGTGATGGCTGCGCGGACGATCGCGGCGCAGGGCGTCCAGCCGGTCGGGGTCGATGTCGACGCCGATGCCCGGCCCGTCCGGCACGACCAGGGCGAACTCCTCGTAACGCAGCGGGGCGGTGAGAAAATCGTCGGTGAACAGCAGGGGGCCGAACAGCTCGGTTCCCCAGTCCAGCCGGGGCAACGTGGCGAACAGCTGGGCCGCCGCCGCCGTCCCCACCCCGGTTTCGATCATGGTGCCGCCATAGATGCCGATCCCCGCCGCCTCGGCGATGGCCGCGACCTTCGCCGCCGGACCGACGCCGCCCGATTGGGCGAGCTTGACCGAGAAGGCGTCGGCCCCGGCAGCGGCGGCGACACGGAAGGCGTCTTCGGCGCCGCGCAGGATCTCGTCGGCCATCACGGCGATGGGAAAATCCTGGGTCAGGCGGGCGAGCGCCGGCAGATGCCGGCGGCCCACCGGCTGTTCGACGAGATCGGCCCCGGCGTCGGCCAGCGCCGCCAGCCCACGCCGGGCGTCGGTGACGCTCCAGGCTTGGTTGACGTCGACCCGGACGCTGGCGCGGTCGCCCAGCGCGCGCTTGATCGCGGCGATATGGGCGATGTCGTCGGCCAGCGCGCGCTTGCCGATTTTCAGTTTGAAGATGTTGTGGCGGCGGGCATCGAGCAGTCGCTCGGCCTCGGCAATATCGAGATCGGACTGCCCGCTCGCCAGCGTCCAGGCGCAGGGCAGCCGGTCGCGCACCCGCCCGCCGAACAGATTGGCCAGCGATACGCCCAGCCGCCGGGCCGCCCCGTCCTGAAGCGCCGTCTCGACCGCGCATTTGGCCGTGTTGTTGCCTTGGACGAAGGCATCGATCCGCGCCATCGCCGCACCGACCCGCTCGGCGTCCTGGCCGATCAGCAACGGCGTCATGTAGGTGTCGATGGCCAGCACCATACCCTCGACGGATTCCTCGCCATAGCTCAAGCCGCCGATGGTCGCCCCTTCGCCCCAGCCGACGACGCCGTCGGACGCGGTGATGCGGACGATCGCGACCGATTGCGTTCGCATGGTCGCCATCGCCAGGACATGCTGGCGGATGGTCGGCAGATCCAGAATGAAGGTTTCGACCCGCTCGATTTTCGTCACGCGAACATCCCCAAATCCGTGCGTTTGTGTAGCTTCAGAGTTTTCCGGACTGATCATCGTCGTAAAGGACCGTCAGTGTCCAAAACCGATTGAGTCCTGTTTCCATACCCAAGAGGTATGCGTGGCGTGGTGGGAGGGTTCGGAAGAGCGGAGGCAGACTTTGGCGCGCAAATCGGCTTGAGGGCGGAGTCCTGATGCGTCAGCTCACGCGCCAACATCGGATTGGAGGTGGGGATTGCGGTTCCGCTGCAAAGTTTGAGGGCAGGCGCGGAGTGCTGCTGCGGCGGCCTGGACGGGCATGTCGTTGGCGGGCATGGCAGCGACATGCCCTTTTGCGCACCATCGCCAGGCTCTCGCAGCCGGCGATCGTCCGACGCGCGGTGTGGACGCTCTTGAACCCGAGCTCCGGCCGGACCAACAGCTTGATGCGACGGTGATCCCATTCGACAATGTTATTGAGATGCTTGACCTGACGGAGCTTGGCGAAGCGCCACAGCTCGCCGTCCTTCTTCAGCGCCTTGCGGAAGAAACGCCTAGCGGCGGCATCGCGCTTGGCGCTGAGCAGAAAGTCGATCGTCTGCCCACGCGCATCGACGGCGCGGTTCAGCCCCGAACGTGCAACCCGTTCTCCCCTACCCCCACAATGTAAGCCCTCGCAGGCGTTCGTCAGGCGACGGGCCGCGCGCCGGTGATCTCCACCAGCGAGCCGCAGATGAACGGCGCTTCGTCGGATGCCAGAAACACCAGGGCCGTCACTTCCTCCGGCTTGCCGATCCGCCCGAAGGGGACCAGCCGATCGAGGTCGGCCACGCTGCGGCCGGACCGCTTCAAACCGCTTTCAAGCATCGGTGTGTGGATTTCTCCAGGACAGACGGCTCGGCCATCTCGCGGATCGGAATGTCGGCGACCGCCGCGTCCTTGCCGCCGATCCGGTCGAGCAGGGCCTGAGCCTTGTTACGGTCGCGCCCATAGCGGACAACAGGACGCGCACCCTCCGCCGCCAGACGCTCGACGATGGCGGCACCGATGCCGCCGGAGGCTCCCGTCACCAGGACGGTCTGCCCGGCGAGTGGCGATGAAAGAGGAATCATCTGGAAATTCCCGGTGCTGGAACGCCGATCGGGAGACGACGACCGACGGGCGAATGTGGGTCAGGCCTCAGCCAAGCAGATGCACCTGCGGCCCCCAGCTGTCGGACAAGGCGAAGCCAGCCGGAAACGGGTCGGACGGGTCCATCCGCAGTTCCTCGCGGCCATAGACGTATCCCTGGCCGGTGACGCGGGGCAGCACCGCCTTGCAGTCGCCGACCGTCGTCTCGCCCACCGCTTCCACAAGGAACTCGCCGCCGATGATGGAGCGGGAGCGCCGGTTGTCGCCCACCGTCACCAGACCGCGGGCATGCAGAGTCGCGAGATTGGCGGAACTGCCGGTGCCGCAAGGGGAACGGTCCACCCGGCCCGGCTTCAGCGTCGTGCAGGTGCGCACGGCACCATCGGCCTCCTGGCTGCGGAACATGACATAGGCGATCTCGTCCACACCCGGCAGGGTCGGGTGCTGCACGCGCACGCTTTGGACCAGCAGCTCCTTCAGCGCTATACCGGCCTCCGCCAGTTCGCGGGCCTGACCCGGCGTGATGGTCAGGCCGGTCTGGCCGACATCGACGATGGCGTAATAGACGCCGCCGAAAGCGACATCGACCTTAATCCTGCCCCAGCGGGCGGTGCCGACCGGCCGGTCGAGCGCCTCGACGAAGCACGGCACGTTGTCGAGGCTGACCGACAGGCAGCGGCCGTCCTTGCAGCGGGCCCGCACGGTGATCAGACCGGCCGGCGTGTCCAGCCGCACCAATGTTTCGGGCTCCGTCATCGGCACCCAGCCGCTTTCCAGCAGCGCCGTGACCACGCAGATGCAGTTGCTGCCCGACATCGGGTGGGCGCGGTCTGCCTGCAGCACGATGAAGCCGGCGTCGGCATCCGGGCGGGTCGGCGCCACCAGCAGGTTGGTCGACATGTGCACGGCGGCGCGCGGCTCGAAGGTGACGAAGCGGCGCAGGCTGTCGTCCACGCTGTTGATGTGGTTCATCTTGTCGAGCATGGTGCGACCGGGAATCTCCGGCGCGCCGTCGACGATCACCTTGCCGATCTCGCCCTGGCAATGAACCTGGACGAGCTTGAGCGAGCGTTCCCAGTTCATGGTGGTGCCTCCCGTCACTTGATGTACCAGCCCCAGGGCTCGTCGCTGACGAAGCGGGTGATCTGCTTGGTTTCCAGGTAGTTCGCCAACCCCCAGCGTCCCAGCTCGCGGCCGATGCCCGACTGTTTGTAGCCGCCCCAGGGCGCCTCGGTGAAGGTCGGCTGGGAACAGTTGATCCAGACGATGCCGGCGCGCAGGGCCGCCGCGACACGCTCGGCCCGCGCATCGTCGGCCGACATCACCGCCGCCGCCAGACCGAAGCGGCTGTCGTTGGCAAGCTGCACCGCCTCGTCCTCATCGCTGAAGCGGCGAACGGACAGCACCGGCCCGAAGATCTCCTCCCGCCACGCCTCGCTGTCGAGCGGGGTGTCGAGCAGCACCGTCGGCTGGAGGAAGTAGCCGGCCTCGAAGCCTTCCGCCCGGCCGCCGCCGACCGCGACCCTGGCGCCCTGCTGGCGCGCGCGGTCGATCATCGCCAGCACCTTGTCGAACTGCCCCTTAGAGACCAGCGGTCCCAGCAGCGTTCCGTCCTCCAGCCCATTGCCGATGCGGATGCGCGCGGTTTCCTGCACCAGCCGGTCGATCAGCCGGTCATGGATGCCGTCCTGCACCAGCAGGCGCGAGGTGGCGGAGCAGACCTGACCCTGGTTCCAGAAGATGCCGAACAGGATCCACTCCACCGCCTTCTCGACATCGGAATCGTCGAAGACGATGAAGGGCGATTTGCCGCCCAGCTCCAGGCTGACCCGTTTGATGTCACGGGCGGCGGCAGCCATGATCTTTGATCCGGTGGGAACCGATCCGGTGAAGGCCAGCTTGTCGACACCGGGATGGTCGCAGAGCGGCTGTCCGGCGTCCGGACCGGTGCCGGTGACGATGTTCAGCACCCCTGGCGGCAACTGAACGCTCTGGGCAATATCGCCCAGTTCCAGCGCCGTCAGCGACGTCAGTTCGGACGGCTTCAGCACCATCGTGCAGCCCGCCGCCAGCGCCGGCGCCACCTTCCACGCCGCCATCAGCAGCGGGTAGTTCCAGGGAATGATCGCCCCGGCCACGCCGACCGGTTCGCGGACCGCCTTGGAGGTGAAGCGCGCATCGGCCAGCGCAATCGTCTCGACGGCGCCGTCCAGTTCCTCCGCCAGATCGGCGTAGAAGTCAAAGCAGCCGGCGGCGTCGGCGATGTCCCAGGCCGCTTCCGCCAGCGGCTTGCCGTTGTCCAGCACCTCCAGCCGCGCCAGCGCGTCCTGGCGGTCGCGGATGGCGGCGGCGATCCGGCGCAGGTAGCCGGCGCGCTCCGCCCCCGACATCCGGCGCCAGGGACCATGCTCGAAGGCGGTGTGGGCAGCGTTGACGGCGGCGTGGACATCCTCGGCCGTCGCCGCCGCCACATGGTGGATGACCTCCTCGGTCGCCGGGTTGATGACCGGGAGGCATCCTCCTCTGGCCGCCGGGGTCCAGTGCCCGGCGATAAAAAGCTGGTCACGCATGTCGGTGTCTCCCACCTCGGTGTCTACGGGCGTCCGGCATCCGGGCCGCCGTCAGTCGTTCAGAACCGGTTGACGCGATAGGGCGTCATGTCGATCGGCGGCGGCGCCCCGGACACCAGATCGCCGATCAGGCGCGCCGTCGTCGCCGAATAGGTCAGGCCGAGATGCCCATGGCCGGTGGCGTAGAACAGGCCGGGCACCCGCGCCGACGGGCCGATGACCGGAACCGTGTCGGGCAACGCCGGGCGGTGGCCCATCCATTCCGATGCCCCGTCCGTCTTCAGGCCCGGCAGCGCCTCCCGCGCGCGCTTGACCAGCACGCGGGCGCGGCGGTAGTCGGGCAGCGCATCCAGCCCGGCCATCTCCACCGTGCCGCCGACCCGGATGCCGCCCGCGGTCGGCGTCACCATGAAGGCGCGCGCCGGCCAGATGATGGAATGGCGCATCGCGATGCCGGGATCGGCGATCTGGGTGTGATAGCCGCGCTCGGTCTCCAGCGGGATCGGCTCGCCCAGGCGGCGCGACAGCCGGCCGGTGAAGGCGCCGGCCGCCAGCACCACCCGGCCGGTGGCGATCCGGCGCCCATCCCGCAGCCGCAGCGCCCGGACAGCCCCAGTGCCGCCGTCCCGCTCGAACTCCGCCACCTCGCCGGTTTCGGTCCGCCCACCGTCGGCCAGGAACCGGTCCACCAGGGTCAGCACCAGCCGGTACGGGTCGCGGACGGAGCGGTTCTGCGGGAACAGCACCGCCCGGCCGATGCGGTCGCTGATCGCCGGCTCCAGCGCCCGCAGCTCCTCGCCGCTCAGCAGGCGATGGGGAAAGCCGAAGCACTCCACCACCTCGATGTGCTCGCGGTCGGCGGCGAACTCCGCATCGTCGGCATAGAGGCTGAGGCAGCCCTCCTCGCTCAGCACGTCCGCGGCGCCGGCCGCCGCCAGGAACGGCAGCAGGTCCTCATAGACGCGGCCGCACAGCACCGCCCCCGCCGCCTCCAGCGCCCGCACGCGCGACGGCCGGCTGGCCAGCACGAAGCGCAGGAACCAGGGCGTCAGCTTGCCCAGATAGGCCGGGCGAAGCCGCACCGGCCCCTCCGGGTCGAGCAGCCAGCGCGGCAGCTGCGCCCACATCGACGGGCGGGAGGCCGGCATGAACTCCGTCACGGCGATGCTCGCCATGTTGCCGTAGGAGGCGCCCCGGCCGGGGGAGTCCCGGTCGACCAGGACGACATCCTCCCCGCGGCGGCGCAGCTCGAAGGCGATGGCGGCGCCGATGATCCCGGCGCCCACCACGACGATCGGCCTCTGTTCCCCTCTATCCGAAGCCATCGTCATCCTCAGCCCAGAACGGGTTCCATCGCCTTCTTGAACGCCGCCCTCTCCTGGTCGGTCAGCGGCAGGAGAGGCTTGCGGCCGACGCCGACCGGCGTACCGGCCAACTCGCAGCCATACTTGACCTTCTGCACGAACTTGCCGCTTTCCAGGCTGGACATGGCGCCGTAGATCACCTGCATCTTGTCGCGCGCCGCCAGCCAGTCGCCGGCCTCGATGGTGTTGACCAGATCGACGCAGGCTCGCGCCATACAGTTCGCCGGACCGCAGATCCACGAGGTGGCGCCCCACAGGTAGAAGTCCAGCGTCTGGTCGTCCGACCCGTTGGTGACCTGATAACGGTCGCCGAACCGGCTGCGGATGTCGATGGCGCGCAGCAGGTTGCCGCTCGATTCCTTGATGCCGATGACGCGCGGTTCGTCGGCGAAGGCCTCCAGCACCGCCATGCCGACCTCGACGCCGACCTTCGGCGGGTAATTGTACAGCACGATCTCCACATCGACGGCGTCCAGCACCGAGCGGTAATGGGCGATCAGCTCGTCCGGCGCCGGGGTGGCGTAGAAGGGCGCGGACAGCAGGACCGTGCCGTAACCGGCGTCGCGGGCGCGCTTGGTGTGCTCGATCACTTCCCAGGTCGACCCGGCATTGGTGCCGGCGATCAGCAACTCGTCCTTGTTGGCGAACTCGGCGACGAATTGCAGGACCGACAGGCGTTCGTCGGCGGTCAGGGCGTTGTATTCGCCGGTGGAGCCGCAGGGGACCCAGCCCTTGACGCCGTCGTCGCGCAGCTTGGTCAGCAGCTTTTCGAAGCGGTGGAAGTCGATCTTGCCCTGGTCGTCGAACGGGGTGACGAGGGCGGGCATGACGCCTTTGAGCTTCATGGGAAAAACACTCCTGGATGGGTTGTTCTGATGGTCCGGACGCGCGGTCCAGGGGGATGGCGTCAGGCGGACAGCTTCGCGAGGACCCGCGATTCGAACCGCGTCACGACGCGGGTCAGCGGGAACGCGATGGCGAAGTAGATCAGGGCGACGACGGTCAGCACCTCGACCGGCCGCGCGGTGTTGTTGGAGATGTTCTGGCCGATGAACATCAGATCGGCCATGCCGACCGCGGACAGCAGCGCGCTTTCCTTGAACAGGCTGACGCAGTTGGACAGCAGGGTCGGGGCGGCGCGCAGCAGGGCCTGCGGCAGGACCACATGCACCACCTGCGTCGCGTGCGGCAGGCCCAGCGCCGTGCAGGCGTCGTACTGCTCGCGGCTGATCGACTTCAGCGACGCGCGGAAGGTCTCGCTGGTGATGGCGCCCATATACAGGGTCAGCGCGATGATCCCGGCGACGATGTTGGGGACCTCCATCCCGATGACCAGCGGCAGGCAGAAGAAGAACCAGAACAGCTGCACGATCACCGGCGTGCCGCGGAAAACCTCGACATAGGCACGGGCGGGAACCCGGATGAAGGGGCTGTTCGCGCTGCGCGCCATGCCCACGAGGAAGCCGAGCAGGCTGCCCAGCACGACGCAGATGACCGTCAGCTGCAGCGTGGTCCAAAGGCCGAGAAGCAGGGCTTCCTTGAACCGCAGCACGATGGCGAAATCGAAGGTCATGGGACGGCCTCTCCTCAGCGGGAGGTGGGTTCGTAGCGGCGCGCGGCATACTCCACGCACTGGGCGACCACGAACGAGATGACGAAATAGACCAGCGCCATGGCGGTGAAGGTTTCGATCGGGCGGTAGGTCTGGGTCGCCAGCGACTTGCCCGCATACATCAGGTCCTGCACAGCGACCAGCGCCACCAGAGCGCTCTGCTGGAAGGTGCCGATGCCGTTGGTGACCAGCACCGGCATCGACAGCCGCAGCGCGTTGGGCAGGATGATGTACAGCGTCCTCTGCACCGGGTTGAAACCGAGCGCCACGCTGGCGTCCATCTGCTCGCGCGCCACCGACTGGATCGAGGCCCGATAGGCTTCGGCGTTGAAGGCCGTCAGGTTCAGCCCCAGCGCGACGATGCCCATGGTGATGGAGTCGATGTACACGTCGAACAGGATCGGCACGCAGTAGAAGAACCAGATGATCTGGACGATCGCCGGCGTGCAGCGGAAGAACTCGACGAACAGCATGCTGAGCATGCGGACCGGGAAAATCGGGCTGGTCGTCAGCAGCGCCACGCCGAACCCCAGGACGAGCCCCACCAGGTTGGCGGCGATCGTCAGCTCCAGCGTCACCAGCAGCCCGTCGATCAGGACGTCGGTGTTGGAGAGCACTGAATGGAAGTCGAATGTGTAGTCCATGCCATCACCCTTCCGTCAACGGATGTGGAAGACACGGTCGATGAACTCCCTGGTCCTCTCCTCCCGCGGCGAGCCCAGAACCTGTCCGGGCGGACCGTCCTCGACGACGACGCCACCGGCACAGAAGATCACGCGGGACGCGATGTTCTTGGCGAACCACATGTCGTGGGTCACGATCACCATCGGCATGTCCTGCTGGGCCAACTGCAGGATGACCTGCTCGACCTCCGCCACCAGCTCCGGGTCCAGCGCCGACGTCACCTCGTCGAACAGCATCAGCTTGGGGTCGAGCATCAGCGCGCGGGCGATGGCGACGCGCTGCTTCTGCCCGCCGGACAGGTGGTTCGGATAGGCTTCCGCCTTCGCCTCCAGCCCGAAACGGGCCAATAGGGCGCGGGCGCGCACTGTCGCCGCCGCCTTGTCCTCGCCATGCACCTTGCAGGGCGCCAGGATCAGGTTGTTGAGGATGTTCAGGTGCGGGAACAGCGTGTAATGCTGGAAGACCATGCCGATCTGGCGCCGGACGATCGTGTCGATCGTCGTGCGACGCCCCGCCGGGCCGGCCTCGATGTACGGCTTGCCGGCGAACCGGATGCTCCCCTCGTCGATCTGCTCCAGCCCCATCAGCACCCGCAGCAGCGTGCTCTTGCCGCCGCCGCTGGGGCCGATGACGACCACGCGCTCGCCCGCCTGCATATCGATCGACAGGCCTTTGAGGACGCGGATGTTCGGACCGAAGCCCTTGTGGAGATTCCGGACTTGGACGAGGGGGGCGGCCGTCCCGGCGGCGGGGACGTCCCGCAGCATGCCGGGCCGGCCATCGTTCTGGCCATCGGTCTGAAGGAGAGAGGCGGGGGAGGATTGGGTCACGGCTTCGTCTCGCGATCTTCAGGAATTGCCTGGTTGCGGTGGGGAACCGCACGCGCCGCGCGGCCCCTGCCCCGCTCTCACTTGCCGGCCTTGATGACCTCGTCCACGGCCTTGCGGATCAGCTCTTCGACCTGACCGGTGGCGACCTTTTCCTCCAGAAAGATGTTCACGACCTCGATGTCGGAATAGGACAGCTGCGCCGGCAGACCGAAGGCGACGCCCTGCTTGGCCAGCGCCGGAACCGGATTCATCACCGCGGCCCAATCGGGGTTCGACTGGAGGAACAGCTGGTTGCTGTCGGATGCGTCGACCAGCAGGTCGGCGCGCTTCGACATCACCGCCAACCGCGTTTCGTCGTTTCCGGGCAGGCGCAGCACCTGGGCCTGCTTCACCGCCGCCGAGATCGCTTTGTCCTGCGAAGTGCCGGACATGACCGCCAGCGTCACACCGGGCTTGTCGATGTCGGCAATCGACTTCGGCGCCTTCGGCAGCTTGGTGTTCTGCTTGTTGTAGGCGAGCGAGATCTCGTACTGCATGGCGGCAATCGAAAAATTCACCGCCATCGCCCGCACCGGCGTGCGGTTGAGCGCCAGCGCCATGTCCCATTTGCCCGCCTGAAGCCCGGCGACGAGGTTGTCCCAAGTGCTGTCGACGAATTTCGGCTTCACCTTCAGGACATCGGCGAACTGCCGGCAGAGATCGGAAAAGAATCCGGAATATTCGCCGGTCGCCGGATCGCGCATCACATAGGGCGCCGCAACGGCGGCACCACAGCGCAAGGTGCCGGATTTCTGGACCTTCTGCCAGTAGCCCTCGGCAGTTTGGGCATGGGCCGCGCTGGACATGGCAGCGCAGAAGGCCAGGACCGCGAAACCTTTGAGAGCAGGAGCAATCGCTTTCGACATCATCGCCAAATTCCTTTCATGCGCCGCATGACCCAGGAAGGGGTGAAACGGAATGGATGATTCTGCGGGGTTTCTGTCGACAGCGTGCCGACAAAGCGGACTATGAGACTGACACTGTCAGTGTGTCAAACAGAAAAAACAACGTGTCGACACGACGGCTGGCGGTCGATATGGTTGGGATGCCAACCAGATTGCCGATGCACGCAAAGGGGCCGGGGATGACGTGGGATAGTGAAACCAAACGAGCCAAGGGCACCGGCTGGCGGAGCGTGTATGACGCCCTCAGAATGGACATCCTCACGCTGGCGCTTCGGCCCGGTCACCTGTTGGACGAGACCGCGCTCGCGGATCGTTTCGAGATGTCGCGCTCTCCGATCCGCGAGGCGCTGATCCGGCTGGCCGGCGAGGAGCTTGTCGTCACCCTCCCCAACCGCAGCACGATCGTGGCGCCCATCGAGATCGCCACCTTCCCGAAATACGTGGAGGCGCTGGACGTCGCCCAACGCATGGTCACGCGTCTCGCCGCCGCATTGCGCACCGAGGACGACCTGGTGAACATCAAGGCGGCCCAGGTGTCATTCGAGAAGGCGGTGAAGTCCGGCGATCACCTGCAGATGTCCGAGATGAACCGGGACTTTCACATGGCCATCGCGGTGGCCGGCAAGAATCCGTATCTGGCGTCCTTCTACGACCGGCTGCTCAACCAGGGCCGGCGCATGCTTCACATGCATTTCGACTTCATCGAAAGGACGACCGACGCCTATCTGTTGACCGGCGATCATCACGCGATGATCGAAGCCATCGAAACAAGAAACGTCGATCAGGCCGACGAGCTGGCCCACGCGCACACGCGGCAGTTCCGCGATAATTTCATCAATTTCATGAAAGAGAACTACGCCGACACGTTCGTTATCAAGGCCGGCAGATAGGCGGCGACCGCCGCAGCCGGGGCCCGTCACAAAACCGGAGCCCGCTCCCCGCCGCCTCCGTTTTCGTGACAAAGCCCACGGTTTCTCAGGCGGCCGACGAGGTTTTCGCGGCGTCGGCATCCGACGGCGCCATCCCCGCCGAATCGGCCATGATGTCGATCTTGCGCTCCAGATGCTGGCGCAACAGGATCGCGATGGCGGCACCGTCCCGCCGGACCAGGGCGTCCAGGATCTGTTCATGCTCGCGCACCGCCTGGTCCCACCAGTCGCGCGGCATGTCGGCGACGTAGCGGGCGCGACGGATGCGCAGCGCCAGGCCGGCGTGGGTGGCGATCAGCACCGGGTTGTTCGACGCCGTCAGGATCATGTGGTGGATGCGCTCGTTCAGCCGGTAATAGGCCTGCAGGTCGCGGCGGGCATGGTGGGCCAGCATCTCGTAATGCAGGGCGCGCAGCTCGGCGATCTGTTCCTCGGTGATGTGGGCGCAGGCCAGTTCGCCGGACAGCGCTTCCAGGCAGGCCATCACCGTGAAGGTGTCCTCAATGTCCGCCCGCGTCAGGGTGGCGACACGGGCGCCGCGGTTGGGCAGCAGCAGCACCAGCCCCTCGCTGGCCATCACCTTCAACGCCTCGCGCAGCGGGGTGCGCGACACGCCGAAGCGCTCGCACAGTTCGCGCTCGTTGATGCGCGAACCGGGCGACAGATCGCCGTCGACGATGGCGGTGCGCAGCCGGGCGACGACCTCGGCATGGAGGCTGCTGCGGTCGATCAGCGTCATTCCGGTCTTCCCCCCACCGCAGCCGTCCGGTCCGCCGGCACCTGCTCCAACGCCTGTTCCAGTACAAGGGCGACATGCACCGCCCGCCGGCCGGCGCCGTCCTGGATCTGGTGGCGGCAACTCGTCCCGTCGGCCACCAGGATGGTGTCCGCATCAGCGGCGCGCACCGCCGGCAGCAGGTCGAGTTCTCCCATCCTCATCGACACCTCGTGATGTTCCGCCTGATAGCCGAAGGCCCCGGCCATTCCGCAACAGGTGGATTGTAGCACCGAAACCTCAAGGTCCGGGATCAGCTTCAGAACTCTTTCCACGGGCGGCAGCGCGCCCATCGCCTTCTGATGGCAATGGCCATGCACCAGCGCCTTGCGCACCGCCAGCGGCTTCAGCGGCAGGGTCAGCCGGCCGGCGGCGTGCTCGCGGTCGAGGAACTCCTCGAACAGCAGAGCGTGGTCGGCGATGCGGGCATATTCCTGTCCGGGCAGCACCGCCGTGATCTCGTCGCGCAGGGTCAGCAGGCAGGACGGCTCCAGCCCGACGATCGGGACCCCACGTTCGACGTAGGGCATCAGCGCCTCGACCACGCGCCATTGCTCCGCCCGCGCCTGCTCGACCAGACCGGCGGCGAGGAAGGTCCGGCCGCAGCACAGCGGCCGGCCGCCGTCGGCCGGTGTTGCGGCGTGGACGGTGTAGCCCGCCGCCTCCAGCACGCGGACCGCCGCGCGGGCGTTGTCGGACTCGAACCAGCGATTGAAGGTATCGGCGAACAGAACCACCTCGCCGGCCGCGCCGGCTTTCGGGATTTCGGGGTGGCGGAACGGCGTTGGGTGCCAGCGCGGCAGCGACCGGTGGCGGCTGAGCCCGAGCAGCCGCTCCGTCAGCGCCGGCAGGCCGGGGATCCGCCCGTGCAGGTTCAGCAGGGGGGCGGCGGCCGACAGCGCCGGGGCGTAGCGCGGCAGCCACGCGACCAGCCGGTCGCGCAGCGACAGGCGGGCACCGTGCCTGAGGCGCTGGGCCAGCACCTCGATCTTCATCTTCGCCATGTCGACGCCGGTCGGGCATTCGCGCTTGCAGCCCTTGCAGCCGACGCAGAGGTCCAGCGCCTCCATCACCCCGTCGGCGGCCAGCCCCTCGGGGCCGAGCTGCCCGGTCAGCGCCAGCCTCAGCGTGTTGGCCCGGCCGCGGGTGACATGCTGCTCGTCGCGGGTTGCGCGGTAGGACGGGCACATCACGCCGGGGTCGGACTTCCGGCAGGTGCCGTTGTTGTTGCACATCTCCACCGCGCCGAGGAAACCGTTCCACTCCGACCAGTCCAGCGCGGTGTCGACCGGCATGGCGCCATAGCCGGGCTTGTAGCGGAACAGGCGGCGGTCATCCATGCGCGGCGGATCGACGATCTTGCCGGGGTTGAACAGACCGGCCGGATCGAACAGCGTCTTGACCTCGCGGAAGGCATCGACGATCCGGCGGCCGTACATCGGCTCGTGGAACTCCGAGCGGACCAGCCCGTCGCCATGCTCGCCGGAATGGGACCCCTTGTATTTGCGCACGAGGGCGAAGGCCTCCTCGGCGATGGCGCGCATCTTGCGCACCTCCAACTCCTGCTTGAGGTTCAGGACCGGACGGACATGCAGGCAGCCTTCGGAGGCGTGGGCGTACCAGGTGCCGGTGGTGCCGTGGCGAAGGAAGACCTCGGTCAGCCGCTCGGTGTAGTCGGCCAGATGCTCCAGCGGGACGGCGCAATCCTCGATGAAGGAGACCGGCTTTCCCTCCGTCCGCATCGACATCATGATGTTCAGCCCGGCCTTGCGCACCTCCCAGATCGCCGCCTGGAAGGCCGGATCGACCGCCTCCACCACCGCGCCGGGCAGGCCGAGATCGCCCATCAGCTCGACCAGCCGGCGAAGGTTGGCGATCTCCTCGTCACGGTCCTCGCCGGCCAACTCCACCAGCAGCAGGGCGTCGGGCTCGCCGACGATGAAGCGGTCCATGGTGGCGCGGAACAGCGGGATGTCGCGGCCCAGCGCGATCATGTTGCGGTCGACCAGTTCCACCGCCGCCGGTTTCAGCGCGACGATCGCCTGCGCCGATTCCATCGCCTTGCGGAAGGTCGGGAAGTGGCAGACCCCCAGCACCTTGTGCCGGGGCAGCGGCGCCAGCGCCAGCTCGATGCGCTGGAAGAAGGCCAGCGTCCCTTCCGACCCCACCAGCAGCTTGGCGAGGTTGGGGTGGTCGCCGCCCAGCCGCTCGATGTTGTAGCCGCCGACCTTGCGGCGGACGTCGGGAATGCGGGCGGCGATCTCGTCCGCCTCGCGAGCGTGCAGAGCCTTCAGCGCGGCTTCGAGTTGCCGATGACGCTCGGTCGACGGGGCGGATCCGTCGAAGCGCAGCGGGGTGCCGTCGGCCAGCACGGCGTTGATGGCGCGGACATTGTGCACCATGTTGCCGTAGCGCAGCGAGCGGGTGCCGCAGCTGTTGTTGCCGGTCATGCCACCGATGGTCGCCTGCGCCGCGGTCGAGACGTCGACCGGGAACCACAGCCCCAGCGGCTTCAGCGCCTTGTTCAGATGGTCCAGGACGATGCCCGGCTGCACCGCCGCCGTCCGCGCCCCGGCATTCACGTCCAGGATGCGGTTCAGGTGCTTGGAGCAGTCGAGCACCAGCGCCTCGTTCACCGTCTGCCCGCATTGCGAGGTGCCGCCGCCGCGCGGCAGGATCGGCACCCCCTCCTCCACCGCGACGGCGACCGCCGCCGCCACATCCTCCGCATCGCGCGGCACGACGACGCCGACCGGCTCCATCTGGTAGATCGACGCGTCGGTGCTGTAGCGCCCGCGCGCGAAACGGTCGAACAGCACCTCCCCCTTCACGGCGCCGCGCAGGCGGGCGGCCAGGGCGCTGTCACCGATGCGGGAGCCGCGGCGCGGCGGGGCGTTGCGGTCGTCGAGCGGCATGGCGTGGGCTCCCCCGAAACGGATGGCGGCGGCGGATGGCACGGCTGGATCGCGCCGGCAGACCGTCATTTTGCATTCAAAATTCACCTTGCGGTGACTCGTCCCTGCTGACCGACGGACCGGAGCGCGAGCCCTAATCGTCCATCAGACCAACAAAATCCTTATGGGAACGCGGGAAATCTGTCGAGACCCAGCGACATCATAGGCGCTATTGCCGATGCACCCTTTCGGAAATGGGTAGGTCATGGCCGCAAATGACCGTTTGCAGCGCCGGCCATTTGAATGCAAAATTTGTTTGGTTGGCGAACCAATAATCTGCGCGTGCCGTCGCCGCTCTGCGCCCGGATCCCGCGCACCGATCGGACGCACCGATACTGCCCCCTAGTCACCGACACCAGGGCATCACCGACACCACGGCATCATCGACATAAGGGAGGAGGAGCCTTCATGGCCCATCGCAGCGGACGCCATTTCCTGCAAATCCCGGGTCCGACCAACGTGCCCGACCGCATCCTGCGGGCGATGGACCGGCCGACCATCGACCATCGCGGCCCCGACTTCGCCGCCCTCGGCCGTGAGGCGCTGGACGGGATCAAGACGATCTTCAAGACCGAGCAGCCGGTGGTGATCTACCCGGCGTCGGGAACCGGGGCGTGGGAAGCGGCGATCGTCAATACCCTGTCGCCCGGCGACCGGGTGCTGATGTTCGAGACCGGCCACTTCGCCACGCTGTGGCGCAACCTCGCCGACCGCTTCGGCATCCACTGCGATTTCATACCGGGCGACTGGCGCCACGGCGTCGACCCGGCCGCGGTGGAAGCCCGGCTGGCCGAGGACCGCGGCCACACCATCAAGGCGGTGATGGCGGTCCACAACGAGACCTCGACCGGCGTCGCCAGCCGCATTCCGCTGATCCGCAACGCCATCGACGCCGCCGGCCACCCGGCGCTGCTGCTGGTCGACACCATCTCGTCGCTGGGCTCCATCGACTACCGCCACGACGAATGGGGCGTCGACGTGACGGTCAGCGGCTCGCAGAAGGGCCTGATGCTGCCGCCGGGGCTGAGCTTCAACGCCATTTCCGAAAAGGCGATGGCGGCCAGCCGCAGCAACCGGATGCCGCGCTCCTACTGGGATTGGGCCGACATGGCCGGTCCGAACCGGGCCGGCTTCTTCCCCTACACGCCGGCGACCAACCTGCTCTATGGCCTGGTCGAGGCCATCGACATGCTGCACGAGGAAGGGCTGGACGCCGTCTTCGCCCGCCACGACCGCCATGCCGAGGCGACGCGCCGCGCCGTGACCGGCTGGGGGCTGGAGGTTCTGGCGCTCAACCCCGCCGAATATTCCAGCTCGCTGACCGCGGTGCTGCTGCCGGACGGCCATGACGCCGACCGGCTGCGCCGCATCATCCTCGACCGTTTCGACATGTCGCTGGGCGCCGGGCTCGGCAAGCTGGCCGGCCGGGTGTTCCGCATCGGCCATCTCGGCGACTTCAACGATCTGACGCTGGCCGGCACGTTGAGCGGGGTGGAGATGGGGCTGGAACTGGCCGGCATCCCCCACCGCAAGGGCGGCGCCCAGGCGGCGATGGACGCCCTGCAGGGCGGAGCCGCCACGCAGGCGGAAAGGAAGGCCGCCACCGCCGCCTAAGGACGCAACGAGATACCAAACAAAAAGGGAGGGACAGTCATGGGCTACACCAAGACGCTGGTCGCGTCGATCCTGTTCGCCGGTTCGCTGATGGCGGGCGCGGCGCTGGCGCAGACCGAAATCAAGCTTGGCCATGTCGGCGAGCCGGGATCGCTGTTCGACCGCTCCAGCCAGGAGTTCGCCCGCATCGCCAACGAGAAGCTGGGCGGCAAGGCCAAGGTGGTGGTCTTCGGCTCCAGCCAGCTCGGCGGCGATTCGGAGATGCTGAAGAAGCTGAAGCTCGGCACCATCGACCTGTCCCTGCCCTCCACCGTCATGTCGTCGGAGGTGCCGGTCTTCGGCCTGTTCGAACTGCCCTATCTGGTCAAGGACCGCGACCACATGGTCCGCATCCGCGACGAGATCGTGACGCCGATCCTGGTGCCGGCGGCGGAAAAGGACGGCTACCACATCCTCGGCGTGTGGGAGAACGGCTTCCGCCAGATCACCAACAGCAAACGCCCGATCACCAGGCCGGAGGATCTCCAGGGCATCAAGCTGCGCGTGCCCAAGGGGGTGTGGCGGGTCAAGATGTTCAAGGCCTATGGCGCCGACCCCAGCCCGCTCGCCTTTTCCGAGATCTTCGTGGCGCTCCAGACCGGGGTGATGGACGGCCAGGAAAACCCGCTGGCCCAGATCTACCCGGCCCGCTTCTACGAGGTGCAGAAGTACCTGTCGATGAGCGACCACGTCTACACCCCGGCCTATCTGACCGCCGGCCGCAGCTGGAAGAAATTCTCGCCCGAAATCCAGAAGGCGCTGACCGAGGCGGCGCAGGAAGTCCAGCCGACCGTCTACAAGATCGCCGCCGAAATGGACGAGGATCTGCTGAAGAAGCTGAAGGAGGCCGGGATGGAGGTCAATCAGGTGGACAAGGCCGCCTTCGTCAAGGCCAGCGCCGGCATCTACAAGAGCTTCGAGGACGAGGTTCCGCAGGGTGGCGAGCTGATCAAGAAGGCGCAGGCGCTGGCCAGCAAGTCCTAAAGCCTGCACGCAGCGGGGGCGGTCATCGGCCGCCGCCCACTTCCCGCCTCCCAGTTTCAGCCACTCTCTTCGGAGGGAAACCGTCGTGATGCTCGACCGTCTGCGCACCGGCTTCGAGTGGATGCTCGAAACCATCGTCATCCTGCTCGTTTCCGCCCTGACCCTGCTCATCATTGCCGGCTTCGTCTGCCGCTATTTCGGAAGTTCGCTGACCTGGTACGACGAAGTGGCGTCGATCGGGCTGGCGTGGCTGACCTATTACGGCTCGGCGCTGGCCGCGCTGAAGGGCGCGCACATCGGCTTCCCCGGACTGGTCAACGCGATGCCGCCGTCCTTCCGCCTGCTGGCGACGCTGTTCGCCGAGGCCTGCGTCTTCCTGTTCTTCGGCGTCCTCGCCTGGACCGGCTGGGAGGTGCTGATGGTGCTGGAAGGCGACACGCTGGTCAGCCTGCCGTCGGTGCCGCTGCAACTGACCCAGTCGGTCATCCCGGTGGGCGCCGTGCTGTTCATGATCGCGGAAGCGCTGCGCCTGCCCAGGGTGCTGGCCGACGCCCGCGGCCACGGCTTCGTCGACCACGAGCTGGAGGACGCATTGGGCGCCGATCTGGCCCGGCCCCAGCCGCCGCGTTCCACCACCAGCGGCGCCGCCTCGCTCGCCCGCGCCACCGCTTATCCGGAAGGACCGCGCCCATGACCATCGGCTTCATGCTCAGCGGGCTGTTCGCCCTGGTCCTGCTCAACGTGCCGGTCGCCATCGCGCTCGGCCTCGTCGCCATGGCCGCCATCGTGGCGATCCAGGGGTCCGACAATCTGGTCAACGCGGCGCTGGTGATGTTCGACGGCGCCACCAACTTCCCGCTGCTGGCGATCCCGCTGTTCATCCTGGCCGGCGCCATCATGAACGCGTCGAGCATCTCGCGCCGGCTGGTCGCCTTCGCCTCGGCCCTGTTCGGTTTCGTCCGCGGCGGGCTGGCGATGGTGGTCATCGGCTCGTCGATGTTCTTCGCCGAGATCTCCGGCTCGGCGGTGGCCGGGGTGGCGGCGCTCGGCACCATCCTGATCCCGGCGATGAAGACCCGCGGCTATTCCAGGGAGTTCTCGGCCGCCATCTGCTCCTCGGCGTCGAGCCTCGCCATCATCATCCCCCCGTCGATCCCGATGATCCTCTATGCCGTGATGGCCGAGACGTCGGTGGTCAAGATGTTCGTCGCCGGCATCATCCCCGGCGTGATCGGCGCGGTCGGGCTGGCGGTCGCCGCCTATATCCAGGCGGTGCGCTACGACTTCCCGGTGGAGGAGCAATTCCGCATCTCCCGCCTGCGCGAAACCGCGCGGGAGGCCGCCTGGGCCTTCCTGCTGCCGGTCATCATCCTGGGCGGCATCTTCGGCGGCTTCGTCACCGCGACGGAGGGCGCCGGTCTGGCCGTGGCGGCGGCGCTGTTCATCAGCATCGTCATCTACCGCGAACTCGACCTGCGCGAGCTGCGCAAGGCCTGCCTGGACGGCGGCGTGCAGACCGCGGTGGTGATGCTGCTGGTCGCGGCGTCGGCGCTGATCGGCACCTTCCTGACCGAGGCGCAGCTGCCCCAGGCGCTGGCCCGCGGCATTAGCCAGATCACCACCAACAAATACGCCGTGCTGGCCCTGCTGAACGTCGCCTTCCTGATCCTGGGCATGTTCCTGCATTCGGCGGCGGCGATCATCCTGGTGGTGCCGATTGTCATGCCGCTGATCCACGCGGTCGGCATCGACCCGGTGCATTTCGGGCTGGTGGTGACGCTGAACCTCGCCATCGGGCAACAGACCCCGCCGGTGGCCAGCGTGCTGATCGCCGCCTGCTCCATCGCCCGCACCGACATCTGGGAAACCACCAAGGTCAACCTGCCCTTCATCGGCGTGTTGCTGCTGGTGCTGGCGATCTGCACCTATGTGCCCGCCCTCTCGCTGGGGCTGGTCGACCTGTTCTACTGAAACACTCCAACGCTGAGGACGCGTGAGCGATGGCCGATACCGAACAACGGCGCACGGGCGGACCGCTCGCCGGCATCAAGGTGGTGGAACTGGCCCACATCATGGCCGGCCCGGTCTGCGGCCTGATGCTGGCCGACATGGGCGCCGACGTGGTGAAGGTGGAGAAGATCCCCGGCGGCGACGACAGCCGCCGCATGGTGCCGCCGACCATCAACGACGAATCCGCCGCCTACATGGCGATGAACCGCAACAAGCGCGGCATCGCGCTGGATCTGAAGACCGACGAGGGCAAGCAGGTGCTGCGCCGCCTCATCGCCGGCGCCGACGTGGTGATCGAGAACTACCGCCGCGGCACCATGGAGAAGCTGGGCTTCGGCTACGAGGCGATGCGCGCGATCAACCCCGGCATCGTCTTCTGCGAGATCTCCGGCTTCGGGCGCAGCGGGCCGCTGGCCGACCATGGCGGCTTCGACCTGATCGCCCAGGGCATGAGCGGCCTGATGAGCATCACCGGCGAAGGCCCCGGCCGGCCGCCGGTCAAGGTCGGCGCCCCGGTGACCGACATCACCGCCGGGCTGCTCGGCGCCATGGGCGTCATGGCGGCGCTGGTCGAACGCCAGCGCACCGGCGAGGGCCAGCGGGTCGACACCTCGCTGTTCGAGGCGGGGATCATCCACACCTACTGGCAGTCGGCGATCCGCTTCGCCACCGGGATAAGTCCGGGCCCGATGGGCTCGGCCCACCCGCTGAACGGCCCCTACCAAGCCTTCCCCACCGCCGACGGCTGGATCAACATCGGCGCCGCCAACCAGACGAACTGGCTGCGCCTGACCGAGGCGCTGGACGCGCGTTCCCTGCAGGACGATCCGCGCTTCGCCGACAACCCCGGCCGCATGCGCCATCTGGCGGAACTGGACGAGCTGCTGTCCGCCACCCTGCGGCGGCGCACCACGGCGGACTGGCTGGCGGTCCTGGAGGCGGCCGGCGTCCCGGCCGGGCCGGTGCTGAGCATCGCCGACATGCACGAACACCCGCACACGCTGGCCCGCGACATGGTGGTGGAGGTCGAGCACAGCCGGGCCGGGCCGGTGAAGACGCTGGGCCTGCCGATCAAGTTCTCCCGCACCCCCGGCGGCGTGCGCGGCCCGGCCCCGGCGTTCGGCGAGCACAGCCGGGCGGTGCTGGCCGAACTCGGTTACGACCATGACGCAATCGAGGCGATGGAACGGGCACGGGTGGTGGCATGACCGGAAGCGATGGAACGATGACGGACGAACTGCTCTACGAGGTGCGCGACGGCATCGCCCGCGTCACCTTCAACCGGCCCCATGCGCGCAACGCCCTGACCTTCGCCATGTACGACCGGCTGGCGTCGGTCTGCGCCGAGGTCGACGACACGCCGGACATCCGCGCGATGCTGCTGACCGGTGCCGGCGACAAGGCCTTCGCCGCCGGCACCGACATCTCCCAGTTCCGGAGCTTCGAGACGGCGGAGGACGCCCTGGCCTACGAAGCGCGGATCGACCGCGTGCTGGGAGCCCTGGAGCGCTGCCGGGTGCCGACCATCGCCGCGGTCGCCGGAGCCTGCACCGGCGGCGGGGCCGGCATCGCCGCCGCCTGCGACCTGCGGATCGGCGCGGCCAACGCCAAATTCGGCTTCCCCATCGCGCGCACCCTGGGCAATTGCCTGTCGATGAACAATTACGCCCGGCTGTCGGCGCTGATCGGCCCCGCCCGCGTCACCGAGATGATCTTCACCGCCCGCCTGATCGAGGCCGAGGAGGCGAAGGCCATCGGTTTGGTGTCGGAGATCCTCCCCGACGCAGCGGCGCTGGCGGAGCGTGCCGAAACGCTCGCTCGCATCGTGGCCTCCCACGCGCCGCTGACCCTGCGGGCGACCAAGGAGGCGCTGCGCCGGCTCCGGCAGGGCGGCGATCCCGGAACCGGAGAGGATCTGATCGTGATGTGCTACACCAGCGCGGATTTTCGGGAAGGGATGGACGCCTTCCTGAACAAGCGCCCACCACGCTGGCGGGGCGAATAGACCCTCTCACGAAGCGGAGCTTCGGGAAATCACGGTGCGGTTCACCCAGCGTCTGATCATTGGCTTGAGCCAGGGCGAGATCGCGAAGACGTGGGTGAGATAACTCTTGCGTGATGACTGCGCATCCGACCTTGTGGATGTTGGCGGGCAGCGAGCCCAGCTCCCCCTTTCGGATCACCAGATGGATCGAGCGGCGTGAACCCGGAGGTCGGCAACGGCAGCACGCGCATGTGGTTCAGGTGCTGACGGCTTTTCACCAGCGTGGTCGGCGGAAGCAGGCTCCATCCCATCTCTTCCGCAACCAGCCATCACGGTGTCGGTCGCGTCGAAGGCAAAGCTGCGCGGCACCTCCATGCCCAGGCGCCGCAGATGCTGATCCACCAACCGGCCGAGCGCGCTGTCCGTCGTGCTGCGGATCAGCGGCAGCGTCCGGGACAGCGCCCGCAGGGCGGCTTCATCGACGCCCCCGGGGAACTGCGCGGCAGCAGAAGCACGAAAGGTTCGGTGAGCAGGCACAGACTGTCCAACTGGTCCATGTCGTCGAAGCTGTCGTTGGTGAACAGCACGTCCAGGCGACGGGCGAGGACCAGTTCGCGCAGTTGCCCGCACAGGCCCGACGCGATGCTGAAGGACGGCAGATTGTCGCGTGTCAATCGGCTTGAGATTGGGACCCTGGATCGGCGTGGAAAAGGGACCCCGTTGAGCTGGTGAGGGCTTGTCGTCCAGGTCGTCCATGGAGGGGACCCGCGCGTGCCGCGCAGTGCCACCAGGATGGCGATAACCGCCAACATGCCGCTGGTGATGTCCACGACCGAGGTGTCGGCCCGCAACGGCCGGCACCTCGGCCCGGTCATATAGGCGAGGCCGGTCATCATCTGCACCACCTCGTCGAGCGCGAGGCGGTCGGCTTAGGGGCCGTCGAGGAAGCCCTTCAGGCTGGCATAGATCAGGCGCGGGTGGCACGGGCCAGCGCGTCGGCGCCCAGCTCCAGCCGCTCCATCGTGCCGGGGGCGAAATTCTCCACGCGCATGACGGCCTCGGCAACGAGACGACGCGCGATGTCGCGGCCTTCCGTCGTCTTCAGGTCGATGCCGATGAAACGCTTGTTGCGGTTGAAATAGCCGAGATTGCCCTGTGCCGAAGCCTTTCAGATGACCGGACGGCTCGCCGTTGGGCACTGGCTCGACCGGGCTGAACACCTCCTCCGGGACGATACGCATGTCGTTGCGCACCTGCGAAGATGATCGGCGCCACGAACCGCCCCCGGCGGTAGTCCGGCCCCGACAGGGCGTGACCGCCGAGCGCACAGACCGCGCCGTCCTGCTTCGCCAAGCCGATCATCCGCAGGATCTGTTCCCATTGCGGACGGGTGGCGATGGGGCCGATCTGCGTGTCCATCTTCGACGGGTCGGCAATGCGCGCCGCGACGGCGGCCGCGATCAGCTTCTCAATGACGGCGTCGTGGATGGCCTTCTGCATCAGCAGGAGCGAATCCGCCATGCAGGTCTGGCCCGAGGCGCAGAACACGCCGGAGACGGCTCCCTTCACCGCTTGATGGAGGTCGACGTCGTCGAAGACGAGATTCGGGGAATTGCCGCCCAGTTCCGCCGCCCGGTTCCAGCGTCACCTTCTTCAGGCCCGGCGCCGCGGCCTCGTTGACGCGCTGGCCGCCACCGTCGCCGCCGGTGACGGCGATCTTGGCAGTCAGGAGATGGCGCATCTGCGCCTTCTGCGAGCATTCGACCCAGGCGATCCGCGATCACGTCCATGAAGGCGACCGACTGCCTCTCGATGGGGGGCCACCGGCCCTGTGCTCACCCGCTTCGCCGGGACGGCGTCGGCGGCCGACTTCGCCGCCCTGCCCCTGCACTCCTTCGGCGAACGCGAGTCCGAAACAAAAGCCGCCGTGCCGGTCTTTTCCCAGCGAGAGGGATTGATCGGCGCCCTGACCCTGTCGGGCCCGCTCACCCACTTCACCGAGGAACGCGTGGCGGTGAAAGCGCAGTTATTGCTGGTCGTCGGCCGGCGGCTGTCCGAGACTCTGGGCGGGCACTATCCGATTTGAGGGTTCGTAAGAGCTTCAAGACCGGCGACAGGGAGTTGATATGGATACGCTGACGCAACAGGTGCGGGACGGGATCGCGGCGAACGGATTCTCGTTCATCCAGGCACCCGACATGCAGGTTCTCCTCGGCGAGGCCGGCATGGCGGATTGGGACGGTTTCAGCAACAGCTGGGATGACCTGGGTCTCGACCTCTACATGGCGGACGGCGGCCGTTACCGGCGGCGGCGCCATGCCGCCTTTGCGCTTTCGGCCGGGGACATCCGGCGCAAGCCGCACCAGCCCCATTACCAGAGCCGCGATTACAACCCGCTCAACGGCGGGATCGAACGCTGGTTCGAGCCGGTCACCGACGAGGTGGCGGCGCATCCCGCCCTGCGCGCGATCCTGGCGACCAGCTTCGCCCTGTTCAATCCGCTAACGCCGCCGGACGTCCGTCCCGAGGTCTGGCACACGGAGGTCCATCAATTCCGCATCGAGGCGCGCGCGGGCGAGGCCGCCCAACCCACGCCTGAAGGCATGCATCGGGACGGCGTCGACTGGGTCCTGGTGATGCTGATCCGGCGCGAGAACATCGCGAGCGGCACCACCACCATCCACGACCTCAATGGCCACCCGCTGGGAAGCTTCACCTTGCGCCATCCGCTGGAATCGGCGGTGCTGAACGATGCACGGGTGTTCCATGGCGTGACGCCGGTGGAACCCGCCGACCCGGACCGGCCCGCCTTCCGTGACGTTCTGGTGGTGACCATGCGGCGCCCGTGACCGGTTTTTCCTTACGGCCTATCAGCGTCCTTCCGGCGTCGCCTTCGGAAACAGGGCGAAGGCCACGAGCGCAGCCACGGCCGCCGCCAGCCACACCCCGCTCCAGTTCGCCCGTTCCAGGACGTGGGGGATCGCCAGCGGGGCGAGGAAGTAGGCGCCGAAGGCGAAGGTGTTGCCGAGGCCGAGAGCCGTGCCGGTGTGCGCGAGGCCCGCGATGCTGGCAAGTTCGGTGAAGGCGATGCCATGCCAGCTGGACGCAACGATCCCGCCGGCGACCAGGGCGACGACCACAGCCGCCACGAGTGCGCCGCCGGACTCCGGCAGAGCCGTATCGATCGCGACGAAGCTGGCCAGCACGCAGTAGACGGCGGCCGTCAGCAGGGCGCATGCCTTGAGGAACGGCCGCCGGTTGCGGCGACGGTCAGTGACGTGGCCGCTCCACACACGGACGATGGCCGCGCCAAGCTGAATCGCGACGATGCTGGTGCTCACCGTGGTGGTGCCGAGATGACAGACATCGTTCAAGAAGATCGCCGCGAAGGTCACGACCGCCACCTGTGGAATGCACAGCGCGCCGACACCGAAGACCGTTTTCCAGACCTGTCCGTTGCGCAGCGGTCCCTTTCCGGAAATTTGCGAATCGGTCCCCGCCGGCGTCTTCGCCGCCATCGCGGGAGGTTCACTCACCCACAGCCACACGAGCCCGGTGGTGATGAGGCAGAGTGCCGCCAGCGTGCCGTAGACGCCCTGGAATCCGACGCCCTCGGCGAGCGGAGGAAGGATCAGCGCCCCGGCGGCACCGCCGGCCGGCAACGCCATCTGCCGGACACTCATGGCGAAGCCCCGCTCGCCCTCGCCGAACCATGCCATGACCGCCCGTCCGCTCGACCCGTTCAGGCTGCCGCCGATCATGCCGACCAGCAGGAAGGCGCCTGCGAGGAGCGTGGTGGACGGAATGCGGCCCGGCACCGGCGACACCAGCAGCGCCATGAGCGCCAGCACCAAACCGGTCAGGCCGAGCCCCGTCAGCAGCACCTTACGGTCGCCCCACCGGTCGGTCAGCATTCCCCACAGCAATTCACTGACGGCGACCCCCAGCCCCATGGCCCCGATCACCAGCCCCAGATCTGTCGACGCCAGCCCGTAATCGGATCGCAGTGAGACGGCCGTTGCCGGAAGCCCGGTCAAGGCCGCGGCAAAACTGCCGTTGGCGGCTACGCCGACCCCCAGCACCTTCCAGCGATGGGGGGCCGGCCCAGCCGACGCCGTGCTGGCGGCATTGCCGCCGACCTTTCGCAAGGGGGCCCGTTGGGCCTGTTCTTCACCTGTGATCGTCATGTCCGGAAGCCTCGATGTCGCTTGTCCTTGCCTCTCTGCTGATACCGCGCCATTATCGTTCTGATAATCTGGATTATTGGAACTGTTAATCCTAAAAAACAGGATGATGGCCTGTGAGCAAGGTGATCTTCGACCTCGACGTGCTGCGCAGCTTCGTCACCGGAACGGACCTCGGCAGTTTTGCCAAGGCCGCGGACCGGCTGGGCCGCTCGACTTCGGCGGTGAGCGCACAGATCAGGAAGCTCGAGGAACAGGCCGGCATGCCGATCTTCCGCAAGGCGGGTCGGGGCCTTGCCCTGACCGAGGCGGGAGAGACCATGCTCGCCTACGCCCGGCGCCTGCTCGACCTCAATGACGAAGCGGTCACCGCTCTTCACGGCATGACGTCGGAAGGGTGGCTGCGGGTCGGCATGCAGGAGGATTTTGCGGAAAGGCTGTTGCCGGCGGCGCTGGGCCGCTTTGCCCGCGCGCATCCCAAGGTCCGGATCGAGGCGCGCGTCGGCCGCA
The DNA here is from genome assembly GCF_946480385.1 of uncultured Azospirillum sp. The sequence continues at coordinate 150,911 of NZ_CAMLJP010000002.1, forward strand.
ACAACGACCTGCTCGACCGGGTGGCGCGGGGACAGCTGGACTTCGCCCTCGCCTGGGACAACGGGACGGCGGCGGCATTCAAGACCGGCATCGCCACCCTTCCCGTCCACTGGATCGCGCCCGGCACCGGCATGGCGGTGCCGACATCCGAGGACGGAGCGCTGCCGCTGGTTTCCTTCGATGACGGCTGCTGGTTCCGGAGTGTCGGTACGGCGGCGCTCGACCGTGCCGGCCGGGCATGGCGCATCGCGCTGACGAGCCCCAGCCTTTCGGGATTGTGGGCCGGAGTCGAAGCGGGGCTGGGGCTCACCCTGCGAACGTCGATTGGTCTGTCGTCCGGCGTCCGCGTGTTGGAAGAAGGGGCCCACGGTCTTCCGCCGCTTCCCTCGATAAACCTCGCGATCTACCGGAAGGATGCAACGCTCGATCCGACGGCGGAACGGCTGATCGACATCGTCACGGAGGGCGTGCGGGACTTGACCTGACGAAATGCCGCAGACGCCGCGGTTGACCGTCAGCCAGGGGCGCAACTACCATACCAGCAACTGGAATGGTAGTATGCAACGCCACGAACGGTCCCGAAGCGGCACCGCTCCCGACGATGGCCGGACTGTTCCAGGAAAAAGTTCTGAAACGTGCGACCGCCGCCCGGTGGTGCCTCGGAAACCCGGATAACCGGTTGCCGCGCCTGCCCACCGGTGCGCCCGAAAACATTGGGTCAAGACATTCGATGGACCGGAACCGGTGCGCGGATCCTGCGCAGTGACCGGCGGCGGCGTGCGTCCTGGCTGGAGATGCCAATCATGAGCGAACAGACTATTGCCGACGCCCCACCCGGCCAGTCGGCGGAAGCGGCCCGCAAGGCCGGCGGCTTCGGCAACGCGGCGGGCAAAGCGGCGGTCACGGTAAGCAAGGCCATCGGCCGCTACCGCTGGACCATCTGCGGCCTGCTCTTCTTCTCGACCACCATCAACTATATGGACCGGCAGGTGCTGGGCCTGCTGAAGTCCACGCTGATGGGCGACATGGGCTGGACCGAGTCCGACTTTGGCGACATCGTCGCCGCCTTCTCGCTGGCCTATGCCTTCGGCTATGTCGGCTGCGGCCGGCTGATGGACAAGATCGGCATCCGCATCGGCCTGCCGGCGGCCGTCGCAGGCTGGAGCTTCTTCGCCTGCATCCATGCCCTGATGGGCAGCGTCCTCGGCTTCAAGGTGGCGCGCGCCGGCCTCGGCCTGACCGAAGGCGGCAATTTCCCGGCCTCGATCAAGGCGGTGTCGGAGTGGTTCCCGGCCAAGGAACGGGCGCTCGCCACCGGCATCTTCAACGCCGGCTCCAACGTCGGCGCGGTCGTGGCGCCGATCCTGGTGCCGATCCTGCTCGCCCTCTATGGCTGGCAGGCGGCCTTCCTGGTCACCGGCGGCATCGGCTTCTTCTGGGTCATCGCCTGGCTGCTGATCTACCGCAAGCCGGAGGAGCATCCGAAGCTGACGGCCGAGGAACTGGCCTATATCCGCAGCGATCCGGTGGAGCCGCAGGAGAACATTCCCTGGATCAAGCTGCTGAGCTATCGCGGCACCTGGGCGAACATCGCCGGCACCTGCTTCTCGGCTCCGGTCTGGTGGTTCTACCTGAACTGGGTTCCCGGCTTCCTGAACAAGCAGTATGGCGTCAACCTGTTCGGGGCGATGCTGCCGCTGATCATCATCTACACCATGGCCGATTTCGGCAGCGTCGGCGGCGGCTGGTTCTCCTCCCACCTGATCAAGCGCGGCATGAAGCCGCTGCGCGCCCGCAAGCTGACCTTCCTGGTCTGCGGCCTCTGCGTGCTGCCGGTATTCTTCGCGTCGACCGTGTCCAACATGTGGCTCGCCGTTCTGCTGATCGGCATCGCCGCCTCCGCCCACCAGGGCTATTCGGCCAACGTCTACACCATCGTGTCCGACACCATGCCGCGCAACGCGGTGGGATCGGTGGTCGGCATCGGCGGCTTCTGCGCCTATTTCGTCGGCATGTTCGTGTCGATGGGCGTCGGCCGCCTGCTGGACGCCACCAACGGCAACTATCAGGTGCTGTTCGGCATCGCGTCGGTCCTCTACCTCGTGGGTCTGGCGATCATGCACCTGATCCTGCCAAAGACCGGATCGGGCAAGACCCCGGCCGGGATCGAGGTCTGATCTCTCCGTCCACTCTCTCCCAATACTCCGGGGCGCCCTGCCCCGGAGTCCTCACCAGCAACCAACAGCCTTACCGAATGACGGTGCACCGGCCACCCGCACTGCCCCCGAGGGCAGCGGACAGGGAGACCGCAGCGACCGCAGCGAACCGGAGCCCATCATGCCCGACGCGAACACCGCCCTGCTGGCGGCCCGTCCTTCACGAACCCGCCTCTCCACTGACAGCCTCGACCGCTTGGCCCCGGCTATCGAACGTCCCGCCTATGACCGCGCCACGGTGACGCCGGGCATCGTCCATATCGGCCTCGGCGCCTTCTGCCGCGCCCATCTCGCCACCTACACCGACGACGTGCTGGCGACCGGCGACCGGAGCTGGGGCATCGTCGGCGTCGATCCGCTGTCCCCCGCGATCCGCGACGCGCTGAAGCCGCAGGATTGCCTCTACACCCTGCTGGTGCGCGAGGAGAACCGCGAACGGCTGCGCGTCGTCGGCTCCTTCCTCGACGCGCTGGCGACCGCCGACCAGCTGGACGAGGTGCTGGCCCTGATGGCGAAGCCGGAAATCCGGATCATCACCCTGACGGTCACGGAAAAGGGCTATTGCCAGGACGCCGCCACCGGCTCGCTGGACGAGGCGCATCCGCTGATCCGCGCCGACCTTGCCGACCCCACCCACCCGCGCAGCGTTCCCGGCCTGCTGGCCGAAGCGATCCGCCGCCGCCGCGCCGCCGGAGTGCCACCCTTCACCGTGCTGGTCTGCGACAACCTCGCCCAGAACGGCATCAAGGTGCGCGGCATCGTCGTGCGCTATGCCGGGCTGTGCGATCCGGAGCTTGCCGCCTACATCGCGGGCCAAGTCAGCTTCCCCTGCACCATGGTCGACCGCATCACCCCCGCCACCCAGGACGCCGACCGCGCCACGGTGGAGGAGGCTATCGGCTGCGCCGATGTCTGGCCGGTGGTGAGCGAGCCGTTCAAGCAGTGGGTGATCGAGGACCGCTTTCCGCTCGGCCGCCCGGCCTGGGAAAAGGCAGGCGCCATCCTGGTCGAGGACGTCCACCCGTTCGAGCTGATGAAGCTGCGCTGCCTGAACGGCGCCCATTCGCTGCTGGCCTACCTGTCGGTGATCGCCGGGATCGAGACCATTGCCGACGCCATGGCCGACCCGCAGCTGCCGGCCGTCATGCGCCGTCTGTGGGCGGAGGACCTGATCCCCACCCTGCCGCCGGTGCCGGGAACCGACATTCCCGCCTACACCGCGGCATTGGAAGCGCGCTTCCGCAACCCCGGCATCCGCCACCGCACCATCCAGATTTCGTCGGACGGCTCGCAGAAGCTGCCGCCGCGCCTGCTGGAACCGGCGCGGGAGCTGTTCGCCGCCGGCAAGGCCCCGGCGGTGATCCCGCTGGCCGTTGCCGCCTGGATGCGCTTCCTGCTGGAAAAGGACGAGGCCGGCAACGGCTACACGGTCGCCGACCCGATGGCGGCGGCGCTGACCCGCATTGCGCGCGTCCATTCCGGCGATGCCGGCGCGTTGGCGGCGGCTCTGTTCGCCATTGAGGACATCTTCGCCCCCGAACTGGTGGCCGAGGACGCCTTCCCCGGCCAAGTCGTCCACCACCTCGACAGCCTGATGAACGCAGGTGTGCAGCGGACGCTGGCCGCCTTCCTCGCCACCCCATGACTTGCGGCGGCCATCAATCCCGCCACCGCACCCGAATTTGAAAGGACCCCATCATGCAGGAAACCTGGCGCTGGTTCGGCCCGGACGATCCCGTCACCCTGGAGAAGGCCCGTCAGGCCGGTGCGACCGGCATCGTCACGGCGCTGCACCACATGAATCAGGGCAGCGTCTGGACGCCTGAGGAAATCCAGAAGCGCCGCGCCATGGTCGAGGCCGCCGGCCTGACCTGGGCGGTGGTGGAAAGCATCGGCGTCGGCGAGGAGATCAAGACCCGCACCGGCGATTTCCGCAGCAAGATCGACAATTACAAGCAGTCGATCCGCAATGTCGCCCGCGCCGGTATCCCGGTGATCTGCTACAACTTCATGGTCATCACCGACTGGAGCCGGACCAACCTGATGCACCGGCTGCCGAACGGCGGCTATGCCCTGCGCTACGACAGCGTCGATTTCGCCGCCTATGACCTGTTCGTGCTGAAGCGCCGCAACGCGGAGGCGAGCTACGACCCTGCCCACATCGCCGCCGCCAAGGCGCGGTTCGAGGCGATGGCGGTGGAGCAGGTCGCCGAACTGGAACGCAACCTGATCGACTGGCTGCCGGCCCGCGACTTCGCCTATGACCGCGACAGCTTCCGCGGCATGCTGGAGCTGTACCAGGAGATCGGCGTGGAGGATCTGCGCGCCAACCTGATCGAGTTCCTGCGCGAGATCACGCCCGTCGCCGAGGAAGAGGGGGTGCGGCTGTGCATCCACCCCGACGACCCGTCCTTCCCCATCTTCGGCTTGCCGCGGGTCATGTCCACCGCGGCGGATGTCCGGGCGCTGTTCGACGCCGTGCCGCAGGAGGCCTGTGGGCTGACCCTGTGCACGGGCTCCTTCGGGTCCAACCCGAAGAACGATCTGGTGATGATGGCGAAGGAGTTCGCCTCGCGCATCCATTTCGTCCATCTGCGCAACACCACGCACGAGCCCGACGGTTCGTTCTACGAGGCCGACCACCTCGGCGGCGACACCGACCTGATCGGCGTGGCCGCGGCGATGATCGACGAGGAGGCCCGCCGCAAGCGGATCGGCCGTACCGACGCGCAGATCCCGATGCGCCCCGACCACGGCCATCTGCTGGGCGATGACATCGGCCAGACGATGAACCCCGGCTATTCCTTCGTCGGGCGCTTGAAGGGTCTGGCCGAGCTGCGCGGCGTCATGCGCACCATCGAAGCCTTCCGCGACAAGCGGGTGGCCTGACCGGTGGCGGGGCTCCTCTCCAGTGCGGGGGGAGGGACCCCGCCTTCCGGCCACCGACGGTCATGCGACCGATGCTGAGCCGATCGACGGGCATCATCACATAAGCTGCGGAACTGGCGAGCCGGACCTGCAGTGGGCATGGTCGCCGGATGGAACTCCAGTCCGATCCCACTACCGCCACCGGTTCCCGGCCGAGCCGGTCGCGCCCGCAGCCTCCGCCGTTCCACCGTCCGACGGCACGCGGAGCAGGCTTGCGACGCCGCCCGTCAGGGTGAAGACGGCCGCCACGGCAAGCCCGATCCGGGGCGCCTCCACGGGGCTGGAAACCAGGGAAAAGAGCAGCGTCATGGTCACCGCACCGGCGGTCTGTCCGACCAGCCTTGCGGTGCCCTGCATCCCTCCGGCGGCACCGCTGCGCGCCTTCGGCACGGTGAGCAGCATATTGCGGTTGTTGGGCGTCTGGAACAGGCCGAAACCGAAGCCGCTGATGACCATGAAGGCCAGCAGGGGCAGTGGATCGCGCTGAAGCGGCCAGACTGCCGACAGGGCGAGACCGGCGGCGAGCAGCAGGCCGCCGGCGGCGCACAGCAAGCCGGTCGGCAGGCGATCGGAAAGCCGGCCGGCGACCGGCGCCGCGACGGCGGTCGCAAGCGGCCAGGGCACCATGAACAGCCCGGCGGTGAAGGCGTCCTGCCCCAGCCCGTTCTGCAGGTAGAAGGGCAGCGCCACGGTGCTCGCCATCTGGCCCGTGAAGCAGAGGACGGAGGCGACCACCGACAGGCGGAAGGAGCGCACCCGCAGCAGGTCGAGCGGGATCAGCGGCGCCTCCTGCCCGTGCTCCCGCCGGATCAGGCCGGCAAGGCAGAGCGCCGCGACCAGCAGCAGGGCGCCGCCTGCCACGACCTGGGACGCGACGGTTTCGGCTCCCATCACCAGCGCCACGAAGAAGCCGGCGTTGAGGACGACGCTGACGGGGGCGATGCGGCGCTTCACCCCCTCGACCGCCGGCAACGCGCGTGCGGTCAGCAGCACGATGACGCCGATCGGGATGTTGACGGCGAACAGCACCGGCCAGGGGGCGACGGCGAGGATGGCCGCCCCGACGGTCGGTCCCGCCGCCGCCGATAGGGCGATGACCAGGGCGTTCCAACCGATGGCGGCGCCCAACAGCCGCGGTGGATAGACGAAACGCAAGAGGGCGACGGCGAGCGACATCACCACGGCGCCGCCCAGGCCCTGCATCAGCCTCGCGGCGACCAGCCAGGGAAGCGTCGGTGCCAGGGCGCAGCCGACCGAAGCGGCGGTGAACAGAAGAACGCCGGTGGCGAACACCTTCCGGTACCCCAGGCTTTCGCCGAGGGCGCCGGCCGGCAACAGCGCCACCACGAGCGCCAGCTGATAGCCGGTGACGACCCAGACGGACTCCGCCGGCGCGACCCCCAGCGTGTCGGCGATGGTCGGCAAGGCGATGTTGACGACGGCGCCATCGAGCACGACGAGCACGATCGCCGTCAGGATGGACGCGACGGCAGCGGCGCGGCGGAAGCCCGACAGCCCCTCCGACGGTTGGGAAGCAGCCGGCCGGGCGCTGGTGGATTGGGGCATCGCATGTCTCCAGAAGTCTTGGAGACCAGTATGGCGACGCCGCGGCATGGCGGTAGACGCAGCCCATGCAAAGTATTCCTGCATGGAACGCCATGTGTTAGCCTTTCCGCACATGGCCGATCCCGATTTCAACCTCCTCGTCGCGCTCGACGCGCTGCTTGCGGAAGGCAGCGTCGTCAAGGCCGCGCGGCGGCTCGGCCTCAGCGATTCCGCCATGAGCCGCACATTGGCGCGCCTGCGGGACGCCACCGGGGATCCCCTGCTCGTCCGCGCCGGACGCGGGCTGGTCCCGACGCCGCGCGCCATCCAGCTGCGGGATCGGGTGCATGATCTGGCCGACGAGGTGCGCGCGGCGCTGCGTCCGGCGGCAGCGGTCGACATTGCCGGGCTGGAACGCACCTTCACCCTGCGCGCCAGCGATAGCTTCATTGAGGTCTTCGCCGCCCGGCTGGTCAGCCGGGTCACCGCAGAGGCGCCGGGCGTTCTCCTGCGCTTCGCGCCGAGGACGGATCGGGATGCGCAGGCGCTGCGCGACGGACGCATCGATCTGGAGATTGGCGCCCATGCGGAAACCGCACCCGAGCTGAAGGTGCAGAAATTGCTCGGCGACCGGCTGGTCGGCGCCGTGCGGGACGGCCATCCGCTGCTGCTGCGGGACGCGGTGACGGCCGACCGGTATGCCGCCTGTGGCCATGTCGTCACCTCGCGCAGCGGCCGGCCGAGGGATCAGGTGGATGATGCCCTCGCCGCCCTCGGCCTCTCCCGCAAGGTGGTCGCCGTGGTGCCGAGCTTCCCGGCCGCCCTGGCGATCGTCCGCGCCTCTGACCTCGTCGCCCTGGTATCGGAGCGGCAGGTCGCCTCCGGCATAGCCGGCGTCCGCACCTTCCCGCTGCCGGTGCCGATGACGGACGTCACGGTGACCCAGATGTGGCACCCGCGCCAGGATGCCGACCCGGCCCACCGCTGGCTGCGCGGTCAGGTGCTCGCCGCCTGCCGGGGGACGGACGACGGGGCCCCGGCAGGGACAAGTGGCTGGTGAATCGGCCTGCCCTGCCCTGCTCCTAGTGCCGGGCTACCGGTCGGACGGTGATCTCGTTGACCCCGACCTCCCGCGGCTGTTCGATAGCGAAGAGGACGGCCCGTCCGATCGCTTCCGGCTCGATCGCGTTGCGGCGGTACTCCACCATCGCCCGGGCGGCCGTTTCGTCGGTGATGGTGTCGGCGAGTTCGGAGCGGGTCACGCCGGGATAGATGCAGGTCGTGCGGATCGTTTCGCTTTCCTGCCGCAATCCGTCGGTGATCGCCCGCACCGCGAACTTGGTCGCGCTGTAGACGGCGGAGGTCGGCACCACCTCGAAGCTGCCGACGGAGCCGATGTTGACGACGTGCCCGCTCCCCCGCGCTTCCATGACCGGCAGGACGGCCGCGATGCCATGGAGGACGCCGCGGATGTTGACGTCGATCATGCGGTCCCACTCCTCGACCTTCAGCGAGGCGAGCGGTGACAGCGGCATCACGCCGGCATTGTTGACGAGGACGTCGATCCGGCCGAAGCGTTCGCGCGCCTCGGCGACGAAGCCGTCCATGCTGGCGCGGTCGGTGACGTCGAGGGCGCGGGCGGCGGCCCTGCCGCCCTTCGCCGCGATGTCGCGGACGAGCGTGTCGAGCCGGTCGGTGCGCCGCGCCCCCAGCATCAGGGTGGCGCCGGCCTCGGCAAGGACGCGCGCGGTGGCTTCGCCGATGCCGCTGGACGCACCGGTGATGAGAACGATCTGGTCGATGGTCATGGCTGTCTCCTGTGGTTCGTTGATTACGGCCGTCACTGCGCCGTGTAGCCGCCGTCGACGAAAAGCTGTGCGCCGGTGATGAAGCTGGAGGCCGGCGAGGCCAGGAAGGCGATGGCCTCCGCCACCTCCTCCGGGCGGCCGATGCGCCCGACCGGGTGGGCGTCGCCGAAGCTCCGCAGCATCTCCCGGCCGTTCTCGACCACGCCCTCCATGATGTCGGTGTCGATGACGCCGGGCAGGACCACGTTGCAGCGGATGCCCCGGCGGCCATATTCGACGGCGACGATGCGGGCGAGCTGCGCCGATGCCGCCTTGGACGAGGCGTAGGCGGCCTGCGTCGGGAAGGCTGTCGTCGCCGACAGCGAGGAGTTGATGACGACGGCACCGCCGCCGCCCTCCTCCATCAGCGGCACCGCGGCGCGGATGGTGACGAAGGCGCCGCGGGCATTGATCTGGAAGATGCGGTCGTACTCCTCGACCGAGGTCTCGCTCAGTGGCTTGTTCAGGGTGCGCCCGGCATTGCAGACGACGATGTCGAGCCGGCCGAAGCGCTCGCGGGCAAGATCGACCGAGCGCCGGGCAAGCTCCTCGTCGGATACGTCGCCGACCAGCGTGGCGATGTCGGCGGACTCCAGCGACCGGACCTCGTCGGACAGGTCGGAGGCGACGATCCGCGCGCCACGCGCCCGCAGCAGGTCGAGCACGGTGCGTCCGATGCCGCGGCGGGCACCGGTCACCAGCGCCACCTTGCCGGTCAAATCATAAACGCGGGCGGCGTTTGACAGGTTGGTCATTGCGGTCTCCTTGAAGCCGGCGGAGCGATTTGTGCGCCCGCCGTCCATGCCCAGAAGGTGGCATTGGACCGCTGTCGAGATAACGTGCTAAGAATTGAATGGTGTGGTTAGAACGGCTAACCAATGCAGATCGACCTGAACCTGTTGACCCTGTTCACCGCGGTGGCGGAGACCGGCAATTTCCGTGCGGCGGCGGACCGCCTCGGCGTGACGCGCTCGGCGGTCAGCCAGGGCGTTCAGCGGCTGGAGGCCGCTCTCGGGCAGGCGCTTTTCCTGCGCACCACCCGCAGCGTGCGGCTGACCGAAGCCGGCGAGCGGTTCCTGGCACGGGTCTCCGCGCCCCTGGCCGAGATTGCGGGCGCCATCGACGCGGCCTCCGGTTCGGCGGAGGAGCCCCGCGGCCTGCTGCGGATCGCCGTCACCTCGATCGCCGAGCGGTTCCTGTCCGGATCGCTGATCGCCTCCTTCAGCGAAGCCTATCCCGGCGTCACGCTCGACGTGACGGTGACGGATCTGGAGTTCGACATCGTCGCCGCCGGCTTCGACGCCGGCGTGCGCCTGGGCGAGGTGATCGAGCGCGACATGATCGCGGTGCCGCTGACCGGCGACCAGCGCCAGATCGCGGTGGCGACGCCCAGCTATCTGGCGCGTCACGGCACGCCGGAGCATCCGCGCGATCTCGTCCGCCATCGCTGCATCGGCTGGCGTCCGCAGCCGGAGACCGCCCCCTATCGCTGGGAGTTCGAGAAGGACGGGCACGCCTTCGACGTCTCGGTCGAGCCGCAGATCACCACCAACGACATGCTGCTGATGCTCCGCGCGTCGCTTGCCGGCGCCGGCATCACCTTCGGCATGGAGGAGACGTTCCAGCCCTATCTTGAGCGCGGGGAACTCGTCTCGATCCTCGACGATTGGCTGCCGCCCTTCGCCGGTTTCTTCCTGTATTTCCCGAGCCGGCGCACGGTGACGCCCAAGCTCCGCGCCCTGATCGACCATGTCCGGCGCCACCGCGACGGACCGAAGCCGGGACAGCATCACCCCTCGACATAGGCCGCGAGTTCATCGGCGGTCCCTTGTGGAAAGGCCGCTTTCAGATAATCGAGAAAGGCGGAAGCGCGGGCGTTGAGCAGCCGCCGTGTCGGGTAGAGCACCCACAATGCCGGGGCAGAGCGGCGATTCAGCGACACCTGCCAGACCAGCGTGGCGTCCTCGCACCTGGAAAGACGCACAATCGTCCCGTCAAGGGCACGCAAGCGCTTGAACACCGCGTCCGGCCAGCCTCCATCGCTTACACTCCGCTGGCGTAAGGGAACTTTCCCTGCTTGAGCGATGGGTCGACGTGCGCCCGCAAGGCGGCGTCGCAGACCGCGTAGCCCCAGTTGATGAGGCGTTCCTGAACGTCGTCAGGCAACCGCTTCAGGCGGGTGGCGATTTCGGCGAGTTCCAACGTGCGATGTTGCGGACAGGGGAGTGTTCCGCTGAGCGGATACTTGGCCACGTCGGTGCGGATGCCCCAGTATGCCCCCTGCCGCAGATTCGTCTGGTAGGAGTCGATCAACTGGCGCTTGCGCAACGAACGGACCTGGTTGTCGACAAGGTCGAGGACACGGTAAGCGTGGCGTCCCCAGTCACTCTTGGGTTCCGGCTGCGCCTGCATCTTGCCGCCGCCATCGCTAACCAGGATGGTCTTGTACCGCTTCCAAGCCGTTTCAAGGCCAAGGTTGTCGTAGACCCCGCCATCGGTCAACAGAACCTGCGAGGTGTATGGCCTCTCCTGGAGATCGAGACCGGAGCCCGGAACAAATGACTCCGGATCGAGCCGCATCTCGAACGGCGAAAGCAAGGGCGGGAACGCCGAAGACGCAGCCACCGCCTGGGCGAGCGGCACGGTGGGATTGAGCACCTCGCCGACCCGGTAATCGCGCATGTATGGCCGCATGAACCGCCAGAGCGCCCCCGACTGCACGTTCGTCGCGTTGATCACGAAGCGCGGTGCGGCGCCCCCGGCGTCGTCCGGGAGGTCCTGGAGCGTCGCTCCCTTGAACAGATGGCGGTCGTACGCAGCGGCGATCCTGTCGCTGATACGGCCAGGCAGGGCGATGCCCAAAATGATGGAGTCCGCGTCGATGGTCTCTCCAGCCATGGCACGGATCGGGTCGACGACGCGCGGCACGAAATGGCTGTGCAGGGACTCCAGTTTGAAATCCAGGTGCTTCCAGGCCAGCGCCAGCACAGCGGATGTGATGGAGCCGCCGGAAACGCTGGAGATACGCTTGATGTCCTGCAGCCGCCCCGCTTCGTACAGACGCCAGAGAGCGCCCACGTGGAAGAGCATGGCCCGGTAGCCTCCGCCCGACAAGCAGAGCGCCGCGCCGTCCTCGGGCTCACGCGGAGATTGGCCGGTGTGCACACCTACGACGGGTTCCATCGACTTGACGAATTCGTCCGACACTGCGGTCCTCCCTGGCTTTTTCAGCACAGGGTAGCATCGCTGGCACCACACAGCGAAGTGTGAATTTCGGCACATCTGCAACCAAAGGCGATGCAAGCATCATCACTTCAGTTGAAGCGACTGATTCTCTTGACCGTCCGATATTTAGACCGGGATCGCCAAGTTGATCATGCTTCGGCCCTGTGGACTCGGGTGCACGCGGATCCGGGTTCGGCCTGTTCAGGCGTGATCTAACCGATGACAGAATGGATGCATTGTCATCGCAACATCCCTCGCGCGACATAGGCCGCCGCCTGTCCGCCATCCGCAAGGACGGTCACGGTGATGTCCAAAGCTCATAATTTCCAAGCCCCTTCCGGTTGACACCCGGCACCGCTTTCCCGCAACTTGCCCCCTTGTTTGACCGGTCAAACTCGGAGCGGCACCTTGCCTGTAATCGCAATAGCCACCTCCAAGGGTGGTTCGGGAAAAACCACGCTGGCGGCCGGCCTTGCCGACCTTCTTTGCAGGCAAGGCCGGAGGGTGGAATGCATCGACACCGATCCCAACCGCAACCTTCACGACTGGCTGTCCGATCCGCGAAATGGCATTCCGTGCACGCCGGTCGAGGAGGAAGCGGTGATCGACAGCGTGGCCGGCGCGGTCGAACGCTCCGACTATGTGCTGATCGATGTCGCCGGCGCCCTGCAGAGAGGCATGCTCTACGCCATCAGCGCCGCCGACTTCGTGCTGATTCCGTGCAAGACCGACCGCAAGGACGTGGTCGAGGCGGTGCGCACCCAGGAACTGATCCAATCGGCCGGCAAGATGGTCCGCCGCAAAATCCTGCATGCCGCCGTGCTGACCCAGGTCAACCGGCGTGCCCAGGTGACCGGACACACCCGGGCCCAGCTCGAGGTGATGGGCGTACCGGTACTAAGTGCCGACCTGCCGACCCGCACCGCCTATCAGCAGGCTTCTTGGAATGGCGCTCCGCTCGCAGCCCCTGAGGCGCGCGAAGACTTCGGCGCCATTGCGGCAGACGTGGCATCCCTGATGGAGGCGGAGCATGGCTAAGCGGCCCCCGCTCAAACTGCTCGACGCGGATGAGATCAAACGGTCCATCGCCCCATTGGCGCAACGCCTGCCGTCGAACCGGCCGTCCAGCCAAGGTGATGCATTGCCGGCGGACCCCGCAACGCCCGACGAGTATGTCGAGACCATCGACCGCTTGTGGGAGGAGGCACAGAAAAGCTTCCTTGCAATTGGACGCTATTTGGAAGAGGCGCAGAAGAAGCTTTCGGCGGAGCAGTTTGCCCAAGTGATCGAGCGCCTGCGCTTCGGCAAGGTCGTCCGCAGCCAGATCATGACCGCCTACCGCGCGGTGACCGCCGGCCTGTTGCCGCCGGGCGTTGAGGCGGCCGGTTATTCGGTGGTTTATCATGCCGCAACGCTGTCCGACACGGAGCGCGCCCAGGCAGTCGCCGAGGGCGTGATCCGCCCCGACATGCGCCGCACCGAGATCGTCGCGTTCAAACGGCGCATCCGAACGAACGCAGTTCAACGCAACGACGACCGCCGGGCGATGCTGGAAGCGGAAAAGCAGCGGCTTCTTGCCCGTGTCGCCGACATCGACCGGGAGCTTTCCGCCCTCGCCTGACTCCATCGGACGGCGTTCCGGGCAGGCATGGGCGCAGAAGCACGGGCCAGCTGCGGGCAAGCCCTGCTCCCATGAAGGCTGGCTTTGCCCACCGATGGAGGGGCTGATCGTGCCCGGGTTCGGTGAACACCTGAGCCGAGTTCCGGGTGGAGCCGAAAGGTGTCTGATGACAAGGACGAGATGGTCCTTCACGGACGAATTCCAGTGAGAGGCCGTTGTCGCGCTGGAAGGCAGCGGCTGGCCTGCAAAGGAACGAATGGCATAATTCCAAGCGCGCAATCGCCGGCTGGGCGAGGTGGTCTGCCACCAGCGACGGACCGCCGGATCTGCCAACCGCGGCGGTTCCGTTACAGAGTTTGAGGGCAGGCCAGCGTGTTGCACGAATGGGGGATTGGCGGGGGACTGCGGCTCGGCGTAGACGTCGGGCCGAGTTGATGCCCGCCACAATCGCCGCCCGATGCCGTTCAAACACCACGCTGGCCACCGCCATCAGTTTCCTCGTGCCGGGTACCGCGTAACGAATTGGGCGGCCTATGAGGCTGGCCTACATCAGCGCGGCAGTTTGACCATCTGGTTCAGCGCGGAGGCCGTTCAGACCTGGCTTGCCGCCCCACGCACCACCCGTGGCGGGCAACCACGCTACTCGGCCGTGGCTATCGAGACGGCACTGACCCTGCTGGTCGACAGCACGGGGCTGAAACTCAGCGGGCCCGGCGAATGGCTGGTTGAGAAGCACGGCTCCAAGAACGACCGCACCGCCGTGTACGCGGCCGTGGCGGCCCGCCACCCGGAGGAGGAGGCGATCGCGCCACCGCGCGCCGATGCCGTCTTCAGCACCACCGTCGAGACCGCGCCCACTCGGCACGACCGTCACATCCAGGCGATTGCCGAGACAGGACGCATGGCTTGGCAGCGAACGTCCGGCTACAACGCGCGGGCCAAGGCGGAGGTGGCGTACCGAGCTCGTCATCGCCAGCACCCTGCTCAACCGTATGTTCGGCTTTGCACGCCCGACCTATGTCCCCGTCGCGTGAAAAGACGGGGGACATGGGCTCATGCCGTTCCCGCTCGCCTCAATGCACCACACTGATGCCGTGCGGGATTTTCGGACTGTAGTGTACATATCGGCGGATTCTCCCTGACCGGCAGGTGCGGCATAGAGGCGAATAGACGAACGCAAGCAATACGCCGGCGCTCTCTCCCTCCGATAGCCACGCGCCTGATCAGAAATGACCCGAGGCAAACCGCTCTACCATCAGATCGATCAGAACTCTCACTTTTCTCGGCGTGTGCTGACTTGGCGGGTGCACGACGAAAATGCCGACGTCAGGCAGCGTGAACCGAGTCATGATCGGCACCAGCCTTCCATCCTCGACATAGGGGGCGGCGATCATAGCCCCCATGGCAAGGATGGAAGGCTGGTGCCGCAGCTTCCGCAAGGACATAAGCATTGTCGGCCCTGAAGCGCCCTTGCGGGTTCACCGTGAAGCTCTGGTCATCGTCGCTGAAGACCCAGCTGTTAGTGCCGGCGGTGATGGCGGCGTGTTTCAATATGTCGCCGGGATACTCAGGCGCACCGTTTTCCGCGATATAGTCCGGGCTGGCATAGAGCCGCATCGGCAGCGACCCGATCTTGCGGGCGATGAGGTTCGAATCAGGCATGTAGCCGACGCGGATGGCGCAATCGAAACCTTCTGCGGCGAGATCGACATACTGATCCGAAAACCACGTGTGCACATTCAACGCTGGATGTCGGCGGGCAAAATCCGCGAGCACAGATGCGAAATAGGTGCCGACAGAGGCTGGCCCGGCGATCCGGAGCAATCCCCGGATATCGCCGTTGGGAGACATTTCCTCGCGTGCTGCGTCGATCTTTGCGCAGATGTCCGCCGCCTGATCCCGGAACGATATGCCCGCTTCGGTCAGGACTGCGCTGCGCGTGGTCCGCGCAAGCAGTTCCGCGCCGAGTTCCTCCTCGAGCCGCAGTAGGCGCCGGCTGACGATCGACTTTGCAAGGCCCAGGCGGCGAGCCGCGGAATTGATGCCCCCGGCATCGGCCACCTCAACAAACGTTCTGAGATCCTCAATCTCCATGCTTCCTCCTTGTGTCCGTGGGCGCCTCCCAGGTCGGATGGTGTTCCCACTTCAGGGACAGAGTGTAGCATCTTCGCTGTCTAGAGCGGATTGATCGGCATCGGAATCGGGGGATTCCCCCGAGCTGGCATTTAT